>DXIO01000127.1 GCA_019112875.1 Candidatus Aquabacterium excrementipullorum
GTTCGCGCAGGACGCGCTGGCCCCCCACATCTCGAAGGAGACCTTCGAGTACCACTACGGCAAGCACCACCAGGCCTACGTCACGAACCTCAACAACCTGATCCCGGGCACCGAGTTCGAGAACCTGCCCCTGGAAGAGATCATCAAGAAGTCCAGCGGCGGCATCTACAACAACTCGGCCCAGGTGTGGAACCACACCTTCTTCTGGAATTCGCTCAAGCCCAACGGCGGCGGCGCGCCCACCGGCAAGCTGGCCGATGCGATCAATGCCAAGTGGGGCAGCTTCGATGCCTTCAAGGAAGCCTTCACCAAGTCGGCCGTCGGCAACTTCGGTTCCGGCTGGACCTGGCTGGTTAAGAAGCCCGATGGCACCGTGGACATCGTCAACACGGGCGCTGCCGGCACCCCGCTGACCACCGCCGACACGGCCCTGCTGACCATCGACGTGTGGGAACACGCCTACTACATCGACTACCGCAACGCCCGTCCCAAGTTCGTTGAAACCTTCCTCAACAACCTGGCGAACTGGGAGTTCGCAGCCAAGAACTTCGGCTGAGCCGAACAAGACAAAGCCGGGCACTGCCCGGCTTTTTTCATGACCGCGGCCTGAACACTTCCCCTTCAATGTCGCCTGGGTTTCATAAATTCCGAACCCGTGCATGGCAGGCTGTAAGGATCAGTGATACAGTGACTGCGGTTTTTCCGACCCTTCCCGTCGCCCTTGCTGGAGATTCTTCAGAAGTCAGCAAGGCGGGTCGCAATCCGCCAACCGGTCAAGCCGTGTCGCGGAAGGTTTCTCAACCAGCCAATGTCCTGGGGTACCCAGGAGTGAGGTGAGCGAAATGATGCAGCAGTTCAGGTCGAACTCGTACCTGTTCGGGGGCAACGCCCCCTACGTCGAAGAGTTGTACGAGGCCTACCTCGACAACCCCGGTTCGGTGCCAGACAACTGGCGCGCCTACTTCGACGCCCTCCAGAACGTCCCTGCCGCCGATGGCACCGATCACCGCGATGTGGCCCATGCGCCCGTGGTCGAATCGTTCGCCCAGCGTGCCAAGGCCAACGCCTTCATGGTCAAGACCAGCAGCGCTGATCTGGCCGTGGCGCGCAAGCAGGTTCACGTTCAATCGCTCATCGCCGCTTACCGATTCCTCGGCTCCCGCTGGGCGGACCTCGATCCGCTCAAGCGCCAGGAACGCCCCAAGATCCCTCAGCTCGAGCCCGCGTTCTACGACCTGACCGAGTCCGACATGGACATCACGTTCAGCGCCACGAACACGTACTTCACCAAGGCCGAGCAGATGACCCTGCGCGAGATCGTGCAGGCCCTGCGTGAGACGTACTGCGGCAGCATCGGCGCCGAGTACATGCACATCACCGACCCGGACGAGAAGAAGTGGTGGCAGGAGAAGCTGGAAAGCATCCGCTCCAAGCCCACCTTCAGCGCCGAAAAGAAGAAGAACATCCTGGAACGCCTGACGGCCGCCGAAGGCCTCGAGCGTTTCCTGCACACCAAGTACGTCGGGCAGAAGCGCTTTTCGCTCGAAGGCGGCGAAAGCTTCATCGCCTCGATGGACGAACTCATCCAGCGCGGTGGCGAAAAGGGCGTGCAGGAGATCGTGATCGGCATGGCCCACCGCGGCCGACTGAACGTGCTGGTCAACACCCTGGGCAAGGAACCGAAAGACCTGTTCCAGGAGTTCGAACACACCGCCCCCGAGAACCTGCCCGCCGGTGACGTCAAGTACCACCAGGGCTTCTCGAGCGACGTCACGACCGACGGCGGCCCCGTCCACCTGTCGCTGTCGTTCAACCCCTCGCACCTCGAGATCGTCAACCCGGTGATCGAAGGCTCGGTCAAGGCGCGCCTTGATCGCCGTGGCGACAAGGAAGGCGACCAGGTCCTGCCCGTGCAGGTGCACGGCGACGCCGCCTTCGCAGGCCAGGGCGTCGTGATGGAGACACTGGCCCTGGCCCAGACCCGTGGCTACTACACGGGCGGCACGGTCCACATCGTCATCAACAACCAGATCGGCTTCACCACCTCCGACCCGCGCGACAGCCGCTCGACGCTGTATTGCACGGACGTGGTCAAGATGATCGAAGCGCCGGTGCTGCACGTCAACGGCGATGATCCTGAAGCGGTCGTGCTGTCCACGCAGCTCGCGCTGGACTACCGCCAGGAGTTCAACAAGGACGTCGTCGTCGACATCGTCTGCTTCCGCAAGCTGGGCCACAACGAGCAGGACACGCCGTCCATGACCCAGCCGCTGATGTACAAGAAGATCGCGGCCCACCCCGGCACCCGCAAGGTGTACGCCGACCGCCTGGTGGCCGGTGGCACGCTCGCGCCCGAGGTGCCGGACCAGATGGTCAAGGATTACCGCGCCGCGATGGAAGCCGGCAAGCACACGGTCGATCCGGTGCTGACCAACTACAAGAGCAAGTACGCCGTCGACTGGACGCCCTACCTGGGCAAGAAGTGGACCGACAGCGCCGACACCGCGCTGCCGCTGGCGGAGTTCCGCCGCCTGGCCGAGCGCATCACCACGGTGCCTCAGGACTTCAAGCCTCACCCCCTGGTGCAGAAGGTAGTCGATGACCGCGCTGCCATGGGCCGCGGCGAGATCAACGTCGACTGGGGCATGGGCGAGCACATGGCCTTCGCCTCGCTGGTGGCCTCGGGCTACCCGGTGCGCCTCTCGGGTGAAGACTGCGGCCGTGGCACCTTCACCCACCGCCACTCGGTGCTGCACGACCAGAACCGCGAGAAGTGGGACACCGGCACCTACATCCCGCTGCAGCACGTGGCCGACAACCAGGCCCCGTTCGTCGTCATCGACTCCATCCTGTCCGAAGAGGCGGTGCTGGGCTTCGAATACGGCTACGCCAGCGCCGATCCGAACACCCTGGTGATCTGGGAAGCCCAGTTCGGCGACTTCGCCAACGGCGCCCAGGTGGTGATCGACCAGTTCATCGCCTCCGGCGAAGTGAAGTGGGGACGCTCCAACGGGCTGACGCTGATGCTGCCGCACGGCTACGAAGGCCAGGGCCCCGAGCACAGCTCGGCCCGCCTGGAGCGCTTCATGCAGCTGGCCGCCGACAACAACATGCAGATCGTGCAGCCGACCTCGGCCAGCCAGATCTTCCATGTGCTGCGTCGCCAGATGGTGCGCATGTTCCGCAAGCCGCTGGTCATCATGACCCCCAAGTCGCTGCTGCGCAACAAGGACGCCACCTCGCCGCTGACCGAGTTCACCAAGGGCGAGTTCCGCACCGTGATCTCCGAGGTCGACGAGACCATCGACGCCAGCAAGGTCAAGCGCCTGGTGTGCTGCTCGGGCAAGGTCTATTACGACCTGGTCAAGAAGCGCGCCGAGAAGAAGGCCACCGACACCGCCATCATCCGTGTGGAACAGCTCTATCCGTTCCCGCACAAGGCGTTCGCGGCCGAGATCAAGAAGTACCCGAACCTGAGCGAGCTGGTGTGGTGCCAGGACGAGCCTCAGAACCAGGGCGCCTGGTTCTTCGTGCAGCACTACATCCACGAGAACATGGTCGATGGCCAGAAGCTGGGTTATGCGGGCCGTCCGGCCTCGGCATCGCCGGCCGTGGGTTACGCGCACCTCCACCAGGAACAGCAGAAAGCCCTGCTGGACCAGGCCTTCGCCAAGCTCAAGGGCTTCGTCCTCACCAAATAACAGGTTTATGGCGATCACCGTGTGACGCCATCACCTGTCGGCCCGCGCGCGGCTCCATGACGAGCCAGCGGGCCAGGTGAGGCGGACGACGCGGAGGTCCCCCGGAGAACACATCATGGCAATCATCGAAGTCAAAGTCCCCCAGCTGTCCGAGTCCGTGGCCGAGGCCACCCTGCTGCAGTGGAAGAAGCGTCCCGGCGAAGCCGTGGCCGCCGATGAAATCATCATCGAGATCGAAACCGACAAGGTCGTGCTGGAGGTGCCCGCACCGTCCGCCGGCGTGATGGCCCAGCTCGTCAAGAACGACGGCGACACGGTCACCAGCGATGAAGTCATCGCCCGCATCGACACCGAAGGCTCCGAGGCCGTCAGCCCGCTGCCGGTCAAGGCCATCGAGGCTCCGGCCGCTGCGCCTGCAGCCGCACCGGCCGCCGCCGCGCCTGCCGCTGGCGGCAGCAAGAGCGACGTCGCCATGCCCGCCGCCGCCAAGCTGCTGGCCGACAACAACCTGACGGCTGGCCAGGTCAGCGGCACCGGCAAGGACGGCCGCGTCACCAAGGGTGATGTGCTGGCCACTCTGGCCTCCGGCGCACCTGCCGCCAAGCCCGCGGCCGCCGCACCGGCCCCGGCCATCCCCACCGGCGTGCCCTCGACCTCGCTGCCCGCCGTGCAGGCGCCCGCCGGCACGGCCAACCTGGCCGACCGCCCCGAGCAGCGCGTGCCGATGAGCCGCCTGCGCGCCCGCGTGGCCGAGCGTCTGCTGCAGTCGCAGGCCACCAACGCCATCCTGACCACGTTCAACGAAGTGAACATGGCCCCGGTGATGGAGATGCGCAAGAAGTTCCAGGAGAAGTTCGAGAAGGAGCACGGCGTCAAGCTGGGCTTCATGAGCTTCTTCGTGAAGGCCGCGGTGCATGCGCTCAAGAAATACCCGGTCATCAACGCCTCGGTCGATGGCAACGACATCGTCTACCACGGCTACTTCGACATCGGCGTGGCCGTGGGCTCGCCCCGTGGCCTGGTGGTGCCGGTGCTGCGCAACGTCGACCAGATGACCTTCGCCGAGATCGAGAAGAAGATCGCCGAGTTCGGCGTGAAGGCCCGCGACGGCAAGCTCGGCCTGGAAGAGCTGACCGGCGGCACCTTCTCCATCTCCAACGGCGGCGTGTTCGGCTCGATGCTGTCCACCCCGATCATCAACCCGCCTCAATCGGCCATCCTGGGCGTGCACGCCACCAAGGACCGCGCCGTGGTCGAGAACGGGCAGATCGTGATTCGCCCGATCAACTACCTGGCCATGTCCTACGACCACCGCATCATCGACGGCCGCGAAGCCGTGCTGGGCCTGGTCGCCATGAAGGAAGCGCTGGAAGACCCGGCCCGCCTGCTGTTCGACATCTGATCGAGCCGTTTGCCAACCGCCTTACCTGTTGACCACCTGACCCCCTGTTTGCACTGTTTTGCGGCCGGGCGGGCCTCACAAGGGCTCGCTCGGACCTGCAAAACGGCTGCAAGCCTCCTTTCAAGGAGCACGCCATGTCACTTGCCGATGAACTCGAACGCCTGGCCGCGCTGCAAGAGCGCGGCGTGCTGAGCGCCGAAGAGTTCCAGCAAGCCAAGGCGCGCCTGATCGCCACGGCGCATGCGCCTCAGCCGGCAGCCGCTGGCACCGCAAGCGATGGCGACATCGGCAACGCGGTGCAGCGCCTGCGCCGCTCCACCGAAGACCGGTGGCTGGGCGGCATCTGCGGCGGCGTGGCGCAACTGACGGGGATCGAGTCCTGGGTCTGGCGCCTGGCCTTCACGCTGCTGTTTTTGTTCTGGGGCGCGGGCCTCCTGATTTACGTTTTGCTGTGGATCTTCGTGCCTGAACAAGGCCAGTGAGCATGTGCCGCTGAACTTGCCCGAAGCCACGCAACCAACCTGACGCACACCACACCATGTCCGACAATCAATTCGACGTCATCGTCATCGGCGCGGGCCCCGGCGGCTACATCGCCGCCATCCGCGCGGCCCAGCTGGGCTTCAAGGTCGCCTGTATTGACGAATGGAAGAACAGCAAGGGCGGCCCCGCACCGGGCGGCACCTGCACCAACGTCGGCTGCATCCCCTCGAAGGCGCTGCTGCAGTCGTCCGAGCACTACGACCACGCCAGCCACCACTTCGCCGAGCACGGCATCGGCGTGCAGGGCCTGAGCCTGGACATCGCCAAGATGATCGGCCGCAAGGACACGGTGGTCAAACAGAACAACGACGGCATCCTGTTCCTGTTCAAGAAGAACAAGGTGACCTTCTTCCACGGCCGTGGCGCCTTCACGAAGGCCGCTGACGGCAACTACCAGATCGACGTGACCGGCGACAAGCCCGCCACGCTGACCGGCAAGCACATCATCATCGCCACGGGCTCGAACGCCCGCGCGCTGCCCGGTGCGCCTTTCGACGAGAAGCAGATCCTGTCCAACGACGGCGCCCTCAGCATCGGCGACGTGCCCAAGAAGCTGGGCGTGATCGGCTCCGGCGTGATCGGCCTGGAAATGGGCTCGGTGTGGCGCCGCCTGGGTGCGGAAGTGACCATCCTCGAAGCGCTGCCGACCTTCCTGGCCGCCGTGGACGAGCAAGTGGCCAAGGAGGCCCAGAAGGTGCTGACCAAGCAGGGCCTGAAGCTGCAGCTGGGCGTGAAGATCAGCGAGGTCAAGGCCGCCAAGAAGGGCGTGACCGTGAGCTACACGGATGCAGCGGGCGCCGAGCAGAAGCTCGAGGTCGACAAGCTGATCATCTCGATCGGCCGCACCGCCAACACCAACGGTCTGAACGCCGAGGCCGTGGGCCTGAAGCTCGATGAACGCGGTGCCATCGTGGTGGATGACGACTGCAAGACCAACCTGTCCAATGTGTGGGCGATTGGCGATGTGGTGCGCGGCCCCATGCTGGCGCACAAGGCAGAAGAAGAGGGCGTGGCGGTGGCCGAGCGCATCGCGGGCCAGCATGGCCACGTCAACTTCAACACGATTCCCTGGGTGATCTACACCAGCCCGGAGATCGCCTGGGTCGGCAAAACCGAGCAGGCGTTGAAAGCGGAGGGCCGGCCCTACAAGGCCGGTTCCTTCCCCTTCATTGCCAACGGGCGCGCGCGTGCCCTGGGCGACACCACCGGTTTCGTGAAGTTCATCGCCGACGCCAAGACGGACGAGATCCTGGGCGTGCACATCATCGGCCCGATGGCCAGTGAGCTGATCTCCGAGGCCGTGGTGGCCATGGAGTTCAAGGCCAGCGCCGAAGACATCGCCCGCATCTGCCACGCCCACCCCAGCCTGAGCGAGGCGACCAAGGAAGCCGCACTCGCGGTGGACAAGCGCACCTTAAACTTCTGATCTTTCGCCCCGCGCTGGGCGAGCATCGGCAAGGGGCGGCCTGGCTGCCCCTTTTCTTTGTGCCCTGTTTGCTGCGACTGTTGCCGCGATTGCCGCTTGAACCTTCATGCCTGACTACGCCATCTCCGTCACCGAGCTCTACAAGAAAAGCCTCGCGGAGCGTGGCTACAAGGCGGACGATGCGCAGTTGCTCGGCATCGCGGCCCTGCAGCGCTGCCAGGACGAATGGGCCGGCTACAAGGCGCAGCGCTCCAACGCGCTGACCAAGATGCTGCGCTACCCACCCTTGCCCAAGGGCGTGTACATGTACGGTGGGGTGGGGCGCGGCAAAAGCTTCATCATGGACTGCTTCTTCCAGGCGGTGCCGCTGGAGCGCAAGACGCGCCTGCACTTCCACGAGTTCATGCGCGAGGTGCACCGTCAGCTGCATGAGCTCAAGGGCGTGGCCGACCCGCTGGAGGTGCTGGCCAAGCGCATGTCGCGCAAGCACCGCCTGATCTGCTTCGACGAGTTCCACGTGGCCGACGTGACGGACGCGATGATCCTGCACCGCCTGCTGGACGCGATGTTCCGCCACCGCATGAGCATCGTCACCACCTCGAACTTCCACCCGGACCAGCTCTACCCGAACGGCCTGCACCGCGACCGCATCCTGCCGGCCATCGAATTGCTCAAGAGCCATCTTGAGGTGATCAACGTGGACAGCGGCAACGACTACCGCCGCCGCACGCTGGAGCTGGCCAACCTCTACCTCACGCCGCTGGACGAGCACGCCCACGCGCGCATGACCGAGGTGTTCGACAAGCTGGCCGAGACCGCCGACCAGGATCCGTCACTGAGCATCGAGCACCGCGTGCTCAAGGCCAAGCGCCGCGCCGGTGGCGTGGTCTGGTTCGACTTCAACACGCTGTGCGGCGGCCCGCGCTCGCAGAACGACTACCTGGAGCTGGCCTCGCAGTTCCACACCATCCTGCTGAGCGACGTGCCGCAGATGCCGGTGCGCCTGGCTTCGGAGGCGCGGCGCTTCACCTGGCTGGTGGACGTGCTCTACGACCGGCGCTGCAAGCTGGTGATCTCGGCGGCCGTGCCGCCCGAGCAGCTCTACCTGGAAGGCCCGCTCGCGCACGAGTTCCCGCGCACGGTTTCGCGTCTCAACGAGATGCAGTCCAAGGAATACCTGAGCGAGGAACGCCGGGTGGTCGACACCTCGCTGACCTGAGCCGCGAGGCTTCCGGCTGAACGCCTGAAAGGAATCAGGCGCCGGCTTCGACGCGCACCAGCGCGACCGACAGGTTGTCGCCGCCCCCACGGGCACGGTGGCGGGCCTTGCTCACCAGCATCTCGGCCGCCTCGCGCGGCGGCAGGGTCTGCACGATGGCGCCCAGCTCGCGCGGGGTGAAGTAGTGCCACAGGCCATCGCTGCAGGCCATCAGCGTGTCGCCGATCTGCAGCTGGTCGATGTAGTGCGTGGCCAGCGGCGGATCGGCCTGGGTGCCCAGGCAGCCCGTCAGCAAGTTGGACTGCGGGTGGGTGTTGGCTTCTTCCTCGGTGAGCTGGCCTTCGTTGATCAGGCGCTGCACGAAGGAGTGATCCTGGGTGCGGAACACCACGTCCGATTCGCGGAAGTGGTAGACGCGGGAATCGCCAGCGTGCACCGTGGTGGCGCTGCGGTCCGGGTTCACGATGAAGGCGGCCAGCGTGCTGTGCGGCTCTTCCTCGAAGGCGATGGCCGTCAGCTTGATCATCAGGTGGGCTTCCTGGACCAACTGCTCCAGCGAAGACACCGAGTCGTCCTTGGCGGGGATGTAGCGCTCGAAAATCTGCCGCGCGGTGAGGATGACCTGGTCGGCTGCCTTGCGGCCGCCGCTCTTGCCGCCCATGCCGTCGGCCACCACGCCCATCAGGCATCCGGAGACGCGGGGGTGGGGGAGGATCTCGACCTGGTCTTGTTGGTACAGCCGGTCGCCCCGGTGCAGGCCGGTGGCCGCCACAAGACGATAGCTGGAAGCTGGGGTGCTCATGGGGAAAACTATAATGCCGTTTGGTCCCCTCTTTGCCGGCGGAAAGGGGCCTTATCCCCCTAGAGTGGGCCCCTTGGACGGCCTTTCGATGGCCTTCCGGTGGTCTTTTGGCACCTCTGATGCAAGAAAACCTGCATTCTCCCCAACGTCTCCTGATCGAGCTGCGCATCGAGCACGCCGATCTGAACAGCCTGATCGACCGTGCCGGCCAGCAGCACCCGATCGACGAATTGGCCTTGCGGCGCCTCAAAAAACGGCGCTTGCTGCTGCGCGACCAGATCGCCCAGCTCGAGATCCTCCTGGATCCGAAAGAGCCTGCCTGAGGCCTGTGGGCCGGGATTTGCTCGCTGGCGCCGCACACCGCGAACACCGGAGCGAAGCCGACAAAACTTTACGGACTGCTGGAAACCCTGTGTCGTTGTAATGGCGCGTCAGGATGTGACAGAGCGTGAAACATCTCAGGCGCTGAGCGCCTCCAGCAGCTCGGTTTCGAGCGCGAGTTGCACGCGGTCCTGCCGCAGCGTGGGGCCGGTCAGCAGGAAGGTGTCTTCCACCCGCTCGCCCAGGGTGTCGATCTTGGCCAGTTGCAGATTGACCTGGTGGCGGGCCAGCACGCGGGCGATGCCGTAGAGCAGGCCCGAGCGGTCACTGGCCGATACCGAGAGAAGCCAGCGCTGGCCGCGTTCGTCCGGGCGCAGGCTGACGCGGGCCGGGATCGGGAAGGACTTGACCCGGCGCGACAGGCGCCCCCTGATCGGATCGTGCAGTGGGGCCTCGGATGAAAGCGCTTCGGCCAGCTGTGTTTCCACCAGAGCGATCAGGTCGCGGTAGTGCACGCCTTCGTGGCGCGCATTGGGGCCGGCGATGATCTGGAAGGTGTCGAGCGCGTAGCCGATGTCGGTCGTGTGCACGCGCGCGTCCTGGATGTTGAAGCCGGCGCGGTCGAAGTAGCCGCAAATGCGCGCGAACAGGTCGGCCTTGTCGGGCGAGTACACCAGCACCTGCAGGCCTTCGCCCACGGAGGACAGGCGTGCGCGCACCAGCGGCTGCGGCGTGTGCTCGTAGCGCGAGATGGAGCGTGCGTGCCAGGCGATGTCGGCCGGGTCGTGGCGCGCGAAGTAGCCCACGTCCAGCGTCTTCCAAAGCGCGGTCTCGATGCCGTTGGGCAGCGAGCGCAATGCCAGTGATTTGCGTGCCTCCTGCTTGCGCGATTCGATCTCGGCGTCCATGTGCGGGCGCGAGCCGCCCAGGGCGCGCAGCGTGAGCTTGAAGAGGTCTTCGAGCAGCTTGCCCTTCCAGGCGTTCCAGACCTTGGGACTGGTGCCGCGGATGTCGGCCACGGTGAGCAGGTACAGCGCGGTGAGCGTGCGCTCGTTGCCGACGCGGCGGGCGAAGGCCTGGATCACATCGGGATCGGACAGGTCTTCCTTCTGGGCCACGCGCGACATGGTCAGGTGTTCGGCCACCAGGTACTCGATCAGCTTGGCGTCGTCGCCCTTGATGCCGTGGTCCTTGCAGAAGCGGCGTACTTCGACAGCTCCCAACTCGGAGTGATCCCCACCGCGGCCCTTGGCCACATCGTGGAACAACGCGGCCACATACAGCACCCAGGGCTTGTCCCATTGCGAGGCCAACTGCGTGCAGAAGGGGTACTCGTGCGCGTGCTCGGGGATGAAGTAGCGGCGCACGTTGCGCACCACCATCAGGATGTGTTGATCCACCGTGTAGACGTGGAACAGGTCGTGCTGCATCTGCCCGACGATGCGGCGGAACACCCACAGGTAGCGGCCCAGCACGCTGGTCTGGTTCATCAGGCGCAGCACGCGGGTCTGGCCGTGGCGCTCCTTCAGGATGTCCATGAACGCGGCGTGATTGACCGGATCATTGCGGAAGGAAGCGTCCATCAGGCCGCGTGCGTTGTACAGCGCGCGCAGGGTGCGGGCCGACAGGCCCTTGACGGTGTCCTCGCGCTGCAGGACCAGGAAGGTGCGCAGGATGGCGTGGCGGTCCTGGTGGTAGAGATCGTCGCTGGCGACTTCCAGCAGGCCGCCGCGGTCGAGGAACTGTTCGTCGATGACGCGCATGGGCGCGTCCTGCGAACCGTTGATGCGCTCCTCGATGTTGAGCATCAGGATCTGGTTGAGCTGCGTGACGGCCTTGGCCGCCCAGTAGTAGCGGCGCATCAGCACCTCGCTGGCGCGCAGGGCAGGGGTGTTCGTGTAGCCGAAACTCTCGGCCACGGAGGTCTGCAGGTCGAACACCAGGCGGTCTTCGCGGCGGCCGGCGATCACATGCAGGCGGGCGCGGATCAGCTTGAGCAGGCCTTCGTTGGCCTGCAACTGGCGCGCCTCGAAGGCGGTGAGCAGGCCGTTGCGGGCCAGGGCCTGCCAGGTGCTGCCCAGGCCGGCGGCGCGGGCCAGCCAGATCACGACCTGCAGGTCGCGCAGGCCGCCAGGGCTTTCCTTGCAGTTGGGCTCCAACGCGTAGGGCGTGTTCTCGTGCTTGGTGTGGCGCTGGCGCATCTCCAGCGTCTTGGCGCGCACGAAGCTGGCCACGTCCAGCTGGGCCGTGGTGGCCTTGACCAGTTCGGTGAAGCGGGCGCGGGCGCCGCACAGGTGGCGGGCTTCGAGCAGGGCGGTCTGCACGGTGATGTCGCGGCCGGCTTCTTCGACGCATTCATCGACGGTGCGCACGGAGGAGCCGATCTCCAGGCCGATGTCCCAGCAGGCGCTGATGAAGGTCTCGACCGCGGGCGCCAGGCTGTCGTCGCCGGCCACCGAGGGCGAGACGGGCATCAGCAGCAGCACGTCGATGTCGGAGTGCGGGAACAGCTCGCCCCGGCCATAGCCGCCCACGGCCGCCAGGGACGCGCCCTTGGGCATGCCGCTGCCATCCCACAGCTGGCCCAGGGTGCGGTCCACCAGATTGGCCATGTGCGCGAGCAGGTGCCGGGCCGACGAACTGGTGGGCCGGCTGTCGGCGAACTGTTTGAGCAGTTCGGTCTTGTCCGCTTTGAATTGCGATCGGATGGCGGCGATGTCCAGGGGCATGGGCGGGGACGCAGTACAGCAGGCGGGCGCGGGGGGCCTCGGGCAAAAACGAAGGCCCCGGGCGGTATGCCTCGGGGCCGTGCGGATCAGGTCTTGGTGGCGGTGACGAAATCAGGCAGCGGCGGGCTGCCGTCGGACAGCGTGAGCACCTCGTAGCCGGTGTCGGTGACCAGCACGGTGTGCTCCCATTGGGCCGACAGGGAGCGGTCTTTCGTGACGATGGTCCAGCCGTCGCCCAGCGCCTTGATGTCCTTCTTGCCGGCGTTGACCATGGGCTCGATGGTGAAGATCATGCCGGGCTTGAGCTCTTCCATGGTGCCGGGACGGCCGTAGTGCAGCACCTGGGGCTCTTCATGGAACTTCTGGCCGATGCCGTGGCCGCAGAACTCGCGCACCACCGAGAAGCCCTGGTTCTCGACGAAGGTCTGGATGGCGTGGCCGATGTCGCCCAGGCGGATGCCGGGCTTGACCTTGACGATGCCCTTCCACATGGCGTCGTAGGTGAGGGTGCACAGGCGCTTGGCCGCGATGGAGCCTTCGCCCACCACGAACATGCGGCTGGTGTCGCCGTGCCAGCCATCCTTGATGACGGTGATGTCCAAGTTGACGATGTCGCCGTTCTTGAGGGCTCGGTCGTTCGGGATGCCGTGGCAGATCTGGTGGTTGACCGAGGCGCAGATGGACTTGGGGTAGGGCGTGTGGCCGCCCGGCGCGTAGTTCAACGGGGCGGGAATGGTGCCCTGCACCTGGACCATGTAGTCGTGGGCCAGCTTGTCCAGGGCTTCGGTGGTGATGCCGGGTTGCACGTGCGGCGTGAGGTAGTCCAGCACCTCCGAGGCGAGGCGTCCGGCGATGCGCATGGCGTCGAGTTCGGCGCCTGTTTTGATCGTGATGCTCATGGGGGCATGATTATCCGGGTTTCAGAGGGCGATAGAGGCCGCCCAGGGGCCGTTTCCGGTCGGATTTCCAGGGCATGGACGTCAATGAGCGCCTTCGGTTGGGGCATTGCCCGCACACGCGGGGGCACGACAGCGCACTTTCGGTGGCCCAGGCCCGGTAAAATCCCGGTTTTCCCCAAAACGCACCCCGGCATGCCCCGACGAGCCCGTCATCGCGGCTCGCTGGGGCGTTTCGCAAGCGTTTTAGCCCCATGTCCGCACAAGGCCCACTTGCCGTGACCGACCGCACCTCCACACTGATGCACTTCGAGGGCGGCAACGCCCTGGCCCCTCACCAGGCGCAGGCGCTGCTGCCCCGGCTGCAGGCCATCAACCCCAAGATCGTCGGCGTGCATGCGCGCCACGTGCACTGGGTGGCGGCGGACCAGGCCCTGGGCCAGGCCGAGGTCGACAAGCTGGCCGCGTTGCTGACCTACGGTGATCCGTACGAAGGCGCGACCGAGGGCGAGCTGATCGTGGTGGCGCCCCGCCTGGGCACCGTGTCGCCCTGGGCCTCCAAGGCCACCGACATCGCCCACAACTGCGGTCTGCCGATCCGCCGCGTCGAACGCGTGACCGAAGTGCGCCTGACGCTCAAGGCCGGCCTGATCGGCACGCTGACCGGCGGCGCCAAGCCCTTGACGGAGCAGGAACTGCAAGCCGCCGCCGCGCTGCTGCACGACCGCATGACCGAGAGCGTGCTGCCCAGCCGCGAAGAAGCCCGCCGCCTGTTTGACGACAAGCAGGGCGCCCCCCTGGAGCGCGTGGACGTGCTGGGCCGTGGCCGTGCCGCCCTGGACGAAGCCAACGTCACCTTCGGCCTGGCGCTGTCGGACGACGAGATCGAGTACCTGGTCAACGCCTTCACGGGCCTCAAGCGCAACCCGACCGATGTCGAGCTGACCATGTTCGCGCAGGCCAACAGCGAGCACTGCCGCCACAAGATCTTCAACGCCCAGTTCACCATCGACGGGCAGGCGCAGGATCTGTCGATGTTCGGCATGATCCGCAACACCGAGAAGCTCAGCCCCCAGCACACCGTGGTGGCCTACAGCGACAACGCCTCGGTGATGGAAGGCCACGCCATCGAGCGTTGGGCGCCGCAAGGTTTCACCAATGCCCCGGCCTATGGCCCGCGTGACGAGACCGCGCACGTGCTGATGAAGGTGGAGACGCACAACCACCCGACGGCGATCTCGCCGTTCCCGGGTGCGTCCACCGGCTCCGGCGGCGAGATCCGCGACGAAGGCGCCACGGGCCGTGGCTCGCGCCCCAAGTCGGGCCTGACGGGCTTCTCCGTGTCCAACCTGCACCTGCCGGGCACCAATGAGCCCTGGGAGGCTGCACCGGTCGGCAAGCCGGAGCACATCGCCAGCGCGCTGCAGATCATGATCGAAGGCCCGCTGGGCGGCGCCGCGTTCAACAACGAGTTCGGCCGTTCGAACCTGACGGGCTACTTCCGCGTGTTCGAGCAGACGGTGGGCGAGGGCGCCAGCGCTATCCGCCGTGGCTACCACAAGCCCATCATGATCGCCGGTGGCATCGGCACCATCAGCAGCGATCAGACGCAGAAGGTCAAGTTCGATGCTGGCACCCTGCTGATCCAGCTGGGCGGCCCGGGCATGCGCATCGGCATGGCCGGCGCGGCGGCCTCGTCGATGGCGGCAGGCACCAACTCGGCCGCGCTGGATTTTGACTCGGTGCAACGTGGCAACCCCGAGATCCAGCGCCGTGCGCAGGAGGTGATCAACCACTGCTGGGGCCTGGGCGCGAACAACCCCATCCTGGCCATCCACGATGTGGGCGCCGGCGGCATCTCCAATGCCTTCCCTGAGCTGGTGGACGGCGCTGGCAAGGGCGCGCGCTTTGACCTGAGCAAGGTGCCGCTGGAAGAATCCGGCATGGCGCCCAAGGAAATCTGGTGCAACGAGAGCCAGGAGCGCTACGTGCTGGCCATCGCGCCCGAGAGCCTGCCCATCTTCCAGGCCATGTGCGAGCGCGAGCGCTGCCCGTTTGGCGTGATCGGCGTGGCCACGGATGCGGCCGAGCTGATCCTGGCCGACGAGAGCAAGCCGGGCAGCGACAAGCCCGTGGACATGCCCATGGACGTGCTGCTGGGCAAGCCGCCCAAGATGCACCGCGTGGTCGAGCGCGTGCAGTGGGATGGCGGCCAAATCGACCTGACCGGCGTGCTGCTGGACAAGGTCGCCTTCGACGTGCTGCGCCACCCCACCGTGGCCAGCAAGCGCTTCCTGATCACCATCGGCGACCGAACCGTGGGTGGCCTGAACCACCGCGACCAGATGGTCGGACCGTGGCAGGTGCCCGTGGCCGACGTGGCCGTGACCCTGGCCGACTACAAGGGCTTCGCCGGTGAGGCGATGTCCATGGGCGAGCGCACGCCGCTGGCCTCGGTGAACGCACCGGCCTCCGGCCGCATGGCCGTGGGCGAGGCCATCACCAACCTGCTGGCCGCGCCTATCGAGCTGCCGCGCGTGAAGCTGTCGGCCAACTGGATGGCCGCCTGCGGCGAGCAGGGCGAAGACGCCGCGCTGTACGACACGGTCAAGGCCGTGGGCATGGAGCTCTGCCCGGCACTGGGCATCTCGATTCCCGTGGGCAAGGATTCGCTGTCCATGCGCACCAAGTGGGCCGATGACGGCGCCACGAAGCAGGTGACGGCGCCCGTGTCGCTGATCGTGACGGCGTTTGCATCGATCGCCGACGTGCGCGGCACGCTGACGCCGCAACTGATCACCACCGAGCACGGCCAGGCGCTGGATTCCACGCTGATCCTGGTCGACCTGGGTGAAGGCCGCAACCGCATGGGCGGCTCGATGCTGGCCCAGGTGTTGAATCAGTTCGGCAACGAGGTGCCAGATGTCGACAACCCCGAGGCGCTGAAGGCCGCGGTGAACGCCATGAACGCGCTGCGCGCACAAGGCAAGCTGCTGGCCTACCACGACCGTGGTGACGGCGGCCTGTGGGCCACGGTGGCCGAGATGGCCTTCGCGGGCCACACGGGCGTCAGCCTGAACGTGGACATGCTGGTCACCGAAGGTGATGGCATCAGCGACAGCCGCGCCGAGATGGGCGATTCGAAGAACTGGGCCAGCCAGGTGGGCGAGCGCCGCAACGAGCTGACGCTCAAGGCCCTGTTCAACGAAGAACTGGGCCTGGTGCTGCAGGTGCGCACCGCCGAGCGCGACGACGTGCTGCGCACGCTGCGCGAGCATGGCCTGTCCCGCCACAGCCATGTGATCGGCAAGCCCAACACCAAGGGCGTGGTCGAGGTGTGGCGCGACACCAAGGTGGTGTTCGGCGCGCCGCTAGAACAGCTGCACAAGACCTGGGACGAGGTCAGCTGGCGCATCGCGCAACTGCGCGACAACCCCGCCTGCGCCGACAGCGAGCACGAGCAGACCGGCAAGGCCAACGACCCGGGCCTGCACGTGCACCTGAGCTTCGACCCGAAGGAGGATGTGTCCGCGCCCTTCATCGGCAAGGCCCGTCCGAAGGTGGCCATCCTGCGCGAGCAGGGCGTCAACTCGCACATCGAGATGTCGTACGCCATGCACCTGGGTGGCTTCGAGACGTACGACGTGCACATGAGCGACCTGCTGGGTGGCCGCGCACGCCTGGCGCAGTTCCAGGGCTTCATCGCCTGCGGTGGCTTCAGCTATGGCGACACGCTGGGCGCCGGCGAGGGCTGGGCCCGCTCGATCATGTTCAACCCGCAGCTGGCCGAGCAGTTCGCCGCCTTCTTCGGGCGCACGGACACCTTCGCCCTGGGCATCTGCAATGGCTGCCAGATGCTGGCGGCGCTGAGCCCGATCATCCCGGGCGCGCAGGACTGGCCGAAGTTCACGCACAACCAGAGCACGCGCTTCGAGGCCCGCTTGAGCCAGGTCGAGGTGCTGGAGAGCCCGTCGATCTTCTTCCAGGGCATGGCCGGCAGCCGCCTGCCCATCGCCGTGGCGCACGGTGAGGGCTTCGCCGACTTCTCGCAGCGTGGCAACGAGGCCGCCGTGAAGCGCGCGCTGCGCTTCGTGGACAACCACGGCGCCGTGACCGAGACCTACCCGTTCAATCCGAACGGCAGCCCGGACGGCCTGACGGCGGTGACCACGGCCGATGGCCGCTTCACGGCCATGATGCCGCACCCGGAGCGCGTGTTCCGCAACGTGCAGATGAGCTGGACGAGTGGCGACAAGGGCGATCACAGCCCGTGGCTGCGCCTGTTCCGCAACGCCCGCAAGTGGGTGGGGTGATCGACCTGCTGGTCTGCAAGGGCGCCTGAGGGCGCCCTTTTTCATGCCGGGGTCGGGGCCTGTGCCGGAGCCTGCGGCGCGGCGGGTGGCATGCCCAGCCGGAGCACGGCGGCCATGCGCTCGGCCGTTTCCTGGGATTGCGTGCCGCCTTGCAGCACGGTGCCATCGTTCAGGCGAATGCTCAGCTGGCAGGCGGGCTGGCGCTTGCCCAGGGGCCACCGTCCAGCCGCCTTGCCAGCCGGCGTCAAAGCCACCTCGACCACATCGGTACGATGCCAGGCGCCACGCGGCAGCGTGTGCTGCCCATCGACATTGAACGCCACCAGCCGGCGGTTGCTCAGGATCAGCCACAAATCGCCGTCACGGCCTCGCAGCTCGATGGTGTCGCGCACGCTTTCCTGATCCATCTGGACGGCCTGCCAGGCAGGGTTCTCGTCCAGCCAGCGCAGGGCGCGTTCGTTGGCATCGTCTTCCTGCGGGGCTGCTTGGCGGCGCAGCAACGTGCCGGCGAGGCCCAGCATCAGCAGCATCGACAACACGGCGCCACCGGCCCAGGCCCATTGCTCGCGCCGCAAGCGTTCGCGGGTCTTGAAGGCCTGCTCCAGCCAGTGCTGCACGGTCATGTCGCCGAAATCGCCCAGGCCATGGCGGTCCACGTCGAAGCGCAGCAGGCGCAGTTCCAGGTTCTCCAGCACCAGCAGGGTCTCGCCGATCCAGGCCAGGTCGCGGGGCTGGCCCTTGGGGCCGATGTCCTGGCCGATCTCCATGCCGTCGGGCCATTCGTAGGTGACCAGGCCGATGGGGCTGTCGGGCTCCAGCCGGATCAGGGTGGCCACGGGGGCTTGCACATCGATGCCGGCGCGGGGGTGGTGGATGGCCCGCACCGTTTGGCGCGTGGCCACCTTGGCTGACAGTTGAACCGTCTGCTTGACCGCGAGGGTGTTGCCACTCAGGCGCAGCAACTGGTGCTGCCCGGTGTCGGCGACCCACAGTTCGCCATCGTCCCACCACAGGCTGGTGGGCTGGGACAAGGTTTTGGGCCCGGATCGGATCAGCAGCCGGCCTTGCGCATCGAACACCAGCACGCTGCTTGTGCCGGTCTGTGCGAGGGCGATGCGGCCATCTTGGGCCACTGCCAGATCGGCCGTCGTGGCGACGGATGAGCCGGGCATGTCTGTTGGCCATTGAAGTGCGACGCGCCGTTGCAGGCGGCCCGTGCTGGCATCGAGCACGGCCAGGTCCGGCACGCCGGGCACCAGGGCGTACAGCACCTGGTTGTCAAGCGCCGCCAGCCTGCGCGGTGCGGCAGGCAGTTCGGCCTCGGGCGCCGTCAGCCGTGTCTGGGCGCGGCCTTGCGCATCCAGATGCCACAGCTCCTTGTTGATGGACAGCCAGACGGAGCGGTCGGGTTGCACGGTCAGCGCGGTGAGGCCCGTCGCCGAGACCCGCTTCTGATGTGCTTGCCAGCCCATCCAGGCGCAGACCAGCGCCAGAGCGAGCAGGCCCAGCGCGATGGCGATGCGCCAGATCGGCCGGGCGGTGCCAGTGGGCATGGGCCTCACTGAGGCTGCAGCGCCACCGTGAGTTCGGCGCCCGAGGCCAGCAGGTCGATCAGGCGGTCGATGTTGGGGTGCTTGCCGGGGTTGGCGCGGGCGTCAGCCGTGTGCTCGGCGTAGATGTCCAGGCCTTCCTGGGCGGCGGCGGCGTTGATGCGGCCATGGCGCTCTGCCAGGGCAGCGTACACGGCCAGCGAGCCGGCTTGGCCGGGCTTGTTCTCGATGGTGGCGACCACGGCGCCTTGGGCATCGGTCAGTTGCAGCGAGGCCAGGTGGGCGACGGGGGGCAATTGCTTGAGATTGTCTGAAAAGGCCATGATGGCGAGCATTGGATTCTGGATGGAATCCTATTGTGCCGCAGTGGTCGCCTTGCTTGCTTGGGCCAGTTCAGCCGCCCAGTCCAGGATCTCCAGCCGGCCATCGGGGTGTTCCACCAGGGCGGTGAGGCTTTCCACCCAGTCGCCGTCGTTGCAGTAGAGCACGCCGCCGATGTCGCGCATCTCGGCATGGTGAATGTGCCCGCAGACCACGCCCTGGGCGCCGCGCTTGTGCGTCTCGCGGGCCAAGGCCTCTTCGAAATCGTTGACGTAGCTGACGGCGCGCTTGACTTTGAGCTTCAGGTAGCGCGAGAGCGACCAGTAGGGCAGGCCCATGCGTGCCCGCCACGAGTTGAGGTGCCGGTTCAGGCGCAGCACGAACTCGTAGGCCGAATCGCCCACGTAGGCCAGCCAGCGGGCGCACTGGATCACGCCGTCGTACAGGTCGCCATGGGTGATCCACAGCATGCGGCCGTCGGCGGTGGTGTGCAGCCATTCCTCGGCCACCTCGATGCCGCCGAAGTCATGGCCCAGGTACTTGCGGCCGAACTCGTCGTGGTTGCCCGGGATGAAGATCACGCGGGTGCCCTTGCGGGCCTTGCGCAGGATCTTCTGGATCACGTCGTTGTGGGCCTGAGGCCAGTACCAGCTGCGGCGAAGTTGCCAGCCATCGACGATGTCGCCGACCAGGTAGAGCGTGTCGCACTCGACGTGCTTGAGGAAATCCAGCAGCGCGTGGGCCTGGCAGCCGGGCGTGCCCAGGTGCACGTCGGAGATCCACACGGTGCGCACGCGGCGGGCTCTGGGCGCGCCAGGATCGTCGTCATGCGTCGGGTTGTTGGCCGACAGCGCTTCCTGCCAGGGCAGGTTGGAGCTGCCGGGCGTGGCGGACCTGAAGGCCCGCATCAGCGGAGTGGTGGACCAGGGGCGCATGCCTGCATGATCGCCATCGCCGATGACGGATTTGCGACGCGTGCGTGACGTTGTGTTGACGGTGCTTTTGATCCGATGGGCTGAAGTCCGGTAGGCTGGCGGGATGCAAGCAATCTTCGGGCGGCGACGGCCGCTCTCCAGCCTGGGCCCGATGGGGCAGGGCGTGGCGATGGCGGCCCTGGGGGCGATCGCGTTTTCCGGCAAGGCCATCGTGGCCAAGCTGATGTACCAGATGGGCGCGGATGCCGTGTCGGCGGTGGGCCTGCGCATGGCCATGGCTTTCCCGATGTTCCTTTGGATGGCGTGGTGGTCCGGGCATTCGCCCGCGCCTGACGGCCAGCCCGCCAAGCCGATGACGACGCGGCAATGGTGGCAGGTGGCCGGGCTGGGTTTCACGGGCTACTACCTGGCCAGCACCTTCGATTTCCTGGGGCTGCAGTACATCAGCGCCAGCCTGGAGCGGGCGATCCTGTACCTCAACCCGACCATCGTGCTGTTCTTCTCGGCGCTGTGGTACCGGCGGCGCATCCGCCCGGCGCAGATCCTGGCGGTGGGCCTGGCCTACGCCGGCGTGGCGGTGGTCTGGCTGCACGATTGGGATGCGGCGCAGTTGCTGTCCAGCCAGGTGGGCGGCGCCAGTGGCATGGAGGCCGTGCGCGCGGTGACGCTGGGCTCGGTGCTGGTGCTGGGCAGCGCCGTCTCCTATGCGGTCTACCTGATGGGCAGCGGGCAACTGGTGCAGACGCTGGGTTCGCTGCGCCTGGTGGGGCATGCGTCCTGCGTGGCCTGCGTGCTGTGCCTGCTGCAGTGGGGCATGGTGAGCTGGTGGACCGAAGGCCGCCTGGGCGGTGTGTCCGCCTTGCCTTGGCAGGCCTATGGGCTGTCGGCCATCAACGCGGTGGCCTGCACGGTGTTGCCGGTGTGGCTGGTGATGCGCGGTGTGCAGTTGCTGGGGCCGTCGCTGGCGGCGCAGGTCGGCATGGTCGGACCCTTGTCCACGATCTGGATGGCGGCCTGGTGGCTGGGCGAGCCGGTCACGGGGCGGTTGATGCTGGGCACGGCCGCCATCCTGGGCGGCATCGTGATCCTCACGAAGGCCAGCAAGCCTGCGGTGGGCGGCAAGCCGCCTGCGAAACCCGCCCCGCCCGACATGGGTACCACCGAGTAGGCAGCCCGCATGCGCGCCGGCTTGGCGCATGGCGGTGCTTCAGCTTTGGGCCGTGCTTTGGCGCAGCACCTGCGTCAGGCATTCCGCCTGAGTGGCGATCGACGTAGGCAGCGGCGAATCACCGCGCAGCACGGCCTGGATGTAGGCCGCCGTGGCAACCGCTTCGCGTGATTCGGGCAAGGCTGGCAACTCCGTCAGCACGCCTTCGACCGGCGCACGGCTGAGCACGTCATCGCGCTCGCCCCGCACGAACACCTCAAACTTGGGCTGACGCCGCGCATCGGCCACGGGCTCGCCTTCGGTGCCGCGCATCAGCAGGGCGGTGGCCTGGGTGTGGCTCAGGTAGCCGGTGAGCGAATGGGCATACTCCGGGTGCGTGTGGTTGACCACGCGCACGCTGGGCACTTCGGCAGGCCAGGGGGCCAGCAGCTTGGCCACGGTGTGGCCCGGGTTGCGCAGGCCGATGGTCCAGCGCACGTCGAGCAGGCGAGCGAGTGAGGGGCTCAGCGTGGCGATGTCGATGAAGGCGGGGCGCTGGCTTTGCCAGGCCTGCGCGACCTCATCCGCGCTGGTGGCCAGGGGCAGTCTCAGTGCCTGGAAGACTTCGGCCGTGGTGACGCGAGCCGGGTCCTTCAACGGGCCGTGCACCAGCACGGCGATGCCCGCGCGCGCCAGGTGGCAGGCCAGCAGCGCCGTCAGATTGGGCAGCTTGCGCGCACCGTTGTACGAGGGCAGCACGACCACACCACCCGCAGGTGGTGCGGGCAAGGGCAGGCAGTGGGCATGGGCGGACTGTACGAAGCCGTCCAGCTCTTCCACTGTTTCGCCCTTGATGCGCATGGCCAGCGCGAAGGCGCCGACCTCCAGGTCGGTCACCTTCCCGTCCAGGACCTGGTCCAGCAGGTCACGGGCCTGGTCCGTGTCGAGTGGCCGGGCGCCATCCTTGCCCCGGCCGATCACCTTGATGTAGGCAGCGATGCTCATGGTTGCATTGTCGCAGCCTGGGCAAGGCCCCACTCAGGCCCTGCTTCAGGCATACGTCAGGCCGGGGTGGGCACCGGGTGCAGCTTGATGATTTTGCGCAGCTCCGGCACGCACGATCCGCAGTTGGTGCCGCACTTGAGCTGCCCCTGCAACTGGGCCAGGCGCTCGTCGGCATCGCCCATGCAGGATCCCAGCGCCTCGACGATGGCCGGCTCGGTCACGTTGTAGCAGGTGCACACCTGGCGGCCCTTGCTCTGCACGGCCACCGGCGGTTTTGCGCCAGGCGAGAGCAGGGCGCGGCCGTAGGCATCGGCCACCAGCTCTTCCTGCAGCAGCGGGCGCACCCAGGCCTCGGCGCTCACGTCGCCGGCCAGCACGAAGGCGTCCAGCTTGAGGCCGTCGTCCGTGCGGCGCAGGCGCATGGCGCGGTGCTGGCCCGCGTGGCGGTCGTGGTAGCGCAGCACGTCCGGGCCACCGATGCCGAGCAGGTCTTCCAACTGCTGCAGCAGGCTGTCGTCGACCGGGGCGGGCGCGGCGGCGCGGAACAGCACGCCGACCATGCCGCGCTCATGCGGTTCACGGCCGAAGGGCACGCAACTGGCGAAGGCGAACGCGCCCATCAAGGGCTTGAGCGCCTCCCGCACGGCCAGGGCGCGGTCTTCCGGCATCCATGCTACGCCCAGCAGGCGCCAGGGCAACTGCACCGGCGTGATCCGCACGGCCGCATTCTTCAGCTCGGGTTGCTTGGATTTGGGGCAGAAGGCGGGCACGGTCAGGGCGTTGATGCCCGCCAGGCGACGGCCTTGGGCATCGTGCCCGCTGACGAACTCCTCGCCCCAGTGCATGGCCACGAAGGACTGCATCGGGCCGATGGCATCGCTGGGCTGGGCCGGCAGGATCATCGCACCACGGCGGGATGACACTTTCACCAGGTCGCCGCTGGACAAACCCATGCGCTGCATGTCAGCCGGGTTGAGGTCGACGCAGGGCTCGCTCACGTGGCCGAACAGGCGGCCCAGCGTGCCCGTGCGGCTCATCCCGTGCCACTGGTCGCGCAGACGGCCGGTGTTCAGGCTGAAGGGGTGCTCGGCGTCGCAGGCCTCGGCCACTGGCTCGTAGGGCACGGCGGCGAAGCGGGCGCGGCCATCGGCGGTGGGAAAAACGCCGTCTTCGTACAGGCGTTGCTTGCCTTGCGTGGCGCCTTCGGGCATGGGCCACTGCTGCGGGCCTTGCGATTCCAGGATGGCGTAGCTCAGGCCGGTGATGTCCAGGTCGCGTCCACGCGTGGACTCGCGGTGCTCGTTCCACACAGATTCGGGGCTGTCGTAGGGGAAGAGCGTGGTCACGCCTTCGCGCCATCCGGCCTTGCGCTGCGGCAGGCGCTGCTCCAGGCGGCGGCCCAGGTCGGCGAAGATGGCCCAGTCGTTGCGGGCTTCGCCCGTGGCCGGGATGGCGCCGCGCACACGGCTGATGCGGCGCTCGCTGTTGGTCACGGTGCCGTCCTTCTCGCCCCAGGTGGTGGCGGGCAGCAGGATGTCGGCGTAGGTGCAGGTGGCCGTGGTGGCGAAGGCCTCCTGCACGACGACCAGCTCCGCCATCTCCAGCGCCTTGCGCACGGTGGCCTGGTCCGGCAGCGACTGGGCCGGGTTGGTGCAGGCGATCCACAGCGCCTTGATCTCGCCTCGGGCCGCGGCCTCGAACATCTCCACGGCGGTCTTGCCCGGCTTGGCGGGCACATCGGCCACGCCCCACAGGCGGGCCACTTCGGCGCGGTGCTCGGCGTTGCCCAGGTCGCGGTGCGCGCTGAGCAGGTTGGCCATGCCGCCCACTTCGCGGCCACCCATGGCGTTGGGCTGACCCGTCAGCGAGAAGGGGCCTGCGCCCGGCTTGCCGATCTGGCCCGTGGCCAGGTGCAGGTTGATCAGGGTGGCGTTCTTGTCGGTGCCGCTGGCGCTCTGGTTCAGGCCCTGGCAGTACAGCGACAGGGTGGGTGTGTGGCCGCCGAACCAGCGCGCGGCCTGCACCAGATCCTCCTGCGGGATGCCGCAGATGTTGGCGACGGTGTCGGGCGTGAAATCCGCCACCATCGCGCGCAGGGCCTCGAAGCCCTGGGTATGGCGTTCCACATAGCCCATGTCGACTAGGCCTTCGCCCAGCATCACGTTCAGCAGGCCATGGAACAAGGCCACGTCGGTGCCGGGCAGGATGGGCAGGAACAGGTCGGCCATCTCGGCCGTTTCCGTCTTGCGCGGGTCCGCCACGATCAGCTTCATCGCCGGGTTGGCGCGGCGCGCATCCTCGATCCGGCGGAACAGGATGGGATGCGCGTAGGCCGTGTTGGCGCCCACGATGAACAGCGTCTGCGCGTGCTTGAAATCGTCATAGCAGGCGGGCGGGGCATCGGCGCCCAGCGTGGCCTTGTAGCCGGCCACGGCGCTGCTCATGCACAGGCGCGAGTTGGTGTCCAGGTTGTTCGTGCCCACCAGGCCCTTCACGAGCTTGTTGAGCACGTAGTAGTCCTCGGTGAGCAACTGGCCCGAGCCGTAGAAGCCCACGGCCTCGGGGCCATGGCGGCGGATGATGTCGGCCAGCTTGTCGGCGGCCTCGTCCAGTGCCGCGTCCCAGCCGATGGGCTGCGGGGCTTCGCCGCGCACCGTGCGCTTTTGCGGCGTGAGCAGGCGCGTCTGCGTCTGCACGGAGGTGGCCGCAGTCAGGTGCAGGGTGCTGCCCTTGGTGCACAGCCGGCCGAAGTTGGCCGGGTGTTCCGGGTCTCCCTGCACATGGGTGATGCGGCCGGCGGTGGTTTCGATCAGCACGCCGCAGCCGGTGCCGCAGTAGGGGCAGGTGGCGCGGGTGGTGCTCGTGGCCTCGGGCACGATGGCGATGGTGGCAACCATGGTGCGATCCTCAGGCGGTGGCGGCGGGTTCGCCGAACATCAGGCGGTCGCGCTTGTCCTTGATGCAGGCCCCTTCGCGGATCAGCTGGAAGTAGTAGCTGCCATCGGCCGTGTCGCCATACAGGCAGGCGCCGACCAGCTTGTCGCCCTTGATCACCAGCTTCTTGTAGACGCCGCCGAAGGGGTCGGACAACACGATTTCTTCCGTGCCTTCGCCGCCCATGAACTCACCGGCGGAGAACAGGTTGATGCCCGTCACCTTCAGCTTGGTCGACACCTGCGAGCCCACGTAGCGGCCGATGCCGAACTGCGCCAGGTGGTTGGCGCACACCTTGCCCTGCTCGAACAGCGGCGCGACCAGCCCATAGGCGATGCCGCGGTGGGATGCGCACTCGCCCACGGCGTACACGCGCGGATCGGTCACGGTCTGCATGGTGTCGCTGACGACGATGCCGCGGTTGCAGTGCAGGCCGATCTTCTCGGCCAACTCGGTGTTGGGGCGCACGCCGGCGGCCATCACCACCAGGTCGGCCAGGGCCTCGGTGCCATCCTTGAACTTCACGGCCTTGACGCGGCCTTGCCCGTCGCTGACCAGCTCCTGTGTCTGCGCGCCGATACGGAAAGCCAGGCCGCGCTCTTCCAGCGATTGCTGCAGCAGGCGGGCGGAGACCTCATCGAGCTGGCGCTCCAGCAGCCATGGGGCGATGTGCACCACCGTCACCTGCATGCCGCGCTGCATCAGGCCATTGGCCGCTTCCAGGCCCAGCAGGCCGCCGCCGATCACCACCGCGTGCTTGTGGGTCTTCGCGGTCTCGATCATGTAGTTGGTGTCGGCGATGTCGCGGTAAGCGATCACGCCTTCCAGGTCCTTGCCGGGCACGGGCAGCACGAAGGGGTTGGAGCCGGTGGCCAGCAGCAGCCGGTCGTACTCGGCCTCGGTGCCGTCCTCGGCCACCACCAGGCGGCGGGTGCGGTCCACGCGCACCACCTTCTTGCCCTTGTGCAGCGTGATGCCATGGTCTGCATACCACTTGAGCGGGTTCAGCACGATCTCGTCGATCGTCTGCTCGCCTGCCAGCACGGGCGAGAGCATGATCCGGTTGTAGTTGGGGTGCGGCTCGGCACCGAACACCGTGATCTCGTAGAGATCCGGCGCGATCTTCAACAGCTCTTCCAGCGCGCGGACGCCGGCCATGCCGTTGCCCACCATCACCAGCTTCATCTTCTTCATGCCTTGTGGCTCCGTCAGCGGAATATAAAAATCGTTGTATCGCGCACGAAGCAATTTGGGGGCCAGCATTGCGGACACGCACTTTCTTGGGGATCCACCGCTCTTTCATGGGGAGCATCCCTGTTTGGGCAGGTTTCTTGCGTCCATCCGGCGCTTGCCGAAGAGAAATGCACCCATGTTGTGCATTTCCATGCGCTGAGGACACATCCAACCATGAGTTTTGACCTGGACATCGGGCACGCCAGCGAGCGCGGCCCTCGAGAGCGGCTGGAGGATTTCGCCGCCGTGGTGCGTCCCATGCCCCAGCATGAGGCGTACGGCGTCATCGCCGCCCTGGCCGATGGCGTGAGCAGCGGCGGTGGCGGGCTGGAGGCGGCGCAGACGGCCGTGCTCTCCATCACGGGCGATTACCACGCCACCCCGCCAACCTGGGACACCTCGGTAGCCCTGGACCGCCTGATCGGTACTTGCAACGCCTGGCTGGCCGACCACAACCGCCGCCGTCATCCCTTCAAGGACCAGCCTCTGGGCATGACCACGCTGACAGCCCTCGTGCTGCGCGGCCATGGCTACACCCTGGCCCATGTGGGCGACACCCGTGCGTGGCTGGTGCGCGGGCAGGAGTGCACGCCGCTCACGCAGGACCACAGCATGGGCGGCGGAGAGTTCCAGAATGGCCTGACCCGCGCCCTCGGCATGGAAGACGCCGTGCGCGTGGACCACAGCGAAGGCGACGTGCAGATCGGCGATGTCTTCGTGCTCACCAGCGATGGCGTGCACGGCGTGCTCAAGCGCCAACAGATTGCCACGATCGCGCAACAGGACGGCTCCGCCCAGGAAGCCAGCCAGGCGCTGGTCGCCAAGGCGCTCGCGGCAGGCGGCCGTGACAACGCCTCCGCGCTGGTCATCCGCGTACGCGGCCTGGCCGCCGCGTTGCTGGACGATGCCCAGCGCCGCGGCCGCCAGTTGCCCGCGCCGCAGCGCCTGAGCGAAGGAGATGTGATCGACGACATGGTGGTCATGAACCACGTCGCCAGCAACGGCGTGCACCGTCTGTACAAGGTGCGTGACCGCCGCAATGGCGACCTGCTCGCGCTCAAGACCCTGCACGAAGGCCGTGCGGGCGATCCCGAAGAGCGGGCCATGCTGGCGCACGAAGCCTGGCTCAGCGCCCGCGTCACCGAGCGCGGTGCACGCGGCCTGGTGCGCTCCATCGAGCGCGACAACCCCAGCTATTTCTACGCGCTGTTCGAGTGGCTGGAAGGGCAGCCCCTGCACGACCTGCTGCCCAGCCGCCGCTTCAGCGTGGCCGAGGTGGTGGAGGGTGCCAGCGCCATCTGCCGCGCCTTGGGGCGCCTGCACCAGCATGGTGTGATTCACCGCGATGTCAAACCCGACAACATCCATCTTGGTGCGGACGGTGCCTGGCGCCTGCTGGACCTGGGCGTGGCCCTGTCTGGGCAAGAGCCCAAGGCCCTGCGCGCGCTGCATGCCGGCACACCCAGCTACATCAATCCCGAGCAGTGGTCTGACGACGCTGAGCTGGCCCAGGCCACGCCGCAGAGCGACCTGTTCGCGCTGGGCGTGACGCTCTACCAATGGCTCACAGGCCGGCTGCCTTACGGCGAGATCGAGCCATACCAGACCGCCCGCTACCGGCGCGATCCCGAAGCACCGTCACGCCGACGGCCCGACGTGCCCATCTGGCTGGACCACATCGTGCTCAAGGCCGTGGCGCGCGACCCGCGCCAGCGTTTCGAGACGGCCGAGGAGTTCCTGCTGGCCCTGGAGCGCGGCGCCTCTCGCCCCTTGAACGGCCCAGGCAGCACCCCGTTGATGACGCGTGACCCACAGGCCTTGTGGAAGATCGCCCTGGCGGTGTCCGTGCTGGTGAACCTGCTGCTGGTGTACTGGCTGGTCTTCCTGCCGCGCCGCTGAGCGCGTTTACCAGACGCGCAGACGCAAAAAAACCGGGCAGCCGAGGAAGCAGCCCGGTTCGTCCCGCGGGTAGCGGGGATGCTGGGTGCCCCTTGTGGAGGCGCCCGCTTGCAACTCGTTTGGATCAGTGTTCGCCGCGGGTGGCCGGCGTGCCGCGCACGGCGGCATGGCCACGGGCTTGGGGGGCGTGCGGTGCAACGCGTGCGCGGCCACCCTTTTCGGCCCAGGTGCGCGTCCAGCGGATCTGCATCACGCGCATCATCAACAGCACAGCCACGGCCAAGCCCGCGAACAGCAGGAAACCGTAGAAATACGAGCCGAAGTACTGCTTGGACAGGCCCATCGCATTGGGCACCAGGCCACCACCCAGCGCGCCGATCTCGCCGATCATGGAACCCGCCACAGCCGTGGATGCCGGCCAGCGCAGCGGCACCAGTTGGAACAGCGCGCCGTTGCCCGCACCCAGCGCTGCGAAGCACAGCATGAACAGCAGCGTGGTTGCCGTCAGGCTCTGGTCCAGGCTGCCGCACACCACCAGCGTGACGATCACCACGGCCAGCACGCCGGTCAGCGTGTTGATGCCGCCCCAGCGGTCGGAGATCCAGCCGCCGAAGATGCGCAGCGCCGCGCCCATGAAGGCTGCCAGCATCGTCAACTGACCCGCCTCGACCTTGCTCACGTGGAACTGGTCGTAGTAATAGCTGGGCAGGAAGGTGGTCAGGCCGATGAAGCCGCCGAAGGTGATGCCGTAGATCAGGCTGAAGGCCCAGCCGTCTTTCTCGAACAGACAGCCGATGTGCTCGCGAAAGCTCGCGTGCGTGTCGACATCGGGCGGCTCCTTGGCGAACACGACCATCACCGCCATGGGCAGGGCGATCGCGATGGCGGCCAGTCCGTACACCGTCTGCCAGCCGAAAGCCTGGGCCAGCGGCGGCGCGATCAGCACCGACACCGCCGTGCCCACGTTGCCGGCACCGACCAGACCCATGGCCAGGCCCTTGTGGCGGGGCGGGAACCAGCCCGAGCCCAGCGACAACGCCACACCGAAGCTCGCGCCGGCGATGCCCAGCAGCACGCCCATGGCGAGCAGGTCATTGAAGGA
>DXIO01000128.1 GCA_019112875.1 Candidatus Aquabacterium excrementipullorum
GTCGCCGCACGGCTTTGCAGGAAGGGGATGCGTGGCGTGCGGATCATGTGCACCACCAGCGTCTGCGTGAGCAGGCCCACCACGAACCAGCCGGACTGGAACAGCGTCTGGTGCTCCGGCTTGTCGGCACCGAACACGAACCACATCATCGCGAAGGTCAGGATGTCGAACAGCGAGCTGATCGGCCCGAAGAACACCATGAAGCGGCCGATGTCGCCCGGCCGCCATTGCTGCGGCGCGGCCAGCAGGTCCTCGTCGACATGGTCGAAGGGAATCGCGATCTGCGAGATGTCGTACAGCAGGTTCTGCACCAGCAGGTGCATCGGCAGCATGGGCAGGAAGGGGATGAAGGCGCTGGCCACCAGCACCGACAGCACGTTGCCGAAGTTCGAGCTGGCCGTCATCTTGATGTACTTGAGCATGTTGGCGAAGGTGCGGCGGCCTTCGAGCACGCCTTCCTCCAGCACCATCAGGCTCTTCTCCAGCAGGATGATGTCGGCGGCTTCCTTGGCGATGTCCACACCCGAATCGACGGAGATGCCGATGTCGGCGGTGCGCAGCGCGGGGGCGTCGTTGATGCCATCGCCCATGAAGCCGACCACGTGGCCATTGGCCTTGAGCAGGCGCACGATGCGCTCCTTGTGCGCGGGCGTGAGGCGCGCGAAGACGTCGGCGCTCTCCACGGCGGCGGCCAGGGTGGTGTCGTCCAGGCGCTCGATGTCGTCGCCCAGCAGCAGGCCCCGGCTGGCCAGGCCCACCTGGGCGCACACGCGGGCGGTGACGCGTTCGTTGTCGCCGGTGAGCACCTTCACGTTGACGCCGTGCGCGGCCAGGGCACGCAGCGCGGGCGCGGTGCTCTCCTTGGGTGGATCCAGGAAGGCGACATAGCCGACCAGTTCGAGTTCACGCTCATCTTGCAGGCCGTAGGTGTCCTGCGTGGGCGGCAGCTCACACGCGGCCACGGCCACCACGCGCAGGCCTTCGTCGTTCAGCGCGGCGGTGACCTCCCGGATGCGCGCCAGCATGGCGGCGTCCAGCGTCTCGATGGCATCGCCATGGCGCACGTGCGTGCAGACGGCGAGGACCTCTTCCACGGCGCCCTTGCAGATCAGCAGGTGGTGGTCATCGCGCTCGGCCACGACCACGGACATGCGGCGGCGCGTGAAGTCGAAGGGAATCTCGTCGACCTTGCGGTAGTTGCTGGCCGGGTCCAACTCGCGGTGCACCTCGGCGTGTTCGAGCACGGCCACGTCCAGCAGGTTCTTCAGGCCCGTTTGATAGAAGCTGTTGAGGTAGGCCAGCTCGAGCACCTCGTCCTGCGCCTGTCCCCAGACATCGACATGGCGCGCCAGCACGATCTTGTCCTGCGTGAGCGTGCCGGTCTTGTCGGTGCACAGCACTTCCATGGCGCCGAAGTTCTGGATGGCGTCCAGCCGCTTGACGATGACCTTCTTGCGCGAGAGGAACACCGCGCCCTTGGCCAGCGTGGACGTGACGATCATCGGCAGCATCTCGGGCGTCAGGCCCACGGCGATGGACAGCGCGAACAGCAGCGCCTGTGTCCAGTCGCCCTTGGTGAAGCCGTTGATGAAGAGCACCAGCGGCGCCATCACGAACATGAAGCGGATCAGCAGCCAGCTGACCTTGTTGACACCGGCCTGGAAGGAGGTTGTGGCGCGGTCGGTGGCGCCCACGCGCTGGGCCAGCGCGCCGAAGTAGGTGTGCGCGCCCGTGGCCACCACCACGGCCGTGGCCGAGCCGGAGACGACGTTGGTGCCCATGAACACGATGTTGTCCAGCGCCAGGGGGTTGAGCGCGCCGGCTTCGCGCTGCGCGGCGAACTTCTCCACCGGCAGCGATTCGCCCGTCATGGCGGCCTGGCTGACGAACAGGTCCTTGGCGGCCAGCAGGCGGCAGTCGGCGGGGATCATGTCGCCGGCCGACAGCAGAATCACATCACCGGGCACGAGCTGGCGGATGGGCAGCTCGGTGCGGCCGCTGGCGTGCAGCGGCGATGTGGTGGGCGCGTCCAGTTCGCTGTCTGTGGCGGGGCGGGCCTCGGGGCGCAGCACCGTGGCGGTGTTGCTGACCAGGGCCTTGAGGGCATCGGCGGCCTGGTTGGACTTGAGCTCCTGCCAGAAGCGCAGCACGGTCGAGAGCAGCACCATGCTGCCGATGACTGTGGCGGCCTTGATGTCCTCCGTCCACCATGAGACCAGGCACAGCAGGGTCAGCAGCAGGTTGAAGGGGTTCTTGTAGCAATGCCACAAGTGCACCCACCAGGGCAGCGGCTTTTCGTGCTCGACCTCGTTGGGGCCGGTGCGTTCACGGATGTCATCGGCCTCGCTGGCGCGCAGGCCTTCGTGGCGTGATGAGAGCGCATCGAGCAGCGCATCGGTCGCGGCTTCGGCGGCCTCGGCGAGCGCGCGGGCCAGCGAGGGCGGGTGCTCGCGGCTCACGGTGGCATCGGTGATGCTTTCGAAGAGGGCCAGCCGGCGGAAGTGCCGGCCCACGTGGCGCGTGCGCAAGAAGGCCGCGAAGCGTTCTTTGAGGAATGCGAAGGTCATGGCGACTCCAGGCCTCGGTGGCGGAGCGCGCAGGCATACGGTCACGCACCCGCCATGTCTGGCGGCCGTGAGGGAGGTCGATGAAGCAGGGAAAGAGGCTGTGCGGCTGACTCGCCGCGCGCCAGGAGCCGAAAGGGCCTGGGTTACGGTGCCGAGTGAGCCGCGTCGCCCGCAGGGGGACGCTTCAGGTCACTTGTACAACTGGCACTGTCCACGGGCGGGGCTCCGAAATGAAGGTGCGCGATTGTCGTGTTGCCTGTATCAAGACGTCAACCCACTGATCGGCATGCCTCATCTTGAGTTCAGTCAGCGATGCGCGAGGGCTGGGTCTCGCCTGTCCGCCAGATTTGCTACGCTGCGGTTCAGCATGCATCATCTGCCTGACCTTGCCGCGAAGCTCCAGGCCCAGCCGGGGCTTGACGGTGTCCATAAAAATGGAGATTGATTTGACCCAGCAGCCGCCCGCGCCACCCAGCCTTCACCCGCACTACGATGCCCTGATCGAGAAAGCCCGCACCCTGCCGCCACTGCGCGTGGCCGTGGTGCATCCCTGCAGCGATGTGGCGCTGGAGGCCGCGCTGGAATCGGCCGAGCTGGGTCTGATCACGCCGGTGCTGGTGGGGCCCCGCCAGAAGATCGAGGGTGTGGCGCTGGAGACCGGCCGCAGCCTGGCCAGCGCCGTGATCATCGACGCGCCGCACAGCCATGGCGCGGCGGACGCGGCCGTGGGCATGGTGCTCAAGGGCGAGGTCGATGCCTTGATGAAGGGCAGCCTGCACACCGACGAGCTGATGGGCGCCGTGGTGCGCCGCGAGAACGGGCTGCGCACCTCGCGCCGCGTGAGCCACTGCTTCGTGATGGACGTGCCCGGGCATGCGCAGCCGCTGATCATTTCGGACGCGGCCATCAACATCGCGCCCACGCTGGACGAGAAGGTGGACATCGTGCAGAACGCCATCGACCTGGCGCATGCGCTGCACCTGCCGGCCGTGCGCGTGGCCATCCTGTCATCGATGGAGACGGTCAACTCCAAAGTGCCTTCCACGCTGGATGCGGCCGCGCTGTGCAAGATGGCCGATCGCGGCCAGATCACCGGCGGCGAGCTCGATGGGCCGCTGGCCATGGACAACGCCATTGACCCTGAGGCCGCGCGCATCAAGGGCATCGTGTCGACCGTGGCGGGTCAGGCCAATGTGCTGATCGTGCCCGATCTGGATGCGGGCAACATGCTGGCCAAGAGCCTGACCTTCCTGGCGGGGGCCTATTCGGCGGGCATCGTGCTGGGCGCCAAGGTGCCGGTGATCCTGACCAGCAGGGCCGATTCCAAATCTGCGCGGCTGGCCTCTTGCGCGGTGGCCTCGATGCTGGCCCAGGCCGGGCGCGACAAGCTGATCAAGGCGGTCGGATGAGCAGCGGCGCGCAGACTGTGCAGAGCCTGTTGCTGGTTCTGAACGCGGGCTCGTCGAGCATCAAGTTCTCGGTCTTCGATGCGCGGGCAGGGCAAGAACCTGCAGAGTGCTTTCACGGGCAGATCGAAGGGATCGGCGGCGCGGCGCATTTCATCGCGAAGGCGCCTGGCGGCCAGGTGGTGGGCGAGCACCGCTGGACCGAGGCCGAGCACGTGGACCACCAGAAGGCGCTGGTGCTGTTGAGTGAATGGTTGACGCCGCACCTGCAAGGGCGGCCCTTGCTCGCGTGTGGCCACCGCGTGGTGCATGGTGGCCGGCGTTATGCCCAACCCGTGTTGATCGACGACGCGGTGCTGACCGAGCTGGAAGCACTGTGCCCGTTGGCGCCGCTGCACCAGCCGCACAACCTGGCGCCGATCCGCGCCATCCGCGAGCACCTGCCCGACCTGCCGCAGGTGGCCTGCTTCGACACGGCCTTCCACCACGGGCAGGACGAGGTGGTGCAGCAGTTCGCCCTGCCGCGTGCGGTGACCGAAGCCGGCGTGCGGCGCTACGGCTTCCATGGGCTGTCCTACGAGCACATCGCCTCGGTGCTGCCCAAGGTGCACCCGCGCCTGGCCAGTGGCCGCGTGATCGTGGCGCACCTGGGCAATGGCGCCAGCCTGTGCGCCATGCATGGCGGGCGCAGTGTGGCGTCCACGATGGGCTTTTCGGCGCTTGATGGCCTGGCCATGGGCACGCGCTGCGGCACGCTGGACGCGGGCGTGGTCTTCCACCTGCAGCGCGAGATGAAGCTCACGCCCGAGCAAACCGAGCACATGCTGTACCACGACAGCGGCTTGCTGGGCATGTCTGGTGTGTCCAACGACATGCGCGAGCTGCGTACCCGATCCAGCGAGCCGCAGGTGCGCCTGGCCCTGGACATCTACGTGCACCGCATCGTGCGCGAGATCGGCTCGCTGGCCGCGGCCATGGGCGGGCTGGACGCGCTGGTCTTCACGGCCGGCATCGGCGAGAACGATGCGGACACGCGCGCCGAGGTGCTCGACGGCTGCCGCTGGTTGGGGTTCATGCTTGATGTGCGGCGCAATGCGGCGCGTGGGCCGTGCATCACCGAGGGGGATCCGGCTCAGGTGCCTTCAGCCTGGGTGGTGCCCACCGATGAAGAGGGCATGCTGGCCCGGCACGTGCTGAAGGTGCTGGCAGCCCGGGCGTGAACCGCCCCAAGGTTGTCAGTCCCTGGGTGGGGCGGTATGGCCAGTGCGGTCCAGCAGGCCCAGCACGCGGCACTCCTGAACCAGGGTGCGCGCCTCGCCCGGGTCGAGCGGCGACATCACGAAGCTGCGCTTCTTGTCGGTGCTTTCCCGCGTGGCCTGCCACACCAGCAGTTGCCCTGAGGCCACTTCCACGAACAAGGGGGTGGAGAACGCCCCGGGGTCGATCTGAAGCCGGTGCACGCCCGGCCGCACATCCACGGCGAACACGGAGCAGGGTATGGTGTCGATCAGCACCTGGCCGTCCAGCCGCACGAGGGCATGGCCATAGGCATCGGCCCAGTCGTTGCGCACGATGAGCAGGCGGCCCTTGCCCGGCGAAGGCAGGCTCATCCGGTGCACGGCGGCGATCTGCGCGGCTGTGGCGGGCTGGGCGTTGATGCAGGTGCGCATGGCGCCATGGCGGTAGCACTGCTCGCTGTCCGCGTTGCGTTTGCTGGCGGGGGTGTCACAGGCGCTCAGCATCAGGGTCATGAGCAGCAATCCCGCTGTGGCGACGTGGCTCATGCGGAAAAAAAAGCTGGGAAGGAGGGGCGGTCTGCAGATGCGCTTCAAGGTGTGTCTCCCGCGGGCGCTGTGACTGCCGCCTCGACACCTGATTCTGCGTTGTTTGCGCGTAAGGATGGTTTGGAATTGTTGCGGGGTTCACCCTCAGAACAATGTCATCCATCGTCATGCGGTTCGCGGTTCATCACAAGACCTCAAAGGCCTGCTACGCTGCCGCGCCATGAACATGCCGCCTGACCGATCAGACCTGGAAGCTCCCGCCACGCCACCGGGGCTCGAGCGCCGCTCGGTCCTCCAGCGCCTGATGGGCCTGCTGTTCGGTGCCGGCCCACTGGCCGCCATGGCGGCCAAGCGCAAAGGCCAGCCTTCTGAGGCCGCGCCTGGTCAGCCCGTCTGGCGACCAGACCATGTCGTCATCGTGATCCTGGAGAACCTATCGGCCTTCGATGCCAGGCAGGAGCAGCTCCAGCAGGGCAATGCGCCTGTGTACTCGGGCATCGCGGATTGGCGCTTTTTCAATCAGCTGGCCCAGGGCGGCGCGCGATTTACCGACTCGCATTTCGGCCGCACGCCCTACGGCTCGGCCCTGCCCACGCGGCCCAGCCAGCCGAACTACTTGTTCCTGTTCTCAGGACACCACCAGGAGGTGCTGCCCGCATGGTTCGAGGACACGCGCTCGCCCTATGTCGGCCAGGCCCTGTTCGACCGGCAGGGACAGCCGCTGCCCGCTCCGGGCAAGACCCGCATCGGCGTGGCCAACGCCAACGTACCGCAGGATTGGTTGCCGTTCACCTCGCCGAACCTGGGGGCCGCCTTGATGCAGTCCGGGCGCAGCTTCGCCAGCTTCAGCGAATCGCTGCCTTACCCGAGCTGGAATTGCGGCACCGACGACCGTGGCGCCGCCTGCGACGGCACGGCCGCGACGACCGACTTCTACCGTCGCAAGCACAACCCCGCCATCAACTGGACGGACCAGCGCGCCCCGGCCAGCCCGCGCGGCCTGAACGGTGACCTGGCGAACCACGTGCTGCCCGTGTCGGTGAACCTGGGCTTCGAGCCCACGCGGGACCCGGTGCTCAAGCGCGGCTTCCGAGGGTTCAGGCAGGATGCCCAGGGCCGCCCCTTGCCGTTCGATCAACTGCCGCACGTGTCCATCGTGGTGCCCAACGAGCAGCACGATGCGCACAGCAACACAGCCAAGGTGGCCGACGGCTGGCTGCGCGAGCACATCGGGCCCTACGCGGCCTGGGCCAAGGCCCACAACAGCCTGCTGATCATCACCTTCGACGAAGATGGCACCACCGACACGCGCCGTGGCGATCCCTATGTGACGGGTGCCCACCGCATCCCGACGCTCTTCTACGGCGCGGGCGTGAAGCAGGGCGATGTCGGGCGACGGGTCGACCACCTCAACGTGCTGTCCACCGTGCTGTGGCTCAACGGCGCGCTGGACCGCTTCAGGGAGGACTTCCGGCGCTTCCACGGCGTGGTGGAGGGGTCGGGCTCCGAAGCCGAGCAAGAGTGGCTGAACCTGGTGCCGATCACCGACGTCTTTCAGGCTCCGGTGCGCTGAAGGCGCCGCGTGGGCTCAGCGCGGCTCGACCAGCACCAGGGACTTGACGGAGTTGGCCAGGAAGCACTCTTCGTGGGCCAGGCGGTGCAGGTCGTGCAGCGCATCGGCATCCGGCTGCACATCGCCCGAGAAGCTCACCTCTGGCCGCAGGGTGACGGTGGCCATCACCAGCTTGCCTTCGGTGTTCTCGCGCATCAGGCCGGTGGGCGCATCGTGGTAGCGGTCGACACGGAAGCCGCGGCGGGCGGCCATGTCCAGGAACCACAGCATGTGGCAGCTCGACAGGGCCGCGATGAACATCTCTTCCGGGTCCACCGCCGCCTCGTCGGACAGGGGTGGGCGTACCACGTGCGGCGAGGCTGATCCTGCGATCTGCACGCCGCCGTCGAAGCGCAGCACATGGGTGCGGCTGTAGCGCCGGTCGGTGAAGGGCTGATCGCCGCGTTCCCAGAGGACGTCGGCGGTGTGGTGTTCGGCCATGGGTGCTCCTGTGCTTGTGGTGTGCGCCCATTATCGGACGCTGCTCAGGTCTCGGCCAGCGCGGTGCCGCCTTGCACGTAGACGTCCCAGCCCGTCTGCTTGGCACGCAGCTTGGCCTGGGCGGCCGCCGAGGCGACCTGATCGGGTTGCGCGAACTGCCCCGGGGCCACGCACAGGGCTCCGATGGAGAGCGTGGTCAGCGGGAAGAAGCGCGGCATGCCTTCGCGGTCCTCGCTGTCGATGCCGCCACGGGCCAGCGCCGTCTCGTCGTAGAACGCGGCCACGCGCTCGTTGAAGTCCTTGACGATTCGCTCGCAGCGCAGGTGCCAATCCTCGCTCTGGAACAGCACGACGAAGTCGTCGCCGCCCACGTGGCCAATGAAGTCCCGCCGCGCATCGCAACAGCCGATGAAGGTGCGTGCCGCCAGGCGGATGACCTCGTCACCGCGCCAGTAGCCGTAATGGTCGTTGAAGGGCTTGAAGTGGTTCAGGTCGCCATAGCAGGCCACGAAATCCCGGCCACTGGCCAGCAGGCGTGCGATGTGTTCGCTGATCGGGATGTTGCCGGGCAGGAAGGTCAGAGGATTGGCATGACGCGCAGCCTCGATGCGCACCTCGGTGACCGAGCGCACCAGGCTCTCACCCGTGCCGATGCCCAGGTAGGTTCCGCCTTCCGTCACGATGAAGCCGTCGGTCAGGTAGCGCTGGTCTTCCGAGGTGAGCACGCCTGTCAGTTCGTCGATGCCGGTGTGCTTGTCCAGCACCAGCGGCGTCGTGTTGGCGAACAGCAGGCAGGGCTGGCGGCCGTAGACCTCCTTGAAGAAGGGCTTGGCGTAGCGGTCCATGAACTTGTCGCGGTTGAGCAGGCCCATCGGGCGGCCGTCCTGTAGCAGAGCCACGCTGTGCAGCGTCTCGTCCGCGCGGAAGCAGCGTTCGGCCTCGTCGTGCGTGGTGCTCACGCTCATGGCGATCTGCTGCAGCGTGATGCGCTCGACCGTGAAGGCGCTGCGGGCCGAGCGGGCAGGGTGGGGCAGCACGGCGATGTCGCCCTGGCTGAACACGGCCCCGGCTTGCTCCAGCACCCGGGGCGTGGGGCTGGGCTGCGGGCGTCCGAGGAAGTAGCCCTGGCCCAGCTGGATGCCCAGGTCGCGGACGGCCTTGAGGTCGTCGGCCGTCTCCAGGCCTTCGGCCACCATGGTGGTGCCCAGTGTTTCGGCGATGCGGGCGAGCGCACGCATGGTCTGCACTTTGTCGGCCTGCCGCGCCACATCGCGCGCGAAGTACTTGTCGATCTTGACGTAATCCGGTTGCAGCTCGGACCACAGGCGCAGGCTGGAGCGGCCATCGCCGAAATCATCGAGCGCGATCTGCACGCCATGGGCCCGCAGGGGCCGCAGCGCCTCGACGAGCGCAGGCAGGTCACGCACCCGTTCGTGCTCGGTCAGCTCGACCACCACGGCGGCGGGCGACAGGCCAAAGCGCCTCAGCGCGGCGATGCGGCGCTGCAGCGATTCGCAATGGAGCACATGCACCAGCGCTTCCGCGCTCAGGTTCACGAAGAGCTTGCCGGGTGAGCGTGTCGGCGTCCAGCTGCGCACGGCGGCACGCAGGCAGGCTTCTTCCAGGTTCATGGACAGGCCCTGTTCCTGCGCTGCGGCGAACAGGGCATCGGGCCATTGCAGTGCAGTGTTCTCGGGGCCGCGCACCAGGGCCTCGTGACCGAACAGGCTGCCATCGCTCAGGCGAACGATGGGCTGGAAATGCATGTGGAGGGAGCGGTCGGCCAGGATGCTGGCCACGTTGCCATCGGCGGGAGGCGTGTCGCGAACAGGGCGCGATTGCAAGGTCATGAGCGGTACTACAGGTGCTGGGACGCCGGCATCATCGACACCGCGCGTGACGGCTTGAGGGCAGCAACACCCGCTTGCAGAAATATCGCAAGGGTCATCGTTTCGACATGCGCTTGTCATGTTGTGTGGCTAGTGCTTCAGGAAGCTGACGCGAACATGAATTGACGCGCCTCGGCCTATCCCGCGTGTCATGGTGCTTTCACAGCTTCGAACGATCGTGACGGCGTGTGAATCACCCCGTCCATCGCAAGGCTGCAATCCATGATGTCGTACCGCTTCCTTCTGGCCCGCCCGTGGACCATCGCCGCCATGGTGTGCGCAGTTCCACTGGCCGCCTTGCCCGTGCAGGCCACCGAACTGCTGCCCCGTGAAGGCCATGCCCACGCGATGGCCGCACCGATGGTGCCCCCCACCGGTTTGGCGGTACGGCTGCCCATCGAGGCGCCGATCGCGGGTGTCACGGAGCTCAAGTTCAGCGAGATGTTCAAGATGCCTGTGGGACCGCAAGGGCTGGAGCCCAGCGAGCGCCTGCTGTCCTTGAACGGCAAGACCGTGCGCCTGATCGGCTACATGGTGGACACCGAATCACGCGCACCTGGGACCCTGATCCTGACGCCGCTGCCGGTGTCCAACGGCCATGAAGACGAGAGCCTGGCCGACGACCTGCCGCCGAGCGCCGTGTTCGTGCACCTCAGCGGCCCTGCCGCCCAGCAGAGCGTGCGCAGCTTGCGCGGCCTGATCCAGCTCACCGGCACGCTGCAGGTGGGCGCGGCTGACGAGGCCGACGGCCGGGTGTCCGCCATTCGCCTGCGCGTCGACGACGCCACGTCGCGGCTGCTGGTGGGAGGCACGCCTTCCACCGTGGCCGCGCGCTGATCTTTCGCTTTCCTGCATCCGGGGCGGGCGGTCTGCCCGGGTGCTTTCCCAGCCTCTCGATTCCAAAGACCTTTCATCTGGAGAGTTTCATGTCCCACGTCCGCTTCACGCGCCACGCCCTGTGCCTGGCAGCCATGTCCGCCCTCGTGTCCCTGGCTGGCCAAGCGCAGGCCGCGCCCAACATCTCGCGCCTGACCCCGCCGAGCAACCCGCTGCTGGCCACCGCCGCCACGCTGGCGCGCTTCCTGCCCGGTCAGAAATTCGATCTGCAGACCACCGTGCAGCCTGACGCCGGCACCACCATCGCTTCCGTGAGCTTCGCCGTGGACGGCAGCACCGTGGCCACCATCGCCAACAACGGCACGACCACCGACCAGTTCAGCGGAAAGACCAGCCTGGTCAAGACGGGCCTGGTCAGCGGACTGGCCTCCAACACCGTGGTGGCCTCGCTGCGCGGCTACGCCAACAGCACCCCCGGCGTGCACACCCTGACCGTGACCGCCACCGACACCGCCGGCGGGACCACCACCAAGACGGGCAACTTCGAGGTCGTGGCCATCACCGCCAACAACGGCCGCCCCGCCAAGAACATCATCATCATGCTGGGCGACGGCATGGGCGCGGCCCACCGCACGGCCGCCCGCATCGTGGCCAAGGGCTACCTGCAGGGCAAGGCCCAGAACCTGCTGGCCATGGACACCTTCCCGTACACCGGCATGGTGATGACGGCCTCGCTGAACTCCATCGTGACCGATTCGGCTCCCGGCATGTCGAACTACGTCAACGGCAACAAGGGCCAGAACAACCAGGAAGGCGTGTTCCCCGATGACACCTCGGCCGCCTTCGACAACCCCCGCATCGAGTACCTGTCCGAGTACCTGCATCGCCTCAAGGGCACGAGCCTGGGCGTCGTGACCACGGCCGACGTGTTCGATGCCACCCCCGCCGCCAACGCCGTGCACACCTCGGCCCGCGGCAACGGCACCGGCATCGTCGACCAGTTCCTGGACGACAGCAGCCTGACCGGCCTGAAGGTCCTGATGGGCGGTGGCCGCAAGTGGTTCCTGCCCAAGAATGCCTCGCAGACCGCCGGCACCGACAACAGCCAGCACACCTTCAACGCCACGCCCGCCGGCCTGGGCTCCAGCGCCAACGGTTCGGCCCGCGCTACGGCCTCCGACTACGTGCTGCCCTCCGACATCGTCGCGGGCTGGAACGCTTCCGCCGGTGCCATCGACAACAACCGCGACCTGATCGCCGACTTCAAGTCCGCCGGTTTCGCCTACGCCTCGGACAACACCGCGCTGCAATCGGCCGGCACGCCGGACAAGCTGCTGGGCCTGTTCTCGTTGTCCAACATGAACGTGGCTTTCGACAAGATCAACGGCCGCCGCGGCGTCAGCACCATCGTCAACGACTACGGTTTCCCCGACCAGCCCATGCTGGACGAGATGACCACGGCCGCCCTGAACGTGCTCAACAAGAACAACACCAATGGCTTCGTGCTGATGGTGGAAGGCTCGTCGATTGACAAGCAGGCCCACCTGATGGACTCCGACCGCTGGATCCTGGAAACCATCGAGTTCGACCGCGCCATCCAGAAGGCCAAGGACTTCGCCACCGCCAACCCCGACACCGTCGTGATCGTGACGGCCGATCACGAATGCTCGGGTGCCGCCATCATCGGCGCCTCCACCGTGACGGCCGCCACGCTGCAGAGCCTGGCCTCCGGTGGTGACCAGAGCACCGCCGCTCGCCGCGACGCCGTCGTGGGCACCTACGACAACGCCAAGTTCCCCAAGTACAGCATCCAGGCCGATGGCTTCCCGCTGACCACCGACATCGACGGCAAGGTGCTGATCGGCTACGGCGCCAACGCCGACCGCTACGAAACCTGGCTGTCGAACGCCCAGCCCACCCAGGACAGCCAGCAGCCCTTCTACGGCGCCTCGCCGCTGAACGCCTACCCGGGCAACCCCAACGTGCGCAACAGCAACAACGGCGTGACCAGCGGCACCACCGCCGAGGGTGCCTCGCCCTACGTCGGCTACCTCGTCGTCGGTCAGGTGCCGGCCGACCAGGCCACGCACACCGCCACGGACATCCCGCTGTCCGCCTACGGCCGCGGCGCCTCGCTGTTCACCGGCGTGTTCGACAACACCGACGTGTTCTTCAAGCTCGGCCAGATCGCCATCGGCGGCGCCAAGTGAGCGCATCACAGCAGTAACCTAGGAGATCCGAGATGAAGCAACTCATCGCTTTGAGCGCCCTGGCACTGGCCAGCCTGGCGGTTCAGGCCGCGCCTGCCACCATCGACGTCACGCTGACGTTCGACGACGTGCTTGACGGCAGCACGGCCAACAGCGCCCTGGGCAGCCTGGGCTCGCTGGCCCACTTCGCCAACCCCGACGTCGAGTGGGATGTGGATGAATATGGCGACTACACCGGCGGCATCCGCTGGGTCGATGCCACGGCCCTCTATGGCGACGTGGGCGTGGTGGCCTCGGGCGCTGCGGTGTCCGGCACCAATGTGCTGAGCAACAGCGGTCAGCCCATCCTGCTGGTGTTCAATGCCCCCGTGGACATCGCGTCCTTCTCGATCCAGCAGGATCTGTCCGGCTTCGGCAACCCGCAGGACGGCGGGACCTACCTGTCCTTCCTGGATGCCACAGGCCATGCGATCAGCGCAGCCAATGTGTTCTACACCCAGGGTGGACAGCCTGGGCTGACCATCCAGTCGGGTGCGGTGGGCCAGGTCAGTGCCGTGCTGCTGGCAGGTGGTGTGAGCTACGACAACCTGCACATCAACGTCACCCCCTCGGTGCCCGAGCCGGCCGCTGGCCTGCTGGCCCTGCTGGGCGCCGGCGTGGTGCTGGCGCGCCGCAACCGCCAAAGCCAACACGGCTGATCAGGCTGCCCGAGCCAGCCCTCGGGTTGGCTTGCCCGTCAGCGGTGGGACACGAAGCTGCAAGAATGCGGTTTTGCGCCCACCGTTTTTCGTTGACCTCATGGCTTCCACCGTCACCATCTACCACAACCCCCGCTGCGGCACCTCCCGCAACACACTGGCGATGATCCGAAACGCGGGCATCGAGCCCGAGATCGTCGAATACCTTCAGACACCCCTCAGCCGCGACGCCCTGCGCCAGTTGGTGGCTGCGACGGGCGAGCCCGCCCGGGAACTGCTGCGTGCCAAGGAGCCCTTGTGCGCGGAATTGGGCCTGGACAACCCGGCCCTTGATGACGATGCCCTGATCGAGGCCATGGCCACGCATCCCATCCTGATGAATCGCCCTGTGGTGGTGACACCGCTAGGCACCCGCTTGTGCCGCCCCTCGGAACGCGTGCTCGACATCCTGCCCGCCCCGCAGCAGGTCGAGGGGCGAAGCTGAGGCTGGGCACGCCGCTTGCCGTGCAGCACAGATGTTGCACAGGAGATGACCATGGTCACAGAAGCGCAAACCCCGCAAGCCGCCGCCGAAGATGCCCAGTCCAAGGCAATTGTCGACATCAAGGACAAGGCTTCCCTGAAACGCTGGGCAGAGGCCCTGGGCGTGACGACGGAAGGATTGGAAGGTGCCATCCTGCAGGTCGGCCCGCGTGTCGACAAGATCAAGGATTACCTGGCCGCTGGCATGGCCGCCGACCAGGAAGGTGGCTAGCCTGCGCTGACGAGGGTCTGCTCAGCGCTGAGGTTCGGGCAGTCCCTTGCGGCCGATCTGCTCCGTGCAGACGCTCCACCACGCGTTGGTGGAGGGCGTGTTCGCGTCGCCCAAGGATGTCTCGACCGTGTTTTTCCAGTGTGTCGAGGCTGCGCATTGGCTGAAATGCGCCACCTGCTGCTCATCCAGCCCCTGGGCGGACAGGTAGGGGCCGAGAGCATGTCGGGCGCGTAGCTCGTTGTGGGCCGTGATGGTGTTCTTGCTGCAGGCCAACGCCACCTGCGCGGCCTGGGTTCGAAATTGATCGACTGTGGTGGTGTCGGGCGAAGCTTCCATCGTCTGGGTGGCACAACTGCAGATGTCGGCGATCACCTTGAAGTCCGGGCGCTCGGCGGGCAGTGCCACGCCAAGCAGCCGTTCCACGCGCCCCGGACAGCGGGCCTTGAACATGCGTTGCAAGTCTGCCCGGCTCGGTGGGTCATTGGCCAGGGAGGAGAGGGTGCTTTCCGTCCTGGCGCTTGCGTTGAGCGAGGCAGATAGATGCTGAACACCGGCGGACGATGCCCCCGCCGCCCAAGCTGCCGCGTGACCGGTGACGATGCACAGCAGTCCTGCGGGCAGCAGCGTTTTGCGTGGCACGCAAGCCCAGGTCTTGCCCAATACGCCAGACAGTTTCATGATCCCCTCCCTGCACCACACACGCCTGTCGGATAATGAAACGAGTCTAATCAGCGTCGAAACATCCGCCATAGAGAGTTTCGCTGAGCGTGTTTTCCCGCGCGTTTCGTGTCCGAAGAGGGGCAGACTGGTCGGCGCCGAAGGCCTATAATGCCGCTTTACCACCGCAGCGCCCGCATTTCCGGCGGGCGCTTTTGCGCAATGACCAAGTTTGTCTTCGTCACGGGCGGTGTGGTGTCCTCGCTTGGCAAGGGCATCGCCGCCGCGTCACTGGCCGCCATTCTCGAATCGCGTGGCCTCAAAGTCACCCTCATCAAGCTCGATCCGTACATCAACGTGGATCCGGGCACGATGTCGCCGTTCCAGCACGGCGAGGTGTTCGTCACTGACGACGGCGCCGAAACCGACCTCGATCTGGGCCACTACGAGCGCTTCATCACCACGCGGATGAAGAAGGCCAACAACTTCACCACCGGCCAGATCTACAAGAGCGTGCTCGAGAAGGAGCGCCGCGGCGATTATCTTGGCAAGACCGTCCAGGTCATTCCCCACATCACCAACGAGATCCAGGATTTCGTGCGCCGTGGCGCCGGTGTCGGGACGGCCGATGCTGTGGACGTGGCCATCGTCGAGATCGGTGGCACCGTGGGCGACATCGAATCGTTGCCCTTCCTGGAAGCGGCGCGCCAGATGAGCCTGAAGTCGGGTCCGGCCAGCACGGCTTTCGTGCACCTGACCTACGTGCCCTTCATCGCGGCCGCGGGCGAGCTCAAGACCAAGCCCACGCAGCACACCGTGCAGAAGATGCGCGAGATCGGGATCCAGCCCGATGCGCTGCTGTGCCGTGCCGACCGCGCCATCCCCGCCGATGAACGCGAGAAGATCTCGCTGTTCACCAACGTGACCGAATCCGGCGTGATCTCGGTGTGGGATGCGGACACCATCTACAAGGTGCCCCGCATGCTGCACGAGCAGCACCTCGATGACCTGATCTGCACCAAGCTGCAGCTGCAGACCAAGCCGGCCGACCTGAGCCGCTGGGACACGCTGGTCCACGAAGTGGCCAACCCCAAGCGCGACGTCACCATCGCCATGTGCGGCAAGTACACGGACCTGTCCGATTCGTACAAGTCGCTCAACGAGGCGCTGCGCCACGCCGGCATCCACAACCATGCCCGCGTCAACATCGAGTACGTCGATTCCGAGACGCTCACGCCTGAAACCGCCAGCCAGCTCGGCCAGTACGACGCCATCCTGGTGCCCGGCGGCTTCGGCAAGCGCGGCGTGGAAGGCAAGATCGTCGCGGCGCAATACGCCCGCGAGCACGGCATCCCCTACCTGGGCATCTGCCTGGGCATGCAGGTGGCCACCATCGAATACGCCCGCCACAAGGCCGGCCTGGCCGACGCGAACAGCACCGAGTTCGATGCCGCCACCCCGCACCCCGTGATCGCGCTGATCGACGAGTGGCTGGACGCCGACGGCACCGTGCAGAAGCGCGATGCCGGCTCCGACCTGGGCGGCACCATGCGCCTGGGCGCCCAGAGCTCTGACGTCAAGCCCGGCACGCTGGCCTACGAGATCTACGGCCCGGTCGTGACCGAGCGCCACCGCCACCGCTACGAGGCCAACGAGCACTACCTGGATCGCCTGCAACAGGCCGGCCTGGTGATCTCGGCCATCACCCAGCGCGAAAAGCTCACCGAAATGGTCGAACTGCCGCGCACGGTGCACCCCTGGTACGTGGGCGTGCAGTTCCACCCCGAGTTCAAGTCCACCCCCTGGGACGGCCACCCGCTGTTCACCGGCTACATCAAGGCCGCGCTGGAACATCAGGCCGCCGACGAGGCCAAGGCCTGATCCCTCTCAGAGACACGACCGGAGCACACCATGAAACTCTGCGGATTCGACGTCGGCCTGGACCGTCCCTTCTTCCTGATCGCCGGCCCCTGCGTGGTCGAGTCCGAGCAGTTGCAGATGGACACGGCCGGCACGCTCAAGGAGATCACCTCCGCCCTGGGCATCCCCTTCATCTTCAAGTCGAGCTACGACAAGGCCAACCGCTCCAGCGGCACCTCGTTCCGTGGCCCGGGCATGGAGAAGGGCCTGGAGATCCTGGCCAAGGTCAAGCGCGAACTGAACGTGCCCATCCTGACGGACGTGCACACCGAAGCCGAGATCCCCACCGTGGCCTCGGTCGTCGACGTGCTGCAGACGCCGGCCTTCCTGTGCCGCCAGACGGATTTCATCCGCGCCGTGGCCCAGAGCGGCAAGCCCGCCAACATCAAGAAGGGCCAGTTCCTGGCCCCGGGCGACATGAAGAACGTGATCGACAAGGCCCGTGCCGCCGCGCGCGAAAAGGGTCTGCCCGATGACGTGTTCATGGCCTGCGAGCGCGGCGCCAGCTTCGGCTACAACAACCTGGTCTCGGACATGCGCTCGCTGGCGATCATGCGCGAGACGAACGCCCCCGTGGTGTTCGATGCCACCCACTCGGTGCAACTGCCGGGCGGTCAGGGCACCAGCTCGGGCGGCCAGCGCGAGTTCGTGCCCGTGCTGTCGCGCGCGGCCGTGGCCGTGGGCATCTCGGGCCTGTTCATGGAAACGCACCCGGATCCCGCCTGCGCCTTGAGCGACGGCCCGAACGCCGTGCCGCTCAAGCACATGAAGGCCCTGCTCGAAAACCTGGTCGAACTCGACCGCATCACCAAGAAGAACGGCTTCCTGGAAGCCAACTTCTCGGCCTGACGCATCGACGACACCTGCAGTTCCACACATCCATAACTTTCAACATTTCTTGAGGATTCAGACAGATGAGCGCCATCGTTGACATCATCGGCCGCGAGATCATCGACAGCCGTGGGAACCCCACCGTCGAATGCGACGTGCTGCTGGAAAGCGGCCACATGGGCCGTGCCGCCGTGCCTTCCGGCGCGTCCACCGGCTCGCGCGAGGCGATCGAATTGCGCGATGGCGACAAGTCCCGCTACCTGGGCAAGGGCGTGCTCAAGGCCGTCGAGCACATCAACACCGAGATCTCCGAGGCCGTGCTGGGCCTGGATGCGTCCGAGCAGTCCTTCCTGGACAAGACCCTGATCGACCTCGACGGCACCGACAACAAGGGCCGCCTGGGCGCCAACGCCACGCTGGCCGTGTCCATGGCCGTGGCCCGTGCCGCCGCCGAGGAAGCCGGCCTGCCCCTGTACCGCTACTTCGGTGGCACCGGTGCCGTGCAGCTGCCCGTGCCGATGATGAACGTCATCAACGGTGGCGCGCACGCCAACAACAACCTGGATCTGCAGGAGCTGATGATCCTGCCCGTGGGCGCGCCGACCTTCCGCGAAGCCATCCGCTACGGCGCCGAGGTGTTCCACGCCCTCAAGAAGATCATCCATGACAAGGGCCTGAGCACGGCCGTGGGCGACGAGGGCGGTTTCGCCCCCAGCGTGGCCAGCCACGAAGCCGCCATCCAGCTGATCCTGGAAGCCATCGACAAGGCTGGCTACACCGCCGGTGAGCAGATCGCCCTGGGCCTGGACTGTGCCGCCAGCGAGTTCTACAAGGACGGCAAGTACCACCTGGAAGGCGAGGGCCTGAGCCTGAGCGCCGAGCAGTGGACCGACATGCTGGCCACCTGGGTCGACAAGTACCCGATCATCTCGATCGAAGACGGCATGCACGAAGGCGACTGGGCCGGCTGGGCCCACCTGACCGAGCGCCTGGGCAAGAAGGTTCAGCTGGTGGGCGACGACCTGTTCGTCACCAACACCAAGATCCTGAAGGAAGGCATCGACAAGGGCATCGCCAACTCGATCCTCATCAAGATCAACCAGATCGGCACCCTGTCCGAGACCTTCGCCGCCATCGAGATGGCCAAGCGCGCCGGCTACACCGCCGTGATCAGCCACCGCTCGGGCGAGACCGAAGACAACACCATCGCCGACATCGCCGTGGGCACCAACGCCGGCCAGATCAAGACCGGCTCCATGAGCCGCTCGGACCGCATCAGCAAGTACAACCAGCTGCTGCGCATCGAAGAGGATCTGGGCAACGTGGCCGTGTACCCCGGCCGCAGCGCGTTCTACAACCTGCGCTGACGCCAAAGAGGGCCCTCCGGGGCCCTTTTCTGATTCAGCCGCGGGCTGATCCGCCATGGCGATGTTGTTGCGATCTGTTAAGCTTTCCGGATGCGCGTTGTCACCCTGATCCTGCTGGCCTTGCTGGCCGTGGTCCATGCCGAGCTGTGGTTCGGCAAGGGCGGGGTGCCGCGCGTGATGTCCTTGCGCACGCACCTGCAGGAGCAGAACGAGCGCAACGCCAGCTTCGAGGCCCGCAATGAGCAGGTGGCCGCCGAGGTGCGCGATCTGCAGGAAGGCCTGGACATGGCCGAGGAGATCGCCCGCACCGAGCTGGGCATGGTCAAGCCTGACGAGATCTACGTGCAGATCACCGCGTCGGCCCGCTGAGGCCGCGCTTTCTTCCTGATGCCCGCATTCAACTGCCAGGCCGCTTCCCTCCAATGACTGCTGTGTCCATTGCCGATGCACTGGCCTGGGCAGATCCGTGGCTCGCGCCATGGTGGACGGCCTGGGGCGTGCCGGTAAGCCGGCTCGAGGCCTGGGCCTGCGTGCTGTCCGTGGCCATGGTGATCTTCAACCTGCGCGTGAACCCCCTGGGCTGGCCGCTGGCCATCGTCAGTTCGCTGCTGTATGGCGTGCTGTTCGCGCGCAGCAAGCTGTATGGCGAGGCCTCGCTGCAGCTGGTCTTCGTGGCACTGGCCTTGTGGGGCTGGTGGCAGTGGCTGCGCGGCACGGACGAGCACGAACACCGCCTGCAAGTGCGCACCCTGAGTGCGCGCGGTCGCTGGCAGGCCGTGCTGATCACCTTGTTGCTGTGGCCCTTGATCGGCGTGCTGCTGCACAAGATCACCGATTCGGACGTGCCTTACTGGGATGCGCTGCCCACCGCCGGCAGCCTGGTCGGGCAATGGCTGCTCGGCCGCAAATGGGTGGAGAACTGGCCCTGCTGGGTGGCGGTCAACCTGGTCAGCATGATGCTGTTCGCGCACAAGCAACTGTGGCTCACCGTGGGCCTGTATGGCCTGTTCGCCGTGCTGGCGGCCTGGGGCTGGTGGCAGTGGCGAGGCATCGTGCGTGGGCAGATCCCACCTCGGCACGCGCTGAGCGGACTTTGAGTCGCTGTCACCGAGAGACTTGCCTTGAGCCAAGCGGGCCGGATCATCACCATCACCGGTGCGGAGAGCACGGGCAAGACCACGCTGGTGCGCGAGCTGACGCGCATCCTGCAAAGCCGTGGTCTGAAGGCCATGATGGTGGGCGAGGCCCTGCGCGATTTCTGCGACGAGCACGGCCGCACGCCACGTGTGGATGAGCAGCAGGCCATCGCGCGCGAGCAGACGCGCCGGATCGCCAAGGCCGCGCTGGACAACGACGTGGTGCTGGCCGATACGTCCGCCCTGACGATCGCCGTCTACAGCGACTACATCTTCGCCGACACCAGCTTGTATGCCGAAGCTGAGCAAGACCACGCCCAGGCCGCGATGACGCTGCTGACCGCGCTGGATTTGCCCTGGGTGGAGGACGGCATCATCCGCGACGGCCCGCATGTGCGCGAGCCCGTGGATGCCTTGATCCGCCGAGCCCTGGCGCGCTCCGGTGCGCCTTATGCCGTGGTGAGCGGACAGGGCATCGGCCGCATCGAACGGGCGCTTTCGGTGATCGAAAGTGTGCTGGATGCGCCTGCGCGGCAGGTTCGCCTGGCATCCGGTGGTGGCCGTTGGAAGTGGTTCTGCGAAAACTGCGACGACGGCGAGTGCGAGCAGCACTGGCTGCCGCGCGCATCGACCTGAGCCACCACACCATGGATGCGCACGAGCCCTTGCCGGTGCTGTGGCGCGACGAGCGCCTGGTGGCTGTGCACAAACCTTCCGGCTGGCTGGTGCACCGCACGGGCCTGGATGCGCACGAAACACGCTTCGTCGTGCAGACCTTGCGGGATCAGCTGGGCCAGCGCGTGCACCCCGTGCACCGGCTGGACAAGGGTACCTCCGGCGTGCTGCTGATGGCCCTGGATCCTGAGGCGGCGCGCGCGATGGCCCAGGCTTTCGAGGCGCGCCAGATCGACAAGGGCTATGTGGCCTTGGTGCGCGGCTGGATGCCCGATGAAGTCCGTGTCGATCACGCGCTCAAGCCCGACGATGCACCGGCCGATGCGCAGCCGCAGCCCGCTCTGACGGACTTCCTCTGCCTGCACCGCATAGAACTTCCCGAAGCGATGGACCCGCGTCATCCGACCACGCGTGTGTCGCTGGTCGAGGCGCGTCCGTTGACAGGCAGGCGACACCAGATCCGCCGCCATCTCAAGCACCTGTCACATCCCATCATCGGCGACGCCACGCATGGCAAGGGGCCGATCAACCGCTGGTGGGCGCAGCGGCTGGGTTTGCAGCGGCTGTGGTTGCATGCGTTCGAGTTGGGTTTCGAGCACCCGTTCACCATGGAGAAGCTTTGCATTCGATCGCCCTGGCAGCACGATGCGCAATGGTGTCACTTGATGAAATCGCTCGCCTTGCCTGAGTCGGTGGGATCTCACGCGTCGTCGCGATGAATCACTGAAAACCGTGGCAAAGGCCTGTTAATCCTCGCTTCAGCCTCTCAAGCCCACGCCGATACTGAACGGTAAGCCGTCGACTGGTCTGACGGTACCTGAGGGTTTCGAGAACGATGGCTTCGCTGATCACCAGTTTGTCTACCGCGCAGATCGCGTCGCTGTCGGCGAAGTCGATCGCGACCCTCGGCACGGACGACTGGGCCGTGTTCTCCACCGCGCAGATCGCGGCCCTCACCACGAGCCAGATCGGCGCGCTGGGCACCACCGCGCTGCTGTCGCTGACACCCGCGCAGATCGCGGCCTTCGAGACGACTGACATCCGCGTGTTCAACAGCGTGCAGATCCAGTCTCTGGGCGCCGCGCAGCTGGCGGCATTGACCACCAGCCAGGTCAACGCCTTCACGACCACGCAGATCAAGGCGCTCACGACCACGCAGATCGCGTCGCTGGAAAGCGAAGAACTGCGCGCGCTGAACACCACGCAGGTGGCGGTGCTCAGCACCAGCCAGGTCGGTGTGCTGAGCACCACACAGATCGGCCAGATGGAAACGGCCGACATCCGCGCCATCAACACCACGTCGCTCAAGAGCCTGAGCACGGCCCAGATCGAAGCACTCGCGACCACACAAGTGCAGGCGTTGAGCACGGCTCAGGTCAAGGCGTTGGAGACAGTGCAGGTGCAGGCGCTCAAGACGGAGCAGGTGGCCGCGCTGGTCACCTCTCAGGCCGGGGTGCTGACCAGCACGCAGGTGAGCGCCCTGGCCACGGCACAAGTGAGCGCCCTGAGCACGGGCAGTGTCGCCGCGCTGCAGACATCGTCGGTTCGTGGCCTGGGCACCGAGGCCGTGCAGGCGCTGAGCACCCATGCGGTGGCGGCCCTGACCACGGCACAGGCCGCGTCGCTGACCAGCACGCAGGTGGCGGGCCTGACCACCTCGCAGGTGAGCGCGCTGGAGACGGCGGATCTGCGCAGCGTCACCAGCACGGCCTTGCAGGCCCTGGGCACGCAGCAAGTCGCGGCGCTCGGCAGCAGCCAGGTGGCGGCTCTGACCACCGGTCAGGTCAAGGGCCTGGCGACGGAACAGGTGGCGGCCCTTGGTACGCAGCAGGTGGCAGCGCTGAACACCCAGCAGGTGGCCACGCTCAACAGCAGCCAGGCCTCGGCCCTGGTCACCCAGCAGGTGGCCGCACTGGAGACGCTGAACATCCGTTCGCTGGGCACCACGGCCCTCAAGGCCTTCAGCACCAGCCAGATCGAGGCCTTGAGCACGGCCCAGGTGGCCGCCCTGAACACCGCGCACATCCGGGTGCTGGGAACCGAACAGATCGCGGCCCTGCAGACGCAGGACATCGCCGCGCTGACCACATCGCAGGTGGCGGTGCTGTCGAGCACGCAGCTGGCGGCACTGGGCACGGCGCAGATCGCCGCCTTTGAAACCGCCGATCTGGCGGCCTTGCAGACCGCCGCCTTGCGTGGTTGGGGCAGCGATGCCCTGCGCGCCTTGACCACGGCCGAGGTGGCCGCCCTGAGCTCCACGCAGGTGGCTTCGCTCAGCAGCAGCCAGGTGACCGGCCTGAGCACGGCCCAGGTGGCCGCGATGGAAACGGCCGATGTACGGGCCTTGTCCACCGCGGCCTTGCGGGCCATGAGCACGGCGCAGATCGAAGCGCTGACCTCGGCACAAGTGGCTGGCATGGGCAGCGCGCAGATCAAGGCGCTGACCACGGCCCAGGTGGCCGCGCTCAGCACCGAGGACATCGTCGCGCTGAGCACGCTGCAGGCCGCCACCCTGGAAAGCGCCCAACTGGCCGCGCTGACCACGGCGCAAGTGGCCCAGTTGGAAACCGTGGACCTGCGGGCCCTGAGCACCGTGTCCATCCGAGGCTTCGGCTCGGCCCAGATCGAAGCGCTGACCACCAGCCAGGTGGCCGCCCTGACCACCGCGCAGATCAAGGCCTTGACCACGGCGCAGGTTGCCGCCATCGCCACCGACGACGTGGTGGCAATGACCACCGGCCAGTTCGCGGCCTTGTCCAGCGCGCAGGTCAATGCCTTGAGCTCGGCGCAGATCGCCGTGCTGAGTTCGGCCGATTTCAATGCGATGGGCACCGCCGTGCTGCGCACCCTGGGCACGGCCGCCATCGCTGCCCTGAGCACCAGCCAGATCGTGGACCTGACCACCGCCCAGGCCGCGGCCTTGGGCAGCGACCAGTTGGCGGCCCTGAGCACCGCGCAGATCGCTGCGCTGGAAACCCGCGATGTGCAGGCCTTGTCCAGCAACGCTTTGAGAGGCCTGAGCATTGCGCAGCTCGATGCCTTGAGCACCGATCAGATCGCGGCGCTGAGCACACGCCAGATCGTGGGACTGAGCACCGCGCAGGTGGGAGGCTGGTCAACGGCGGATTTGAACGCCTTGAGCACCGCCCAGGCGGCGGCGCTGGGCAGCGCGCAGATCGCGGCTCTGAGCACCTCGCAGATCGCCAACCTGGAAACTGCCGACCTGGCGGCCTGGTCCACGGCCAGCCTGAAGGGGCTTGGCACGGTGCAGATCGCTGCGCTTCACACGGAGCAGGTGGCCGCGATCACGACCACCCAGATCAAGGCCCTGGGTACGGCACAACTGGCCGCCTTGAGCACGGAGGACATCGTCGCCCTGGGTACGGCCCAGGTCGCCGCGCTGTCGAGCTCGCAACTCAACAGCCTGAGCACCGCCCAGATCGCCGCCATCGAAACGACCGATCTGGCTGTGTTGGGCACGGCCGTCGTGCGTGCCTTGAGTACGGACGCCATCCACGCGCTCAGCAGCGCGCAGATCGTGGCCTTGACGACCACGCAGGCTTCATCGCTCACGAGCACCCAGGTGGCCGCGCTGGACACGGCCCAGCTCAACATCCTGGAAACCCAGGATTTGCAAGCCTTGTCGACATCGGCGGTGCGTGCGCTGAGTGCAGCCCAGATCGAGTCATTCACGTCTGATCAGTTCAACGCGCTGACCACACGCCAGGTCGGTGCGCTCAGCACCAGCCAGATCCAGGCGCTGACCACGGACCATGTGGTCGCCTTGAGCACCACGCAATTCTCCGCGCTGTCCAGCGCGCAGGTCGGTGCCTTCAGCACGGCCCAGGTCGCGGCCATCGAAACCGAAGACCTGCGCGTGCTGAGCACCAGCACCGTGCGCGCCCTCAGCGCCGACCAGATCGATGCCCTGGGCAGCGCCCAACTGGCCGCGCTGACCACGGCCCAGCTCAACGCGCTCACCTCGACGCAGCTCGCGGCCCTGCAGGCCGACGACATCGCCGCGTTCACCACCACGCAGTTCGCCGGCCTCTCGTCCACGCAGGTGGCCGCGCTGAGCGAAGACCAGGTGCTGGCCATCGAGACGGAAGACCTGGCCGCCATGGCCACGGCCGCCTTGCGCATGATGGGCACCAGCCAGTTTTCCAGCCTGAGCGCGGAGCAGATCGCGGCCTTGACCTCCGCCCAGGTCGGCGCGCTCACCTCCAGCCAGATCAAGGCATTGACGCTCGACCAGGTGGCCGCCATCGAAACCGTGGACCTGGCCGCCTTGAGTTCGTCCAACCTGCGCCAGATGAGCCTGGAGCAGATCGTGTCGCTCACCACGGCGCAGATCGCCGCGCTTGCTTCCGCCCAGCTCAACGGCCTGAGCAGCGCGCAGATCGCCTCCCTGTCGGCCGACAGCATCGTTGCGTTGACCACCGCCCAATTCGCGAACCTGGCCACCACGCAGGCCCAGGCCCTGACGGCCGAGCAGGTGGCCGCCATCGAGACAAGGGACCTGGCCCAACTGAGCACCTCGGCCATCCGCGTGCTCGGCAGTGACCAGATCGCCGCGCTCAGCGAGGCGCAAATCGTGGCGCTGACCTCCACGCAGATCGCGGCCCTCGGGTCCACGCAGGTCCAAGCCCTGCGCGCCGAACAGATCGCCGCCATCGAGACGGACGACTTGGCCGCCTTGAGCTCGACCACGCTGCGCACCCTGAGCATCGAGCAACTCGACGCCTTCACCACGGCCCAGATCGCGGCCCTGGGCAATGAGCAGGTCAATGGCCTGAGCACGGCGCAGATCGCCTCGCTGTCTTATCCCAGCGTGATGGCCCTGAGCACGGCCCAGTTCGCGGCGCTCTCCAGCACGCAGGCACGCGCCCTGACCACCGAGCAGATCACGGTGCTGGAAACCCAGGACGTGGCCGCGCTGAACACCGTGGCGCTGCACGCCATGGGCACCGACCAGATCGCCGCGCTCACGCCCGCCCAGATCCTCGCGCTGGGCACGCAGCAGATCGCGGCCCTGGGCTCCGAGCAGGTGAGGGCGCTCACGCCCGATCAGATTGCAGCCTTGGAAACCGAAGACCTGGCCACGCTGGGCACCGCCATGCTGCGCGTGATGGGCACCGAGCAGATCGACGCCCTCAATGCCGACCAGATCGCCTCGCTGAGCGTGGCGCAGGTCAATGCACTGACCTCCACGCAGATCGCTTCGCTGTCTTATGACGACGTCATCGCGCTGAGCACCTCGCACTTCGCGTCGCTGTCCAGCACGCAGATGCAGGCCTTCACCACCGAGCAGGTCACCGTCATCGAAACGCAGGACATCGCCGCGCTCAACACCGCCGCCCTGGCCGTGCTGAGCACCGCCGCGATCGCCGTGTTGGGTGTGGAGCAGACGCAGGCTTTGAGCACGGCGCAGATCCATGCCTTGAACACCAGCCAGGTCAGCGCGCTCACGCAGGATCAGATCGCCAGCCTGGGTACCGATCAACTCGTCGCCCTGGGCACGCAGTCGGTGACCGTGTTCTCGAATGGCCAGCTCGACGCGCTGACCGCGGGGCAGGTCGCTTCTCTGTCGACTGGCCAGATCGCGGCTCTGGGCTCCGACCAGATCGCGGCCTTGCGCGCCGACCAGATCGGTGCCTTGGGCACGGCCCAGGTCGCGGTCCTCGGCTCTGGCCAGATCGCCGCGCTGGAACTCGACGACATCGTCTCCCTGGGCACGGCGCAGGTCATCGCCCTGAGCACCGCGCAGTTCGGCTGGCTCAGCACCTCGCAGGTGTCCGTGTTCCAGGCCGACCAGCTCGCCGCGATGGAAACGCGCGATGTGCAGGCGCTGTCGTCCAGCCAGGTGCATGCCTTGTCGCTGGAGCAAGTCAACGCTTGGTCCACGGCCCAGCTCACCGCCTTGTCTGGCGCCGGCATCAAGGGCCTGAGCGCCGATGTGATCGGCGGCTTCGGCAGCCACGAGATCGCCGCCTTGAGCACGGCGCAGGTGGCGGCCCTCACCACCGAGCAGATGTCGGTGCTCACGGTGAGCCACGTCTCGGCCATGAGTGCCGCGGACATCGCCGCGTTCTCCGTTGCCGGCACCGCCGCGCTGTCCACCGACGTGATCGCCTCGCTGAGCACGACGCAGTTCGCATCACTCAAGTACTCCAGCCTGCAGGCGCTCACGGTCGACCAGATCATGGCGATCAGCACCGAAGACATCGCCGCCATGAGCGTGGTCCAGGCCAAGGCGTTCACGCCCGACCAGATCGTGGCCTTCACCACGATGCAGATCGCCGCCTTCGAGACGGCCGACCTGGCCGCCATGTCGATGACGCAGTCCAGCGCGTTCACGAACGAGCAGCTCAACGCGATGAGCAACGACCAGTTCTACGCGATGCAGTCGACCTCGCCCATCGTGCTGGACCTGAACTTCGACGGCGTGCACACCGTGGCCGCCAGCCATGGCGTGAACTTCGACCTGACGGCCACCGGCCGCACCAGCCAGGTGGGTTGGGCTTCGCCCACCGATGGCCTGCTGGTGATGGACCGCAACCACGACGGCCTGATCAACGATGGCTCCGAGCTGTTCGGTGCGGCCACGCGACTGGCTTCAGGCGCCCGCGCGGGCGATGGCTTCAACGCCTTGGCCGAGCAGGACAGCAACCACGACGGCAAGATCACCAGCGCCGACCTGCACTGGAAGGACCTGCAGGTGTGGGTGGACGCCAACCAGAACGGCGTGACCGACGCAGGCGAGCTCAAGTCACTGGACGAGTTGGGCATCACCTCGCTGAGCCTGCACGCCGAACGCGGCACCGCTTTGGACAACGGCAATCTGCTGGGTCTGGTGTCGAGCTACGAGACCAATGACGGCAAGCAGCACGAGATGACCGACGTGTGGTTCAGCAAGCACCGTGTAGAGACCAGCGATGTGCTGGCCGCACCGGCGCAGGATCTGTTCGGTGGCGCATCGTCCATCGCAGACCATGCCGCAACCACGGTTGCCGCGGCCCAGTCCAGCACGGCGCACGGGGACATCGCCAAAGCCGCAGCGGTGTCGTCGACCGATGGCTCCCTGCTGAGCGCCTCCACCCAGCGCCTGCTGGACGAGCAGCAGAACCCCAGCGCCCCGCTGATCTGATCAACAAAGGCGCCTGGGCTCAGCCCAACATCTCAGGCTTATTGCAGGCGGGTGGAGCCCGGTGCGTGGTCCACCTCGTCGGTGAACACCTCGCCCACATCGACCGGGTCGAAGTGGTAGTGCAGACCGCAGAAATCGCAGCCGATGTCCACCTGGCCCTGCTCGGCGATGATCGAATCGATCTCTTCGCGGCCCAGGTTGCGCAGCATGCCCGCCACGCGTTCGCGCGAGCAGGTGCAGGCGAAGCGCGGCGCCGTCAGGTCCTTCAGGGGCTCGAAGCGGCGCAGGTCTTCTTCCCAGAACAGGCGGCGCAGGATGGTGTCCACGTCGAGGCCCAGCAGTTCCTCGCGGGTGAGGGTGGAGGCCAGGTGCGCGATGCGGTTGTAGTGCTCGCTCAGGCCGATCTCGTCCTCGTTGCGGGTGCCCAGATTGCCTTCGCCTTCCAGCGGCAGGCGCTGGATCAGCAGGCCGGCGGCGATGTCGTCATCGGCGGCCAGGATCAGCTTGGTGTCCAGCTGCTCTGATTGCAGCATGTAGTGCTCCAGCACCTGGCTGAGCGCCTGCAGCGGCTCGCGCTGGTCGCCATGCAGCGGCACCACGCCCTGGTAGGGCTGCTGGCCGGGCAGGCGGTCCTTCGGATCGAGCGTGATCGCGCAGCGGCCCTTGCCGCCCACGTTCACCAGCACCTCCAGCGGCAGATGCCCGTTGTCGGTGGCGGGCACGTCGCCAACCACCTTGGCCGTGGTGCGGAAGGCCAGGTCGGGCTGGACCTCGGCCACGGCGAGCTTCACCGGGCCGTCGCCCATGATCTGCAGGATCACCGCGCCGTTGAACTTGATGTTGGCCTGCATCAGCACGCCGGCCGCAGCCATCTCGCCCAGCAACTGACGCACGGGCGTGGGGAAAGGCTCGGACCCTTCGCGCCGGCGCAACACCTCGCGCCAGCTGTCGGTCAAACGGACCAGCATGCCCCGCACGGGCAGGCCTTCGAACAGGAATTTGTGCAGCTCGTCGCTCATTGATCTCAATCCACGCGGACCATGTCCGTCTTGTACTCCGCAGCCTTCTGCACGTAAAGGGCCGTGCCGATGTTCATGCGCATGCGGTCGGCATCCGTCAAAGGGCGCACCGCCTTGGCAGGCGAGCCCATGATCAGCATGCCTTCTTCGAACACCTTCCCCTCGGTCACCAGGGCGCCGGCCGCCACCAGGCAGCCCTTGCCGATCACCGCGCCATTGAGCACCACGGCCTGGATGCCGATCAGGGCGCCATCGCCGATGGTGCAGCCGTGCAGCATCACCTGGTGACCCACGGTCACGTCCTGGCCGATCGTCAGGGGGTAGCCGATGTCGGTGTGCAGCACCGAGCCCTCCTGCACATTGGAGCGCTCCCCCACGCGGATGGTCTCGTTGTCGCCCCGGATGGCCACGTGCGACCACACGCTGGCGCCCTCGGCGAGGATCACGTGGCCGATCACGTCGGCCGATTCGGCCACGTAGGCGCTGGGGTGCACTTCGGGGGCTTTGTCTTTGATGCGGTACAGGGCCATGGGGTGAAATCGGGGAAGAGACTGCGGATTGTAGGCTTGCCCCATCCGGGCGTGACACCCCTGGTACGCTCGGGGTTTCGTGATCGATTGTTTGCGCCCTTTGATGCGGGGCGACATGCCACATCCCATGCTGATCCTGCTTTCTCCCGCCAAGAGCCTGGACTACGAGACCCCGCCGGTCACCGACCGCCACACCCTGCCGCAGTTCGTGGACGAATCGGCCGCCCTGATCGATGTGATCAAACCTTACAGCCCTGCACAGATCGCTTCGCTGATGGACCTCAGCGAGGCCCTGTCGCAGCTCAACGTGGCCCGTTATGGCGCCTGGTCACGCAAGTTCTCCAAGGCCAACAGCAAGCAGGCCGTGCTGGCCTTCAATGGCGATGTCTACGAGGGCCTGCAGGCCGCCACGCTCAAGCCGTCCGACCTGGACTGGGCCCAGGAGCATGTCGCCATCCTCAGCGGCCTGTACGGCATCCTGCGCCCGCTGGACTGGATGCAGCCCTACCGCCTGGAAATGGGCACCAAGCTGGCCAACCCGCGCGGCAAGGACCTGTACGCCTGGTGGGGTGACACCTTGGCCGAGCACCTCAACCAGGTGCTGGCCGCCCAGAAGGACGACCTGGTCGTCAACCTGGCCTCCCAGGAATATTTCAAGGCCGTCAAGCGCAAGGCCCTGAAGGCCCGCGTCGTTGAATGTGTCTTTGAAGATTGGAAGAATGGCCAGTGGAAGATCATCAGCTTCCACGCCAAACGGGCCCGCGGGCTGATGGCGCGCCACGCCATCCTCAAGCGCGCCACCACGCTCAAGGCCCTGACCAGCTTCAAGTCCGAAGGCTATGCCCACGTGCCCGAAGCCTCCGAGCCTGATCGCCTCGTCTTTCGCCGCCGACTGGAGGATGCATGAGCGAAGCCGCCCAAGTCGTCACCGACGAACTGCGCCAGTGGATCGTGGCCCAGGCCCGTGCAGGCCATGGGGCGGACGCGGTGCTGCAGGCGATGAAAGCCAGCGGCTGGCAGGAAGACATCGCCCTGGCCGCGATGGAGGAGGTGATGAGTGGGCACCTGCGCGATCAGGAGCCAGGCCCCGAGGCGCCGCACGCTGTCGTCGCGGCCGTGCCGGCCCTGTCCGCTGACGCGGGGCATGAAATATGGGCCGTGGACCGCACGGTGAGGGTGGTGCTGAGCATGGCGCACCCGCGCATCGTCGTGTTCGCTGACCTGCTGTCACCCGATGAGTGCGAGAGCCTGATGGCGCAAGCCACGACACGCCTCGCGCGCTCCGAGACCGTGGTCCATGCCACGGGCGGCAGCGAGGTCAATGCTGCCCGCACCAGCGAGGGCATGTTCTTCAGCCGCGGCGAGAGTGAGTTGATTTCGCGGATCGAGGCGCGCCTGGCCTCCCTGCTGAACTGGCCGCTGGAAAACGGCGAGGGCCTGCAGGTCCTGCGTTATGCACCCGGCGCCGAATACAAGCCGCATTTCGATTATTTCGATCCGGCCCAGCCAGGCACAGCAGCGGTGCTGCGCCGTGGTGGGCAGCGGGTGGGGACCGTGGTGATCTACCTCAACACGCCCAAGGAGGGTGGGGCCACGGTGTTCCCGGATGCGGGCCTGAGCGTGCATCCCATCGCCGGCCATGCCGTGTTCTTCAGCTACAGCCAGCCTGTCGCCGCCACGAAGACCTTGCACGGCGGTGCCCCCGTCATCCAGGGCGAAAAATGGGTGGCCACCAAATGGCTGCGCCAAGGGCGATTCGATTGAGTCGGCGTTCGGCGCTTCAGGTTCAAGTCAGGTAGAAATTTTCGCTGCTTTGGTGTCAACCGGGCCAAAACAGGCCGCGTTGAGGTTTCACAGGCCCGCACAAACGAGCCTGCTACCAAGCAACCTTTCAATTTCTCAATACTCCTGGAGAGTCTTCCATGAACAAGCTGATTGCCGCTCTGATCGCTTCGATGTTCGCTGTTGGCGCTTTCGCCGCTGAAGCCACCGCTCCCGCCGCTGCCGCTTCCGCCACTGAAGCCGCCTCCAAGCCCGCCAAGAAGGCCAAGCACGCTGCCAAGAAGGCCAAGAAGGCCGCTTCCGCTGCTGCTGAAGCCGCTTCGAAGTAATCGGCGTGGACTGATCAGCGGACGGCTGCCCACAGTTCGTCCGCCCCAGTCAAAAAACCCGGCCTAGGCCGGGTTTTTTTGTTGCCATGCGCCGCCTTTTTGTTGGGCGGCACAGCTTCTCAAAGGCAGGGTCAGCGGAAGCGGCTGCGGTCGCCTCCACCACCGCTGCCACCTCCACCGCGGCGAGCGCCACCGGCACCCGCGCCACGGCCACCACCAGGACGGCCGCCATGGCGTTGCTGGCCATGGCCTGCGCCGGCGCGGTCAGAGCCGCCAGTCTTGGCGCCACCGCCGCCATGCAGCACGCGACGGCCCAGTTGGATGGGCTCGGCCTTGGCGTTCGGATCTGGCTCGAAGCCCTGGATGGTTTCGCGCGGAATGGGGCGCTTGATCAGGCGTTCGATGTCGGACAGGAAGCCTTCTTCGTCCACGCAGACGAGCGAAATCGCGCGGCCCTCCGAGCCGGCACGGCCTGTACGGCCGATGCGGTGCACGTAGTCCTCGGGGACGTTGGGCAACTCGAAGTTCACCACATGGGGCAGCTGATCGATGTCGATGCCGCGGGCAGCGATGTCCGTGGCCACCAGCACCTGCAGATCGCCGCTCTTGAACTCGGCCAGGGCGCGGGTGCGTGCGCTCTGGCTCTTGTTGCCATGGATCGCCATGGCGGTGATGTCGTGCTTCTGCAGGAACTCGACCAAGCGGTTGGCGCCGTGCTTCATGCGCGTGAACACGAGCACCTGGAACCACTTGTTGCTGGTGATCAGGTGGGCCAGCAGTTCCTTCTTGCGGTCGCGGTCCACAGGGTGAACCACCTGCTCAACCGTGTCGGCCGTGGCATTGCGGCGGGCCACTTCGATGATCTTGGGCTGGTTGAGCAGGCGCTCGGCCAGGGTCTTGATCTCATCGGAGAAAGTAGCCGAGAACAGCAGGCTCTGCTTCTTTGGAGGCAGCACCGCCAGCACGCGGCGGATGTCGTGGATGAAGCCCATGTCCAGCATGCGATCGGCTTCGTCCAGAATGAAGTACTCCACGCGGCTGAGGTCCACGGTGCCTTGCTGATGGTGATCCAGCAAACGGCCCGGCGTGGCCACCAAAATATCCACGCCACGGCGCAGCGCGTCGATCTGGGGATTCATGCCGACGCCACCGAAAATCACCATGGATCGCAGCGGCAGGTATTTTGAATACGTGCGTACGCTTTCCTCGACCTGGGCGGCCAATTCTCGCGTGGGGGTGAGAATCAGCGCGCGGACGTGGCGTGGTTCCTGGGGACGGGGTTTGCCTGCCTCGGACATGAGGTGCAGCAATGGCAGGGTAAACCCTGCGGTTTTGCCCGTGCCAGTTTGTGCACCGGCCAGCAGGTCCGTACCGCTCAATACCGCGGGAATGGCTTGCAACTGAATCGGGGTGGGGTTTTCATAACCCGCTTCCGAAATGGCTTTCAGGATTGGCTGGGCCAATCCTAAATTCTCAAACGACATGACTGCTGGCCCTTAAAAAACAAAAGGTGGGCAAAAACTCAGGGACGACGCACCGAAGTAAGCTCGGGCCTGAACCAATAATCGGTTTCCGCGCGTCCGGTACTTGCCCCGTGACGCCCCGGATTGGTTCCTGATGGGCGTTTAACGTGTGTTTAGACGCCCGCGGATTGTAGGTCCGGGCGGAACTATTTCATAGACCAGGGTCAGGTGCTTTATCCTTGGATTGTGGGTCAAATGTATCGACATGTATCCTAGTGTGGGGATTCTGAGCCAAATCCGTGGTTCAAAACCGTCACACAGGAAAACACGCCCCGTGAATGAGGGGGCGCCGGGCAGACCCGCGCGCGCCTCTACAATCTGTCGCCATGACATCGACGGTTCTGGCGCGCAAGTACCGCCCTCTCAGTTTCGAGGCCATGGTGGGCCAGGGCCATGTGGTCCAGGCACTGGCCAACGCGCTCACGCAGCAGCGGCTGCACCACGCCTACCTGTTCACCGGCACGCGCGGCGTGGGCAAGACCACCGTCTCGCGCATCCTGGCCAAGTCGCTCAATTGCACGGGCCCTGATGGGCAAGGCGGCATCACGGCTACGCCTTGTGGGCAATGCCAGCCTTGCCGCGACATCGACTCCGGCCGCTTCGTCGATTACGTCGAGATGGACGCGGCCTCGAACCGCGGCGTCGAAGAGATCTCCCAGCTGCTGGACCAGGCCGTCTACAAGCCGGTGGTGGGGCGCTTCAAGGTCTACATGATCGACGAAGTGCACATGCTGTCGAACACCGCGTTCAACGCGATGCTCAAGACGCTGGAAGAGCCGCCCGACTACCTGAAGTTCGTGCTGGCCACCACCGATCCACAGAAGGTGCCCGTGACGGTGCTGTCGCGCTGTCTGCAGTTCAACCTGCGCCCGATGGCCATGCAGACCGTGCACGAGCACCTGGAGCAGGTGCTGACGCAGGAGAGCGTGCCTTTCGAGCCCGGTGCGCTGCGCCTGCTGGCCCGCGCCGCCCGCGGTTCGATGCGCGACGGCCTGTCGCTGACCGATCAGGCGATCGCCTACGGGGCCGGGCGCCTGGGCGAAGCCGTGGTACGGCAGATGCTGGGCTCGGTCGACCGGCAGCACGTGCTCACCATTCTGGAGGCCGTGGCCGCCAGCGATGGCCCAGCCTTGATCGAGGCGGCCGACAACCTGCGCCGCCTGGGCCTGTCCGCGCAAGGCACGCTGGATGACCTGGCCGCCGCGCTGCAGAACATCGCCGTGCTGCAGACGGTGCCTTCGCTGGCCGACAGCGACCCGGACAAGGCGCCGTGGGCTGGCTTGGCCCAGCGCCTGGCGCCGGACGAGTGCCAGCTGTTCTACAGCCTGGCGCTGCATGGCCGTGCCGAGTTGGCCCTGGCGCCTGATGAATACGCTGGCTTGCAGATGATCCTGCTGCGCTGGTTGGCGTTCAAGCCGGCAGGCGATGGAGGCCGCGACCACCCAAAAGCTGAAGGCCCGGTGGCTGCCAAGCTGTCCGGGCCTTCCGTCCAGACAGCGCCGCGTGCAGAACCAGCGGTGCCGGCTGCGCCCGCCGCAGCGCCTGCACCCGCACGAGCACCTGTGGCTGCGCCGCCCGCACCGTTGGCGAATGCCGCGCCGCCCGCGGTCGTGCCCCGCGCTGCCGCACCCGTGCAGTCGCCGGCCGCACGTCCCGTACCTTCGCCGCCAGCCGCCGCGCCGCGTGCTTCGCAGCAGCCCGACCAGAGCCCGCCTTGGGACGATGACATCCCGGTGGTCGATGACGAGCCGTCCTACACGCAGGACGAGCCCTTCGATGCGCCTTCCCAGCCTCGCCCAGCGCCGCCTGCGCCTCGCACGGGGGACGCGCGCCCTCAGGCGCCTGCCCAGGACGCGCCAGCGTCGACGCCAGCGGCCGTGCAACGCACCGTCGTGCCTGTCGTGCCCACGACGCCCCTGGGCGATCGCTGGGCCGATGTGGTCGCCCGCATGCAGCAGGAGGGCCTGCTGGCCGCCCTGGTGCGTGAACTGGCCATGCAGGCCGAATGCGTGGGCGTGCAAGAATCAGGCAGCGCATCCGTCTGGCGCTTGCGCGTGGAACGCGAGACCTTGCGAGGTGATGCCCAGCGCGAGCGCCTCACGGCTGCGCTGCGCAAAGTGCTGGGTGATGAGTCCAGCATCGAACTGGAAGCCGGCGTCGCCAAGGACACACCCGCACTGCGCGAACAGGCCGCCCGGGCAGGCCGGCAGGCCGCCGCCGAGACCCTGATCCAGCAGGATCCGCTGGTCAACACGCTGCTTTCCCAATACCCCGGTGCCCGCATCGTGGCGGGTTCCATCGCCCCTCTGTGACATCGGTGCCGCCGCCATGGCGGACAATCACGCCATCTGAACGAAAGGACGTTTCATGCTCAAAGGACAACTGGCCGGCTTGATGAAGCAAGCCCAGCAAATGCAGGACAACCTCAAGAAGGCCCAGGACGAACTGGCGCTGATCGAGGTGGAGGGGCAGTCTGGCGCAGGTCTTGTCAAGGTTGTGATGACCTGCAAGAACGATGTCAAGCGCGTGACCATCGACCCCAGCCTGCTGGCCGACGACAAGGACATGCTGGAAGACCTCGTGGCCGCCGCCTTCAACGACGCCGTGCGCAAGGCCGAAGCCACCTCGTCCGAGAAGATGGGCAAGCTGACCGCCGGCATGCCCATGCCCCCCGGTATGAAGTTCCCGTTCTGACGGCGCTTCTGTCTTTTGCCATTGCGCGCAGACCCTGGATGTCGCTGCCGTGAGTGATCCCGTCGTCAATCGGTTGATCGAGGCCTTGCGCGTGTTGCCCGGTGTAGGGCAGAAGTCCGCGCAGCGCATGACCTTTCACCTGCTGCAGCACGATCGCAATGGCGCGGTGCGCCTGGCGCAGTCGCTGCTGCAGGCGGTCGATGAGATCGGGCATTGCGAGCGCTGCCACACCTTCAGCCGCGACCGCATCTGCGCCACCTGCCTGGATCCCACGCGGGATGCGCGCCTGCTGTGCGTGGTCGAGACGCCGGCCGACCAGGCGGCCCTGGAGCGCTCAGGCAGCTACCGTGGCCTGTACTTCGTGCTGGCGGGCGCCCTGAGCCCCCTGGACGGCGTGGGCATGCACGACATCGGCGTGACACACCTGCTGGAACGCGCCAACGATGGCGTGGTCGACGAGGTGGTGCTGGCCACCAACTTCACGGCCGAGGGCGAGGTGACCGCCCATGTGCTGGCCGAACAGCTCAAACAGCGCGGTGTGCGCGTGACGCGTCTGGCGCGTGGCGTGCCTGTCGGCAGCGAACTGGAATATGTCGATCTGGGCACCATCGCCCATGCCTTGATGGACAGACGCTGAATCGCTGAGGTTCAAGGATTGGAGTTGACGGCGACCACGCGTGCGCGGGGTTGCTGCTTGCTCGGCGGCACCACGCGGGCCTTGCTGCCCACGTTGTTGCGCGAAGCCACTTGGCGAACCTTGCCCTTGTTGTCGCTGTTGCGGGCCGAGGCCACGGCGGTCGGCTTGACCACGCGGGCCGGTTTCGCGGCGGCAGTCTTCCCGTTGGCCTTGCTGTTGGATGCCACGTTGCGCCCCTTGGCCTTGGGGGCATCGTCATCGTCACGCGCGGCCACGGCGCGGGCATTGCGGCCTTCCTTGACCGGCACATACACCACCACCGACTGCGCACGCTGGAAGGTGGCGCCCACGCGCACCTTGTTCCACTGCGCCACCTGCGATTCGGAGACCTTGTAGCGGCGCGCGATGCTGGCCACGGTGTCGCGCTTGCGGGCCTTGACCGTCATGCGGCGCATGGGCGGCAGGTCGGGGGCCAGGGCCATCATGGCGTTGTCGGCCACGCTTTCAGAAACGTCCTGTTCACGGTGCTGGGCGCGGGGCACCAGCAGCGTGGAGCCGGCCTTGACCAGCATGCGCGGCGGGATGCGGTTGATCTCGCGCAGATCGGATTCGCTCATGCCGATGCGCTTGGCGGCGTCGGCCGAACGCATGGTCTTGGGCACGACCCAGGCCGTCCAGGTGGCCAGCGCGCCCTTGTGGCGCGACAGGTTGTGCATGAAGCTGCTGGCGTTGTCGTAGGGCAGCAGGATCTGCGGCGTGCCGGCGGCCAGGATCACCGGCTTGTTCATCGACGGGTTCAGCGCCTGGAAATCGCCCAGAGGCAACAGCGCGAGGCGGGCGGCCAGCGCCACGTCCATGTCGCGCTGGATGGGCACGCTGACGAAGTAGGGG
>DXIO01000129.1 GCA_019112875.1 Candidatus Aquabacterium excrementipullorum
CAAATGGACGATCTATTGCAAGCCGAATGAGGCGGCCTACCGATTCAAAAGCGGTAAGCCCCAGAAGGCCTGGGAGCAATTGGTCAAAGTGACGAATGTGCGATGCCTCATGCGCAAGGATTGAGATAGCCCTAGAGTCTTTGCGCAAAAGCCCAACAACCAAGCCTCCGCTCATCACGATGTACGGCCGAAAGACGCCACGTACGTGTGCTCCCATACTGAGGTCACTTGACAAAATGCGGGCCCGTTGTAGCCAACCGCTGGACAGATGTAGTTGTGTGGCGCTCGTGGTGCTGGCTAGTCTCTTCTGCAAGTCTTCTTTCAGATGTACCGCCTCCTTGGCAAGCGACGGACGAATACGATCGACAACAACAGACAGAGCGGCGGCAAGACCACCCGCAAAAATAATCTCAAATAGCGCGTTCCCCAGGGAGTACTGGCCCCCGCAGCCGTAACCCACGAGACATCCGAAGACTGTAGCCGTGGGAATGGGGAAGGTAAGCGCGACAAGAAGAAACCACTCCGCACGAGCTAGGCTAGTGAACGATCTCATTTTGGTGCGGCCAGGATGGAACGATGCTCCGCAAGCGCCTTAAGAACCGCAGGTGCAACTGCCGCAGCTCTTGATTCATCCAGCCCGGCCTGCTGCAACTCGTGCTCTACCACCTTCAGAGCCGCAGGATCAGCGAGTGAGGTGGATTCGCGAAGCCATTTCAATAGAGCGTCCGCGGCAGAGTCGGCCGCTTTGGCAACGCAGCGGTCGACGGCCTTCTCAAAGAAGCGATATACATAAGGCAGCAGTAGACCGAGTGCAACCTCGGCACCCAGCCCCCGAGGGCCCTTAGCAGCCTGCCCGTCCATTCGGACTTTCGGATCAAACTCATCAAGCAAGAACTCTTCTTCAGGGGAGATGGAACGGATGACATCCCCAGTAAGGTCTTTGACCAGTTCTTCCCTAGATTTCATCTCTTATCTCCTCTTAGGATTTCGAACTATTAGTTCTCCATCTTGGTTTGTGAGTGCTTAAAGATTCCTGTTGAAAGATCAGCAAGCGTTGCACTCGGAGGAACTGGTGACGTCGCTGGGAACTGTTCTGTTCTCGCAATGACAGCTAGCTTCCAGTTAATGGACGCTGCCGCCAATCTAAGAGATGCCACATCTTGCTTGTCCATTACCTTCTCGACAATAGAGGCATCTGGTCCTCCTTTGTGGAGCGCGTAGGCCAGTGGAAGAACATGATAGGTTAAATACACCGCACCCATACTGGGGGGGCCTTTATCTGCGGCAGAAATAGCCATAGTAAGCGTCCGAAGGATCGCCTTTGAGCGGAGTCCCGATGACATCCGAGATGCACTTCCCGCCAAGTCGAAACGGGAAGCCACTATCGCCTTTCTGAACGCCTCGAAGGTCTGAAAATTCCACGGGGCTGCGCAATAGAAACGCACCTCGGGCGGTACGGCTGCCATAGGCATACCTAATGCAAGTGGGAAATTAGTACGGAAGCACTCCGTGACCGGATCGATCTTCGTGCTTGTCTGTGCGCCCGCAACCGCTGCTGTTGTGATCGCGACAATAACTGCCAGGCTGGAGAAGCGCACAAGTTTTCCTTCGAGACCGATTTGCGATATCCACCACTGCAGAAGCCTAGCACACCCACATAATTTAGGACAACCCCGTCAAACGGGCTGTATTCCCATGCCTCCTGAAGGAGGCACCGGTTGGGGACGCGTCCTCGTGGCAGACCAGCGCAAGGCGAACCAGCAGTCACAAGGCCCGCTCAAGTGGCTCCCGTCGGGCAGAGGGCCAGTTCCGATCGATCGATCCACGCCAAACCTATCATTCAGAATTGCATCGTGATCGCTAAGTATCAAGTGGCAGACTTTAGAGGGTGCCGCGCGACCAGCTATTGGTTGCCGCCGACATTCGGTGTCGAATCTCACGGCCGCAACCAGCCTGATGCGGCCATCGGCGGACAGAATCGACCGGCTGCTTTGCAGCGATAGCGGACGGTCGTTAAGCCACGACGAACGCTAACCCCGGCCGGAAGCAGTCCTCCGAAACAGCCGGGTCAAGCCAGCTAAAAGCGCCAGCCTTTAGCCCTCTCGCCTGACATCGCAGCTACCTCTATCACCCCAAGAAGCATTAGCGCGAGCGATTCAATCTGTCCAGGGCCTGCGGCGGCGGCGGCGATGTCGATGTCGATGAAGTCGCCGATGTGGTAAGGATCCCGGTAGTACGGTTCCATGTAGAACGGCAAGCACAGCCCACACCAGACGGTCGCGCAGGCCAAGATGAATTCAGGGCTTCGCCGGACCATCCCCGTCATGAGCAGGTCGACGCCGTTCGGCCAAACCACCAGGCACCGCGGCTTCACGACTCCCGCACAGTGGTTCCGCAACCCAGTACCTCAGTCGGTTCCGCTGGTTTGTGTACGTTGCGTCAGGGATGGAAGACCGTCAGAGGCGACAGGCCCGGTCCATCGGGACTTGGTACGCCGCCGACTTCGGACAAGCCCACCAAGTCTCGAGTCACCCAGGCTCGCATCGGCCAAGCCGGCGCACAGGGGCGTTCACTTTTTAGAGAAGTCGTGTACACTTCAGAAAATATATTCACCAGCCAGCACACCCCCCGCCGCCGGAGCAGCCGGCCCCAACAAGGAGAGTCAGACCATGAAGCTAACCCCATTCGGAGAAACAGTACGAATGCTTCGCATGCGTCACGACGTGTCGATGAAGTCGATGGCCGAGGCGATGGGCATCAGCTCGTCGTACCTGAGCGGCATCGAGTACGGCGAGAAGACGCTTGCTGACAAGTACGTCGATGCAGCGATCGAGTTCTTCCGCGCAATCGCGACTGCAGAGGAGCTGCAGGGGCTGCGCCACGCCGCAGAGCGATCCAAAGAGGTCGTCAACGTCGCCGACCTCGAGCCCGACGCGCGCCGCCTGGTCGCTGCCTTTGCGCGTCGCCTGCAGTCCGGATCTCAGCCGAGCAAGGAAATGAACGACTGGCTGGACTCCAAATACCCAGAGAGGAAACGCAAATGATCCTCGGCAACGAATCCAAGTCCCGGACACCGTCCGGCTACAAGGTGGCTCCGATGAGCTACGTCAAGCTCGAAGATGTCGCCGATCGACTCAGGCCCCTGCTTCCGACGGTCGCAGGCTCTGGTGGCAACAGGATCGACGCGTGGCGCACCCTGGAGATCACACTTCGCAAGGCAGGCTACGAGTACCGGTCCGAAGAGATCGCCAGCCTGGACGACTGCGCCGCTTTCACCATCCCGGAGCGACGGCTGATCGTGCTGCGTGAAGACGTGTATGACGGCGTGACCGAAGAAAACGTCTTCTCGCGCAGCACGGTGATCCACGAGCTGTCGCACATAGTGCTCGAACACGCGGTGACCTTGCAGCGCGGACCGATCGGCCAGCACCGCTTCTTCGAGGACAGCGAGTGGCAAGCAAAGGCGCTGACGGCCGCGATCATGATGCCGCTATCGGTCTGCCGTTCTGTGGCATCTGCGTTCGACTTGGCACAGCTCTGCGGCACCAGCGTGCAGGCGGCCAGCTACCGCCTGGATCGCCTGGTCAAGGACGGGATCATCCCGGCCAAGGCCTGCGGTTCCGGACTCTTCGACTGAAGGAGGATAGCCATGAGCCCATAAAGAAAAAGGCAAGCCCGAAAGCTTGCCTTGGGGTCGACGTGTTGCCACGCCGGTGTGAGAACCAAGAGTGTGCAGCACAGGGCCCTGAGCGTCAAGCGAATTCCTTGGCACCCGCGAGGGTGTCGGTATGACCTTGTTCCATAGGAACCGATATGCACACGTCAATTCATGTGGCGGGCACCCGCCATGACATCTCGCGCGGCCTCATCGCTGGTGCCGCGATCTACAACCTGGCTGACATCGACCCGGCCCGCCAGCATCTGCTGCTGGAGCTCGCCGACGATCGCGACGTCCCCCTGCGCCCTGACGACTACATCGTCATCAATGGACGCGAGCGCTTCTCGGTCGCGGACGGGCCGCGGCCTGCCGAAGACAACCCGTGCCTGCGCAAGCCGCTCTCGCCCACGATCAACGAGCAGGAACTGCCTGCCGATCGCGCATTGCACCAGGCGAAAATGACCTTCGAACAACTGGCCGCCATCGATCCCGACTTCGAGTCGGGAGACGGCGTTTTTGTTGAGCTGAAGGACGTCCCGGACGCGCAAGTCCTGCCGGGCATGCGGGTCCTCGTGCAGAACGACGACCGGTTCTATACGAGCCCGTGCGGCAACGTCGGCTTCGAGACAAAGCTCGATGCCGACCTGGCGCTCTTGCGCGAGCGATGCGGCGGCGTGGAGTGCGTTGACGAGGGCACCCGTCGCCTTGTCATCGCCCGCGCCCAGGAGCTTCCCACGCACTGGAACCGGCGCAGCACCGACATCCTGCTGCAGGTACCCCAGGGCTATCCGCTGGCAGCGTTGGACATGTTCTGGGTGACGCCCGGACTTGCCCTCGCGGATGGTCGCCAGCCGCAGAACGCAGATCAGCTGGAAACCTATGCGGGGCGCACCTGGCAACGCTTCTCCTGGCACTACCCGCCCGGACATCGCTGGAACCCGGCCACTGATGGCGTCTTGAGCCACCTACGCTTCGCCCGGGTGCGCCTGGGCCAGGCCAACTGAGCGGAGGCGGCGATGAACTACGTGCTTCGAATGCGCGTCGGTCACCATCGCCGCCTCGCAGCTCTGCTGCGGGCGGCAATGCCTGCCGAAAGCGTGGCGTTCCTCCTCTGCCGACGTGCACCGTCGGCGGACGGGGTTGTCTTCCTGGTGGACGAGGTGATCGAAGTCGAGCCCAGCGCCTACGCGGCCCAGGCTCACGACATCGCGTCAGTTGCACCCCTGGTCATGGCACGCGTTGCGCAGCAGGCGCGCGCTGGCAACAGGGTGATCGTCATGGCCCACATCCACCCGATGACCGCCTCCGGCGTCGAATTTTCCGAGGCTGACCACCTTGGCAACCGCAAGTCCTTCGGTTTCTTCCATCGGCGGGCCGATCAGCCCGAGCACATCGCACTGGTCTGGAACGCAGCCGTGGACGAGTGCGCCGGCTTGGTTTACCTCAAGGACGGCCGTGCCGACGTGCTGAACTCTGCGGTGGTTGTCGACGACGACCGCTGGCGAGAGTTCATCCCAGGCCGGCAGACGTCAAGAGAGCGGTTTGCACGCCAAGCCATGCTGCTCGGCACCGCGGGTCAGCACCTGGTGGGCGCCGTGAATCTCGCGGTGATCGGCCTGGGCGGCACGGGCAGTCTGGCGTCCTTGGCTCTCGTGCACCACGGTGCCCGCAGGCTCGTCCTGGTGGACGACGAGTTCCTCGACGAATCGAACCTGCCGAGGGTTCCGGCCAGCGCGCCGACCGACGTGAAGGTGCGGAGCAAGGTGGATCTTGCACGCGCGTACGCATTGGCACATGCACCCGACATCGAGGTCACCGCGCTGACACAGAACGTCGAACACGGGTCCGTGCTGCCCTTCTTGGTCGGCTGTGACGTGATCGTGGTCTGCACCGACAACACCACGTCTCGTGCCTACCTGAATCAGCTGGCCCAGCAGTACCTGATCCCGCTGTTGGACCTCGGCGTGCAGTTCTCTATCGGAGACGCCGGTGCAGTGGCGAACGAGATTGGTCGGATCAATCTCGTCCGTCCCGGAACACCGTGCCTCTGGTGCAGCGGGCACATCAGCTCCGAGCGACTTGCGGCGGAGTCCGTGCCGAAAGCCGAGCGCACTCGCGATGGCAGCTACCTCCGCGGCATCGACGATCCACAGCCGTCAATGCTGGCCTTCAACATGGAGGTTGTCGGTCGGGGCATGCAGATCTTGCTCGGGTTCATGACCGGGCTGTTCAGACAAGCGCCAGACGCCTACGAGCAGCGCAGTTTCCTCAAGCCACGGGCCGGAGCAATGGCACGCCTGATTTCGAAGGTGCGCCAAGCGGGCTGCCCGATCTGCTCGGAGGTCGGCTGTGGCGCGGACCGCGGCATGGCCATACGGCAGCGTGCGGCCTGAGGGGGGACAACACCCGTCATCAATGAAGCGTTGGCCCCGGCAGTTCGTCCGGGGCTGCAAGCACACAGGAGTCCACCATGTACGAGATGTTGATCGAGTTCTTCATTGCCCGGCGTGGTCGCCTGAGCGCGCTCGGTCGGGCGCTGTTCCAGGTGAGCGCGATGATCTTGCTGGTCGGCGTCTGTGGTCACATCGCCATCACCGCCACCTCCGCCATCCGCGCGATGGCCGTCTCCGAGCCGAAGGACGCCTCACTCGCCATGCTTTACCCCTCGCTGTCAACCTGGTGGGTGCCGGAGAGCTTTTTCGGCTACTTCGCGTGCGTACTGACAGCGGTGTTGGGCTTGACGCTGGTTCAGATGGGGAAGGCGATTGAACGGGCGATCGGGTAAGACTTCACTCGAGGAGCTTGCTTGGCCGGAATGGCCGGTATTGATGAGCCCGGACACTCCAGCGGCGAATCGGAACGACTGAAATCAGCCTGAAGCGGTCACGTGTGTTGGCCCGTCGGCCTGTTCGCGTCAAACCGTTGCTATCGCATCAACCGCGTTGGTGGTGTGCGCCCCGCCCAGGAAAATCCTCTCCAGATTCGGATCCGCCAAGAGCTCATCGGCAGCCTTGTGCAGCACCAGCCGCCCCGACTCCAGCGCAATCGCCTCATCCGCCATCTTCAACGCACTCTTCACGTTCTGCTCCACCATCAGCACGGTGGTGCCTTGATCCGCCAGTTGGCGCAGCAGCTTGAACACATCGGCCACCACCATCGGCGACAACCCAATGGACGGCTCGTCGATCAAGATCACCTTCGGCCGCAGCAACAACGCACGCCCCACCTCCAGCTGCTTCTGCTCCCCACCCGACAGCGAAGACGCCGAAGAATGCAGCCGCTCCTTCACCCTGGGGAAGCGCTCCAGCACCTCCGGGATCCGCTCATGCGTCGTCTTCACCCCCAGCGTGATCCCACCCAGCTCCAGGTTCTCGTACACCGAAAGCTGCCCGAACAGATTGCGCCCCTGCGGCACGAACGCGATGCCATGCTTGACCAGCAGGTCCTTCGCGCTGGCCCCGGTGATGTCTTGCCCATCGAGCAGGATGCGCCCCGAGCGCATGCGCACCAGCCCGAAGATGGCCTTCAGCACGGTTGATTTGCCCGCCCCATTCGGCCCCAGCAGCAAGGTGATCTTGCCGCGCTTGGCCTTCAGCGACAGTTGATTGAGGATGGTGAACTCGCCATAACCGGCGGTCACCTGGTCGAATTCGATGCAGGTGTCATCAACAGACATCATCAGCTCCCGAGGTAGGCGTCCAGGACTTGCTTGTTGGCGCGGATCTCGGCCGGTGTGCCGATGGCCATCACCTGACCCTCGACCATCACCATGATCCGGTGGCACAGGTCCATCACGAAATCCATGTTGTGCTCGATCACGACAAAAGAGCTTTGCCGCTCCTGGTTCAGGCGCTTGAGCAGCTGGCTCAGCTCGCCCACCAGGCGCGGGTTCACGCCGGCGCAGGGCTCGTCCAGCAGCACCAGGGCCGGGTCGCTCATGAAGGCCATGGCGATGTCCACCAGCTTCTGCTGGCCGTAGCTCAGCTCGCCGGCCTTCTTGTCGGCCACGTGGCGGATGTGGAACTGGTCGATCAGCGCATCGGCCTTGGCGCCCAGGTTCGAATCGCCCGGCGCGAACATGCGGCTGAACATCGAGCCTTGGTGCTCCTGCGCGGCCACCAGCAGGTTGTCGCGCACCGTCATCTTGCCGAAGACCTGCAGCGTCTGGAAGGTGCGGCCCACACCCAGGCGTGACAGCGCCACGGGCGACAGGCCCTTGATGCTGCGGCCTTTCAGTTCGATCTCGCCCGAATCTGGCGTGATCTGACCCAGCACGCTGTTGAACATCGTGGTCTTGCCCGAGCCGTTGGGCCCGATCACGCCGAAGATCTCGCCGGGGCGCACGTCGAATGAGACGCCGCCCACGGCCTGGATGGCGCCATAGGCCTTCTTGAGGTTGCTGACCTGCAGCACCGCGTTGTTGCTTGTTTGTGGCGTGCTCATCGTGCATCCCCCAGGCTGGCCGCGTGCGCGGCACGGGCGGCCGAAGCCTCACGGGCCTGGCGTCGCGCCTTCAATCGATCGGGCAGGCTCAGCAGCCCGTCGGGCAGCCACAGCATCATCATCACCACCAGGCCGCCGAAGATGGCCAGGTACCAGGCCTGGGCAAAGCGCAGCCACTCGGGCAGCAGCACGCCCACGGCCGAGCCCAGCAGCGGTGCCAGGAAGTAGCCTGGCCCACCGACCACCAGCATCAGGTACATCATGAAAGAGGTGCCGATGGCGAAAGGCGCCGGCTCGATGAAGCCCACCAGGCTGGCGAACAGCGCACCGGCGATGCCTGCATAGGCCGCGCCGATGGCGAAGGACAGCAGCGTGTAGGCCTGCACGTGCACGCCCAGGCTTTCCGCGCGGATGGGGTTGTCGCGCACGGCGGTGAAGGCCTTGCCCCAGGGCGAGCGCAGCAGGCCCCACATCAGCACGGCCAGCAGCACGGTGAAGCCCAGCACGAAGTAGTAGTAGGCCAGGTTGCCGCTCAGGTCCAGCCCCAGCAGGGCCGGGCGGTCGATGCCGTTGATGCCGTAGGTGCCGCCCGTGAAGCCTTCTTCATTGCGCATCACCAGCCACACGGCGGTGTTGAAGCCCAGGGTGGCGAAGGCCAGGTAGATGGTCTGCACGCGCAGCGCCGGGAAGCCCACGATCAGCCCCACGGCGAAGCAGATACCGGCGGCGGCGGGCAGGCCCACCCAGAAGCTGAAACCCGCCTTCATCAAGATGGCGACCGTGTAGGCGCCGATGCCGAAGAAGGCCGCGTGGCCCAGCGATTTCTGGCCGGCATAGCCCACCGTCAGGTTCAGGCCCATGTTGGCGATCACGTAGACCAGCCAGTAGCTGAGCAGGTAGATGCCGTAGCTTTTGAGGAAGGGGGGCAGCGCGAGCAGCACGATCGCGCCCAGCGCACCCGTTGCGAGGTGTGATGTCTTCATGTTGGTTCCTTGGGGCTTGCGCGATCAGACCTTGCGTTCGACCTTCTTGCCCAGCAGGCCCTGCGGGCGCACCAGGATCACGAACATGAAGATCACCAGCGCGACGGCATCCTTGTAGGCGGCGGACACGTAGTGCGCGGCCAGGTTCTCGCTGACACCGACGATGACGCCGCCCAGCAGCGCGCCGCGCGAGTTGTTGAAGCCGCCGATGATCGCGGCGAAGAAGGCCTTGGTGCTCAGGCCCTCGCCCATGTCGAACTTGCCCAGGTAGGCGGGCGAGACCAGCAGCGCGGCGGCGCAGGCCAGCAGCGCGTTGATGGCGAAGGTGTAGAACACCATGCGCGGCACGTTGATGCCCAGCACCGTGGCGCTGTCGGTGTTCTGGGCCACGGCCTGCATGGCGCGGCCGGTCACCGTCTTGTTCAGGAAGGCCTGGGTGCCCAGCACCAGCACGAAGGCGCAGACCAGCGTGCCGATGTCGGCCACCGTCACGGCGGCGCCGCCGATGTGCAGCACCGTGTCGCCGAACAGCGAGGGGAAGGGGAAGGCCTCGGCGCTCACGCCGGCGCGGATGCCGTTCTTCAGCAGGATGGACAGGCCCAGCGTGGCCACCACGATGGGCATCATCCCGTGCTTGAGCAGCGGGTCGGCCAGGCCGCGCTTGAAGGCCCAGCCCAGCACCACCACCGCGACCACGCAGGTGATGGCGAAGCTCAGGATCAGCGGCAGGCCCAGCGCGTTGAAGCCCAGCATCAGGAAGGCGGGCAGCATCACGAACTCGCCCTGCGCGAAGTTGATGGTGCCGCTGGCCTGCCACAGCAGGGTGAAGCCCAGGGCGGCCAGGGCATAGATGCCGCCGGTGGCCAGGCCTGAGAGCAGCAGTTGGAATAGATCGGTCATCGTGGTTCCTTGCAGGCATGCAAGGGCCTGCGCCGGCACCTCAGGGGTGCCGGGCGGCCATGGACGGAAAGGTCTGGGAGAAGTCTGGAAGGGGGGCTTACTTCTTGTTCAGTGCCGGCAGCACTTCCTTGACGACCTGCTTGCCGCCGCGCACTTCCACGATGAAGCTTTCGCGGTCCAGATCACCCTTGTCGTCGAAGCTCACGTCCATCAGCACGTTGGGGTACTGGGCCGTGCTCACCTTCAGGCCCTTCATGGCCTTGGCAAAGGCGATGCGGTCGACCTTGCCGGCCTTCTCGATGCCGGCCTTCATCACGTAGACGCTGGTGTAGCCCTTGATGCCGTTGTGATCGGGGATGTAGCGGAAGGCCTTCTCGAAGCGCGACTTGAAGGCACGCATCGCGGGCACCGGCGCATCGACCGACAGGCCGATGTGGGCCATGGAGCCGTTGGCTGCATCGCCGGCCAGCTCGATCACCTTCTGGCCGGTCAGCACCGTTTCGCCGAAGATGGGCTTGGTCACGCCCTGCTTGCGCAGCTCGCGCAGGCAGCGGGCGGCTTCCTCTTCGTTGGTGTAGACGAAGACCACGTCGGCGTTGGATTGCTTGGCCTGCAGCACGGGGGCCGAGAAGTCCAGCTTGCCCGGGTCGGTGGAGATGTCGGCCACCACCTTGGCGCCCAGCTCGTTCAGGGCCTTGGTGATCATGTCGCGGCCGCCCTTGCCGTAGTCGTTGTTGCCGTAGATCACGGCGACCGTCTTGGCCTTGAGCGTCTGCACCATGTAGCGCGCGGCCTTGGGCATGGCCACTTGCTGGCCCAGGGCGGTGCGGAACACGTACGGGTTGCCCTGCATCGTCACCGAGGCGGCCTCGCCACCCGTGAAGTTGGGGATCTGCGCGCGCTTGGTCTCGTTCATGCTGACCAGGATCGAGCCGGAGAAGCCCGGGCCGAACACGGCGAACACGTCGTCATCGACGGCCTTTTGCGCCAGGCCCTTGGAGACGCCGGGGTTGCTCTGCGTGTCGGCGTACGTGACCTCGATCTTCTGGCCCAGGATGCCGCCAGCGGCGTTGATCTCCTGGATGGCCAGGTCCATGCCGTTCTTGAAGTTGGTGCCGACGGTGGCGCCGGTGCCCGACAGCTCTTGCAGCGCGGCGATGCGGATGGTGCCGGCAGCGTGGGCCGACAGGCTGGTCGTCAGCGCGGCCGCCAGGCTGATCGCGGAGGCCAACAGGGTGCGACGTTGAATGGACATGGACGAAGTCTCCTAAGCAATGGCTGCTGTGCTGCGGCCTTTGGAACCCTGGGGCAGGGCGGGTGTGCCGACCGTCCGCAAATGGCGGTCGTGCATCGATGCGGTGCAGCGTAGGGACTTCGTTACAGGCTGTCAGCCGTTCTTTGGCTGGTCTGCGCGATGTTCGCCCACAGTGGGCGATCACCATGCGGACCCGGGGTTTCTCCCTTGTCGGAGGGGCTCAAAACACCGATCCAGATCAAGGTGGCGGCCGGAAATGCCGATGAACAGGGGGTTCTGAGTCGTTTGTGGTGCACGCCGAGGGGGAACCCGGTTCAGGGATAACCCATGTTGAGAGCGAACATCGCTCACTGTGGGCGATGTTCGCGCTCATCGTGTGTGCAGGCCGTATCGCCCGGGAAGACGCGCTGATGAAATGCCCCGGCAGCTGAACCGAGAGGTGTCAGTGAGCAGCATTCCCCAACGTCCATTCGCTTGAGCTTCGAGCTTGGAGACACGATGAAGATCCACAAGACCGCCCTTGCCGTCCTGTCGCTGTGCGCCTGCGCCGCGGCATCCGCCCAGACCTCCACGGTGACGCTGTACGGCAGCATCGACCAGTACCTGAACTACATGAAGAGCAGTTCAGGGGCCTCGTTCACCAGCCTCAACGATGGTGCCTTCCTGCGCAGCCGCATCGGCTTCAAGGGCGCGGAAGACCTGGGCAATGGCCTGACCGCCAAGTTCCAGCTGGAGCACGGCCTGTCGTCCGACACGGGCACGGCGGCGGACACCACGCGCTTCTTCGACCGCCAATCGTGGGTGGGCATCGCCTCGAAGGAATTCGGTGAGTTCCGCCTGGGCCGCCAGAACACGGCCATCTTCTACCGTGGCGACTACATCGACTACGGCTCGCGCACGCTGGGCTCGATCGTCAACAACTTCGGCACGCCCTCGCGCTACGACAACGACATCTCGTGGCAATCGCCGCGCTGGGCCGGCCTGATGCTGGAAGCCCACTATGCATTGGGCGAAAGCACCGCTGGCTTCGGCAAGCAGGCCGTGTATCAGCTGGCCGCCGATTACCTCAACGGCCCGTTCCGCGTGGGCTATGCCGGCATCGTGGGCAAGCCGCCCGCCAATGCCCTGTACGACAAGGACGTGTCGTACCACAACCTGTACGCCAACTATGACTACGGCCAGGGCAAGGTCTATGCGGTCTTCATCCGCAGCAACAACAGCACCAGCTCGGCCACCACCAGCAACAACGGTACCAACATCCTGGGCGCCGTGGGCGCGCTGGTCACGGGCCTGCGTCCTGAGGTCGATCGCTACTACAACATCTACCAGCTGTCGGCCGACTACCGCGTGACGACGGCCCTGCGCGTGGGTGCCCTGTACGGCCAGATCGTGGACACGACGCACAACGAAGCGGGTGCCAAGGGCGGCTCGGTGGGCGCGTTCTACGACCTGTCCAAGCGCACGACGCTGCTGGCCCTGGCTGAGACGATGTCCAACCAGGCCAATGGCGGCTTCCGCCCGTCAGGCTCGGCCGGTGTCAGCCCCAACTTCACGGGGGCCGATGTGAATGGTCAGCGCATCCACGGCGTGCAGCTGGGCATCATCCACCGCTTCTGAAGCAGGGGATCAGAGCAGGGGCCGCAGCGTCTGCGCGGCCTCTCGCAGCATGGGCAGCAGTTGCTGCTCGATCTGCTCGGGTGAATAGGCGCGTTGCTGCACCGTCATGCCGATGGCGCCCTTGCATTCGCCCTTGCGGTCTTTCAGGGCCATGGCGACACCGCTCAGGCCCAGGTCGAACTGCTGGTGCGTGATCCAGTAGTTCAGCTCGCGGGCGCGGCGCACCGATTCGCGGAACACCTCCGGGTCCGTCACCGAGAACGAGGTGAAGCCCGCGAAGCTGTGCTCGGCGATCCAGGCGTCCAGCGCCTCATCCGACATCACCGACAGCATCACGATGCCCGGCGTGACCACGTGGGCCGGCGCACGCGCGCCGGTGTGGTAGCCGATGGACACCACGCGCGGCGAATTGCTGCGCGCGATGTAGACCACCTCGTGGCCATCGAGCACGCTCACGTTCACCGTTTCACCGCACTGCATCGAGATGCGCTGGATGAAAGGCTGCACCAGCCGGGGCAGGCGCGCCGCGCCCAGGTAGCTTTGGCTCAGGCGCAGTACGCGCGGCGCCAGCCAGAACAGCTTGCCATCGGTGTCGGCATAGCCGAAGTGCACCAGGCTGAGCAGGTAGCGGCGCGCGGCCGTGCGCGTCAGGCCCGTGATGCGGGCCGCTTCGCTGGGCGTCAGCCGCGGGTGCTCGTCGTCGAACGCTTCGATGATCCGAAGCCCCTTGCCCAGTCCTTCGATCAAGTCCTTGCGGTCAATCTCGAAGCCATTGTCTTCCATGCGAGGTTTCCCCAATATCAGCCGCACAGCGCGCAGCGCGAGCGATTGTCGCGCAAGTGGGCCAGTTTTGTCTTGTGGTCCGCAGAGCACTTGCCTAGTCTGCTCGGACATGCCGGATGTCCCGGCGAACGATGTGCAAAACCGAAGCTTATATGCAGACCCTGCTGGTGCTCAACGGACCCAACCTGAACCTGCTCGGCATGCGCGAGCCTGGCATCTATGGCGCGGCCACGTTGGCCGATGTCGAGGCCCTGTGCACCCGCACCGCCGAGCAGCATGGCCTGAAGGCCGAGTGCCTGCAAACCAACCACGAGGGCGTGCTGCTCGACGCCATCCACTCTGCCGGTGTGCGGCACCGCGCGGGCGAGCTGGTCGGCGTGGTCTTCAACGCGGGCGCCCTGACGCACACGTCCATCGCCCTGCATGACGCCATCAAGGGCACGGGCGTGCCGGTGATCGAGGTGCACATCTCGAACGTGCATGCCCGCGAGGCCTTCCGCCATCAGTCCTGGCTGTCGCCCGTGGCCGCCGGCATCGTCGTGGGCTTCGGCATCGACGGTTACCGCCTGGCCATCGACGGCCTGGCGCAGCGCGCCGCCGCCGCGCGCTGAGCGGCTTTTCACCCCGAACACACAAGGCATCCCCATGCAAAGCATCCAACCGCGCGAAAGCCTGCCCCACGTCGACAACCCGCTGGGCATGGAAGGCATCGAGTTCATCGAGTACTTCACGACCAAACCCCAGGCGCTGGGCCAGGTGCTGGAGAGCGTGGGCTTCCACCCCGTGGCGCGCCACCGCTCGCGCGAGGTGCTGCTGTACCGCCAGGGCGACATGAACATCATCGTCAATGCGCATGATGAAAACGGCAGCCGGCAATCGGCCGAGCAGGGCGGCCCGGTGATCGGCGCCATCGCGCTGCGCGTGCGCGATGCGGGCCTGGCCTACCGCCGCGCGCTGGACAAGGGTGCCTGGGCCGTGCCCACGCATGTCGAGGTGATGGAGCTCAACATCCCCGCCATCCACGGCGTGGGCAGCAGCCGCATCTACTTCGTCGACCGCTTCCGCGAGTTCTCGATCTACGACGTGGACTTCGTGCCCATCCCCGGTGTCGAGCAGAAGCCGGCCGCCATCGCGGGCTTCCACTTCTTCGGCGCCGTGCAGTACATCGGCTGGGAGCGCACCGAGGACTGGACCGAGTTCTACCGCGAGCTGTTCGGCTTCACGACCATCCCGGATGACGAGCGCTTCGGCATCCTGCCGCGTGGCCGCCTGCTGCGCAGCCCCTGCCACAGCTTCATGGTGCAACTGGTGGAGCCGCATCCCGGGCAGGAGCTCGAAGGTGATGTGGCCGAGTCCTTCGACCGCATCGGCCTGGGCACGCCCGACGTGGCCGAGGCCGTGCGCCTGCTCAAGCAGCGCGGCGTGCTGTTCGTGGAATCGCCCGATTCGCCGCCCAGCACGCTGGGGGCCCTGGCCTCGGGCCAGCTCTTCGGCTTGTCGTTCGAGCTCGTGCACGCGGCTGCGCGCTGAACCGGAGCACCGCCATGTCCCAGTTCAACGGCAACATCGACTGCTTCGGGATGGACACCATCTCGCTGGCGGGCCCGCTGCACCTCAAGCTCGACGCCATGCGCCGCGCCGGCTTCACGCAGGTGATGCTGTCCGCGCGCGACATCGTCGGCTACGAGCACGGTGTGGACGCCGCCATCGAGGTGGTGCGCCAGAGCGGCCTGCGCGTCACGGGCTTCCAGGTGCTGCGCGATTTCGAGGGCCTGTCCGGCAGCCTGCGCGCGTACAAGGTCGACATCGCCAAGTCCATGCTGGAGATGTGCTCGGCCGTGGGCGCCAAGGTGCTGCTGGCTTGCTCGTCCACCTCCACGCACGCCACCGACGACATCGACGCCATCGCGGCCGACCTGCGCCGCCTGGCGATGCTGGCCATTCCGCGTGGCATCAAGGTGGCCTTCGAGGGCCTGTCGTGGGGGCGTACGATCAACGAGTTCACGCATGCGTGGGACGCGGTCAGCCGCGCCGACATGCCCAACCTGGGCGTGGGCATCGACTCCTTCCATGCCTTCGCCACGCGCACGGACCTGTCGCTGCTCGATGACATCGACCCGGACAAGATCTTCCTGGTGCAGCTGTCGGACTTCATGTGGAACGAGATCCGCTCGGTCGAGGAGCGCATCAACACGGCGCGCCACTTCCGTGTGTTCCCGGGCGAAGGCGCCCACAGCGCCGATGTGGCCGAGCTGGTCCACAAGCTGCACCGCATCGGCTACCGGGGCGACTACAGCTTCGAGGTCTTCAACGACGACTACCAGCAGATCCCGCCGATGACGGTGGCCCAGCGCGCGGTGACCTCCGCGAACTGGCTGGGCGAGGCCGTGCTGCAGCGCTCCGTGCCGCTGCCGGGCCGCATGCGCCTCAAGCGCGCCGCTTGATTTTCTTCCTGAACGACAACATGACGATGTCCAAGTCCCCGAACAACGCCGCCTTCGGCGCCTTCGTGCAGCGCGATGTGCTGGCGCACCCACCCGCCTACACGCCCGGCTACAAGACCAGCGTGCTGCGCTCGCCGCGCAATGCGCTGATCGCCAACGTGCCGACGCTGTCCGAGAGCACCGGCCCGATCTTCCTGCCCCATGAACTGGGCGCGGCCGACAACGACCTGATCACGAACTTCGCGCACGATGGCCTGCCCATCGGTGAGCGCATCGTGGTGCACGGCTTCGTGCGCGACGAGTTCGGCCGCCCGGTGCCCAATGCGCTGCTGGAGGTCTGGCAGGCCAATGCCAGCGGCCGCTACCGCCACAAGAAGGACCAGTACCTCGGCACGCTCGACCCGAACTTCGGCGGCTGCGGCCGCATGCTGACGGACGCCAACGGCCACTATGTGTTCCGCACGATCAAGCCCGGCCCTTACCCCTGGCGCAACCAGATCAACGAATGGCGGCCCGCGCACATTCACTTCTCGGTCAACGGCGATGGCTGGGCGCAGCGCCTGATTAGCCAGCTCTACTTCGAGGGCGACCCCCTGATCGCGCAATGCCCCATCGTGCGCACCATCCCCGGTGAGGAGCAGGTGCGCGGCCTGATCGCGCTGCTCGACAAGCCCGAGTGCAAGCCGATGGACAGCCTGACCTACCGTTTCGACATCACCCTGCGCGGTCGCCGGGCCACCTGGTTCGAGCGCTGAGCAAAGGTATCCCCCATGAGCACTTCACTGACCCACTTCACCGAGACCGCCTCGCAGACGGGCGGCCCCTACGTCCACATCGGCCTGGCCCCTGAGCAGGCCGGCTTCAAGATCTTCGACAACAACTTCGGCCATGTGCTGACCACGCCCGAAACGCTGGGCGAGCGCATCATCGTCGAAGGCCAGGTGTTCGACGGCTCGGGCACGCCCGTGCGCGACGTGCTGATCGAGGTCTGGCAGGCCAACGCGGCCGGCAAGTACGCCCACCCGGCCGACACGCAGGACAAGCCGCTGGACCCGGCCTTCCGCGGCTGGGGCCGTGGCGGCGCCGATTTCAACACGGGTGTCTACAGCTTCGAGACCATCAAGCCCGGCAAGGTGGTGGGATCGGATGGCCGCGTGCAGGCGCCGCACATCTGCCTGATCCTGTTCGCGCGCGGCATCAACATCGGCCTGCACACGCGCCTGTACTTCGGCGACGAGACGCTGGCCAATGCGGAGGATCCCATCCTCAACGGCATCGAGTGGGAAACGCGCCGCGCGACCTTGCTGGCGCGCCGTGAGCAGAAGGCGGGCGAGGTGGTCTACCGCTTCGACATCCGCCTGCAGGACACGCCGGATGGCGGCAAGGAGACCGTGTTCTTCGATGTCTGATCGACATCGCTCACGCTTCACGCTGATCGTTGCCAAAGGCAAGGGCCCCTCGCGGGGCCCTTTCTCATGGTCGATGTGCCTGTGTCAGATGACGACGATCAGGCCTGCTCATCCAGCCATTGCCGCACCACGCCATGGAAGGCCTGCGGCTGCTCCAGCACGCTCAGGTGCGAGGCCTCGGGCAACACCACCAGCGACGCCCCCGGGATGCCTTGCGCGATCGTGCGCGACATGGCGGGTGGCGTGCCCAGGTCCAGCTCGCCCGCGATCACCAGCGTGGGCTGGGTGATCTGGGCCAGGCGGTCGGTGGTGTTGACGCCCGCGATGGCATGGCAGCAGGCGATGTAGCCGGCTGCATCGGTGCTGACCACACGGCGGCGCCAGCGCGCGACGGTCGCGGCCTGCTCGGCATGGAAGCCCGGGTGGAACCAGCGTTGCAGCGCGGCGTCCACCACGGCCTCCAGGCCACCGGCCTCGATGCCGGCGATGCGCTGAGCCCAGCCGGCCTGCGCCTCGGCCGGGTAGCCTGAGGTGCTGTTGGCCAGCACCATGGCCTGCACCAACTGCGGATGGCGCAGCGCCAGTTCCTGCCCGACCATGCCGCCCATCGACAGGCCGATCCACGTGACAGGGCCATGGCCCAACTCGTTGATCAGGCGCGCCGCGTCGTCGGCCAGTTCGGCCACGTTGTAGGGGCCGGCAGGCGCATCGCTCAGGCCGTGCCCCCGATGGTCGTAGCAGACCACGCGGTGGTCGATGGCCAGGGCATTGGCGAGCGCGTCCCACATCATGCCGTCGCATCCCAGCGCGTGGCTCAGCACGATGGTGCGGCGGGGCGCCTGCCCGTTGCGCGGCTCGCGCACGGTGTAGTGCAGGCGCGGCGAGGAGGCCGTGAACTGGCTGCGGCCCACGCCCGGGTGCGCCACCTGCGGCACCGCGAAGCTGGCCAGGCTGGCCGCGAAAGGCTCGCCCAGGTTCTTGATGATCTCCAGCGCCAGGGCATGGCCCGTGTTGGCGGCGGGCACGCCGGCGTAGATGGCCGACTGAATCAGCACTTCCTTGAGCTCGTCCACCGTCATGCGCGAGGCCGGGTCGCCGCCGTTCAGCGCGGCGCGCACGTGCAGCTCGAACTCTTCCCAGCGGCCCATGGCCAGCGTGATCGACAGCACGATGATGCGGCGGGTGCGGTGGTCCAGCCCGGGGCGGCCCCAGACCTCGTGCCAGGCATAGCGGTTGATGAAAGCCTGGAAGTCGGCGTTGAAGGCATTGGCCTTGGACAGCGAGCGGTCCACCCAGGCGTCACCCAGGACGCCGCGGCGGTTGCGCAGACCCCGTTCCAGGTCGTGGTCGAAAGGATTCATGGCAGTGTGGGGTTCAGGCCTGGGGCAGGGATGCCAGCAGGGCCTGGGTGAGGGCGGCGGGGTGATGGGCGGCTTCTTCGGGATCGAAGGCCTGCTTCACGGTGGCCGGATCGATCTGGCCACGCAGCGCATCGTCAGCGGCGATGTGGGCCAGGGTGGTGTCGAGCAGGTGGGACCCTTCGGCCACCGCCTGCTTGGACAGCTGTTCCATCAGGTGGTGGGCCTGTGCCTGGCCCAGCACGGCGGCGAGCACACGCGTGGCGGCTTCGGCGAAGACCAGGCCTTGCAGCGCATCGATGTTGCGGCGCATGCGGGCGGTGTCCACCTGCAGGCCGCTGAAGGCTTCCACCAGCGCATTCAAGGCGCCATGGGCGCCCATCAGCAGGTGCGGCCATTCGGCCAGCTCGGCCTGCCAGTCGCCCAGGCCGCGCTCGTGCGCCTGGCCCATGCAGCCCAGCAGCGTGGCCACCTGGCCGGGCGCGCGCCGTGCGGCGGCCAGCGCCACCAGCGAGGACACGGGGTTGCGCTTGTGCGGCATGGCCGACGAACCACCGCGGCCTGCGCCCGTGGGCTCGGCCAGCTCGCCGATCTCGCCCTGGCACATCAGCGCCAGGTCGGTGGCGACCTTGCCCAGGCTGCCGCACAGCACGCCGATCTCGGTGCCCAGGCGGATCCATTCGTCGCGGCTGGTGTGCCATTGGCCGCCCGGGTCGCGCAGGCCCAGCAGTTCGGCCATGCGCTGGCGCACGGCGGGGCCGTGCTCGCCCATGGCGGCCAGGGTGCCCACGGCACCGCCCAGTTGCACGGACAGCGCCTGCTCGCCTTGCCGGCGCAAGGCCATGCGGGCGCGCTGCAGCGCCAGGCACCACTGCGCCACCTTGAAGCCGAAGCTGGTGACGGTGGCCGGCTGCATCAGCGTGCGGGCCAGCACGGGCGTGGCGGCATGCGTGTGCGCCAGGTCGCGCAGCAGCTGGACCAGTTCACCCACGCGCGCGTCGATCAGGTCCACGGCCTTGCGGGACTGGATCGCCATGGCGGTGTCCAGCACGTCCTGGCTGGTGCTGCCCTTGTGCACATGGCGGGCGGCCTGCGCATCGGTCTTGGCCACCTCGGCCGTCAGCATCTTCACCAGGGGGATGGCCAGGCTGCCCGCGCGCCGACCGGCCTGCAGCAGGTCGTCCAGGTCATAGCGCGCCACATCGCAGGCCTGGCCGATGGCCGTTGCCGAGGGGCCGGGCACCAGGGCGTGCTCCGACTGCGCCTGCGCCAAAGCCTGCTCCATCGACAGCATGGCCTGCACCAGCGCGGGCGCGTCGAACAGCGCCGCGACGCGGTCATCCGTCAGGAAGTCATCGAAAAGCGCGTGGATCACGTGAGCGCCAATGAGTGGTTGGTGCAATAATGTACTAATTAGTTCATTTTGCTGTCAATGCCGATGATCCCCTCCACCGTGTCCCGCTACGGCACCACGTCACGCAGCACCATGCCGACGACGCTGGCCCGTCGCTGTGCCAGGGCCTGGGGTGAGGTGAGATCCCGCTTGAAGCCCAGCGAGAAGGTGTGCCGGTTGGCCACCGTGAAGAAGCACAGGGCGCTGATGGACATGTGCAGATCGACCGGGTCGATGCCCTTGCGGAAGACGCCGGCCTGGCGCCCGCGCTCGTACACGGCGGTCAGGCTGTCGATCGCCGAGCGGTTGACGGACGCGATGTCCTGCGAGTTGGCCAGGTAGGCGCCATGCAGGATGTTCTCGTTCATCACCAGGCGCACGAAGTCGGGGTTGTCCACGTGGTAATCGAAGGTGAACTCCACCAGCCGGCGCAGCGCCTGTTCGGGCGGCAGGTCGCCCAGCTCCAGCGCCTGCTCGATGCGGCGGATGCGGCGGTAGGCGTTCTCCAGCACGGCCAGGTAGAGCCCTTCCTTGCTGTCGAAGTGGTAGTAGATCATCCGCTTGCTGGTGCGGGTCGACTCGGCGATGGCATCGACGCGCGCCCCGGCGAAGCCCTTCTCGGCGAACTCGCGCGTGGCCACGTCCAGGATGTCCTGCTCGGGGCTGGCGGTGTCGTTGACGCGTTCGGACGCGGGTGGGCGGCCACGGCCGGCCTTCTTGGCCGGGGTGGTTTGGCGGGGGCGGGGAGTGGCGGTGGACATCGCGCGTCATTGTGGCATTTCGGCCCGCCGCGCAGGGGCCTGGCATGAGCCGGCGCTTCCTGTCGCACACGCCCTCGGTGGTGGGCTTCGTGGCCTTCGCGCTGAGCTTCCAGCCCATGAGCACGGACCTGTACCTGCCCTCTCTGCCCGCGATCACACAGCAGTTGGGCCTGGGCGTGTCGGCATCGCAATGGACGCTGCTGGCCTTGTTGCTCGGCTTCGCGCTGTCGCAGCTGGTCTGGGGCCCGGTGAGCGATCGCATCGGCCGGCGCAAGGTGTTGCTGGTGGGGGGCGCCATGTACGCGCTCAGCGCCCTCGCTTGTGCGCTGAGCGGTTCAGGCGCCATGCTGATCGCCGCGCGCGCCACGATGGGCTGCGGCCTGGCGGCCATGATCGTGTGTGTGCGCGCCCTGGTGCGCGATCTCTACGAGGTGCAGGAAGGCCAGCAGGTCTTCGCCCGCGCCCTGACCGGCATGGCCATCGCGGCCACGCTCAGCGGCGTGGCCGGCGGCCTGCTGGCCAAGTGGGCCGACTGGCGCTTCACGCTGGGCCTGCTGGGCGTGCTGGCCCTGATGCTGTGGGCGCTGACCTGGCGGCATGTGGACGACGACGGCACGCAAAAGGTCAATGCCAAGGCCGATGCCCCGCCAGCGCCGACATGGGCGCCCTGGCTCCACATCCTGCGCCATGCGGAATTTCGCCTGAACACGGGCCTGGCGGGTTTCACCTATGCCGAGGCGATCCTGTTCATCGGCGGCTCGTCGCTGGTGCTGGTGCGGCACCTGGGCGTGAGCCCCGGCACCGTCGGCCTGCTCATGACGCTGTACTCCGGCTGCTTCCTGGCTGGCACCATGCTGTGCCGCCGCGTGCTGCGCCAGGCCGGGCGCCCCCAGGCCCTGCGTCTGGCCAGCCAGATGTCAGGCACCGCGTGCGTGGGCTTTGCCCTGCTGGCCCTTACCGGCGGCTGGCAGAACGTGCTGCTGCTGATGCTCGTGCAGATGGCCTACATGCTCGGCCACGGTTTCAACCAGGTGTGTTCCCAGTCCGGGGCCGTGGCACCGTTCCCGGAGAACGCGGGCACCGCGGCGGCCCTGTCCGGCACCTTGATGATCCTGTGCTCGGTGCTGCTGGGCCAGCTTCAATCCTGGGTGCTGGGGCAGACGCCCGCGGCCTTGCCTTGCTTCGCGGCCGTCAATGCCGGCATGGCAGGGCTGCTCGCCTGGCGGTTGCGGCATCGGTGGTGAGGCGCACGTCGGTGGGCACGCATTTCCGCATTCATGAGGGCCATGGCCCTACTTCGGTATCCCCCTTTGCGCATGGTTACTGTGCTGCTGCTGGGGTTTTTTCGTTCACGCAAGAGAAACAAGAGGCCCGACATGTCGGATAAGAACAAGCATGGGGGCGCCCGCTGGCCGAGCGTCGTCCTGGGGTTGCTGCTGGCGCTGATCGGTGTCGCACTGGCTGGTGGCGGAGGCATGTTGATCGCACGCGGCGGCAGCTGGTATTACCTGCTGATGGGCCTGGCGCTGCTGGTCAGCGGCGTTCAACTGGTCCGTGGGCGCACCTCGGCCCTGGCGGTCTACCTGCTGGCCTTCGTGGCCACGGTGGCCTGGGCCGCCTGGGAAGCCGGGCTGGATTTCTGGGCCCTGCATGCCCGCATCTTCACCTTCGCCGGCCTGTTGCTGCTGGTGTTCCTGGTGCAGCCCTCGCTGCGCCGCCGGGCGCGTGTGGCGCCTCATACCGGTGCCTTCGGCGCCTTGTCGGCGCTGACCTTCGCAGGCCTGGCCATCACCGCATGGATGATGTTCCAGCCGCACGGTCTCCACAACGAAACGATCGCGACAGGCACCGTGCCCGTCACCCCGGCCACCGCCGCCAAGAACTGGGCGAACTACGGCAACGGCCCGGGCGGCGACCGCTTCGGCGCGCTCGACCAGATCAACCGCGGCAACGTCGGCAAGCTGGGCGTGGCCTGGACCTACCGCACCGGCGACATCGCCGACAGCCCTGATGGCAACGGCGCCGAAGACCAGCTCACCCCCCTGCAGATCGGCGACACCGTCTACGTCTGCACCCCGCACAACAACGTGATCGCGCTCAACGCCGACACCGGTGCCGAGAAGTGGAAGCGCGAGATCAACGCGCGCTCCAAGGTGTGGATGCGCTGCCGTGGACTGGCCTATTTCGATGCCACGCAACCGGTGCAGCAACCCACGGTCGAAGGCTCCAGCGTGGTGGTCGCGGCGGTGGTGCCCCCCGGCGCGCTCTGCCAGCGTCGCATCCTGATGAACACCATCACGGCCGAGCTGATCGCGCTGGACGCCGACACCGGCGCCTTCTGCCCCGATTTCGGCCAGGGCGGCCGCGTCAACCTGAAGGAAGGCCTGGGCGATGCCGCCGACCCGCTGTACCAGTTGACCTCGGCGCCCACGATGGCGGGCACCACCGTGGTCATCGGCGGGCGCGTGGCGGACAACGTGGCCCTGGACATGCCCGGTGGCGTGGTGCGCGGCTTCGACGTCATCACCGGCAAGCAGCGCTGGGCCTTCGATCCCGGCAACCCCCAGGATCAGAACGCACCCCCGGCTGGCAAGACCTACACCCGCTCCACGCCCAATGTATGGGCCTCGATGTCCTACGACCCGGCCCTGAACACCGTGTTCATGCCGGTGGGCAGCGCGGCCATCGACCTGTGGGGTGTCAAGCGCACGGCGCTGAACCACAAGTACGGCGCCTCCATGCTGGCGGTGGATGCCACCACCGGCCAGGAGCGCTGGGTCTACCAGACCGTGCACAACGACCTGTGGGACTTCGACGTGCCCATGCAGCCCACCTTCTTCGATTTCAAGAAGCCTGATGGCAGCACCGTGCCCGCGCTGGTGTTCGGCACCAAGGCCGGCCAGCTCTACGTGCTGGAGCGCGCCACCGGCAAGCCCTTGACCGAGGTGGTTGAGAAGGACGTGAAGCCCGCCGGCATCCCCGGCGAGCCCTATGCGCTCAAGCAGCCGATGTCCGTCGGCATGCCGCAGATCGGTGCGCAGACGCTGACCGAAGCCGACATGTGGGGCGCCACGCCCTTCGACCAGCTGATGTGCCGCATCATGTTCAAGGGCATGCGCTACGAGGGCCTGTACACGGCCCCGAGCACCGACGTGTCGCTGAGCTTCCCCGGCTCGCTGGGCGGCATGAACTGGGGCGGCCTGTCGATCGACCCGACCACCAGCACGCTCTTCGTCAACGACATGCGCCTGGGCCTGTGGGTGCAGATGGTCGAGCAGCAGATCCACAAGTCGGCCGGCGCTGCCGGCGGCGAATCGGTCAACGCGGGCATGGGCGCCGTGCCGCTCAAGGGCACGCCGTACTCCGTCGTGAAGAACCGCTTCCTGTCGCCGGTGGGCATCCCCTGCCAGAAGCCGCCGTTCGGCTCGCTCACCGCCATCGACCTGAAGACGCAGAAGGTGGCCTGGCAGGTGCCGCTGGGCACCGTGGGCGATTCGGTGCTGCACGGCGTGAAGATGACGCTGCCGATGCCCGTGGGCATGCCCACCATCGGCGGCTCGCTGGCCACGCAGGGCGGGCTGGTGTTCTTCGCGGCCACGCAGGATTACTACCTGCGCGCCTTCGACAGCGGCAACGGCCGCGAGCTGTGGAAGGCCCGCCTGCCCGTGGGCAGCCAGGGCACGCCCATCACCTACCAGTCGCCCAAGACCGGCCGGCAGTACGTGGTGATCTCGGCCGGCGGCGCGCGGCAATCGCCGGACCGGGGCGACTACGTGATCGCCTACACCCTGGCGCCCTGATCACCCCTGGGGGCGCGCCACCAGGGCGCCCCCTGCCGAAGGGATCATTGAGCATCGGACGCATCTATCGTATAAATCATTTATACGATTTACGTAGGATGCCTGTGATGTCTGCCAAAACTCCCGCCGATACCGCCCCGACCACGGCTGCGCCCGTCAAGGTGGCCGCGAAGAAGGTTGCCAAGAAGGTTGCAAAGAAGGTCGCCGCGACAAACGTGTCGGCCCCGAAGGTGCCTGCGAAGAAGGCCGCCGCCAAACCGGCCCGCAAGGCCGTGGCCGCCAAGCCGGCGCCCGAGGTGAAGCAGTCCCCGGCCAAGAAGCCCAAGCAGAAGCTCGTCCGTGACAGCTTCACGATGCCGCAGGACGACTTCAAGCTGATCGACCAGCTCAAGGCGCGGGCCCTGGGCTTCCAGCGCCCCGCCAAGAAGAGTGAATTGCTGCGCGCCGGGCTTCAGGCTCTGGTGGGGTTGAGCGATGCCAGGCTCAAGGCCGCGCTGGAAGCGCTGGCGCCGCTGAAACCGGGGCGTCCCCCCAAGGCCGCCGAGTAAGGCCGCCCGGGCCGTCGGGCCCGCGATCGACTAGCGAGAGGTGCCGCAAGAGGTCCTGGACCGCTTCAAGGGAAAACTGCCGGATCAACTGCTGGCTTACTGGTAGGAGCATGGCTGGAGCGGCTACGCTGACGGCCTCTTCTGGACGGTCAACCCTGAAGACTACGAGCCAGTACTAGAGGCCTGGCTGGGCAATACCACGCTGGTGGAAGAAGACGCGTTGCACGTCATCGCGCGCACCGCCTTTGGCCACCTCCTGATTTGGGGCGAGCGATCGGGCTTCGCCTTGCAGTTGTTTGCGCCGGGATCCTATGTGGTGAAGCAGGAAACTGCTTCGCAGAAGAGCGATCTGGAATTCGCGGCCCAGGCATTCTTCAGCGTGCAGAAGAGAGCCTTGTTTGAGTTCGACGACCGCTTCAAGCCCGCCAAGAATCGGCTGGGCCGTCTGAGTCGCGATGAGATGTACGGCTTCGTGCCGGCCCTGGCGCTGGGCGGTTCAGCGGACGTGGCCAACCTTGAGAAAGTCAAGGCCGTGGAACACCTGGTGCTCCTGGCCCAGCTCAGCGATCTGCAGGTGATGGGTTAGCGAGCGCCCAGGCGCTTTTATGCACGCTTGGGCGCCAACGCGGGCTCACCCGCCGATCTGGCCCTGATCAGCATCACCGCCGTGGCCGCCACCAGGCAGGCCGCACCCGCGGTGTACAACGCTGGCGTGTAG
>DXIO01000130.1 GCA_019112875.1 Candidatus Aquabacterium excrementipullorum
GCCGCTGCCGACATCGCCCAGCATGGCCGTGCCGTTCTCGATGCGCATGCGCTGGCCTTCGAACACCAGCGTGCCGTTGAGTCGCGTGAAGGCGGGCCAGTAGGGCGCGGCGGCCACGGCGCCGGCTGGGGGCTTGTCGCCGGGCACATAGTCCAGCGTGGCGTCCTTGACGGGCACGGCGATGCGGAACTTGCCGCCCTGGTCGTCCTTGAAGGGGAAGTGCCACAGGTCGCCGCGCACCTCGAAGCTGACGTTCTCGCCCAGGCCGCCCTTGACGGCGTCGCGCACGTAGTGACGGGCATCGGCGTTGATCACGGCGGGCAGGTAGCGCCACACGCGCGTGCCCTGCGCCTGCTTGAGCGTGCCCTTCATGTCCAGGGTGCCGGGGTAGCGGCCGCCTTCGCCCACGCCGGTACCGGGCCCGGTGTGCCAGGTGGCGCGCAGATCGCCCTGGGCGTCTTCGTTGGCGAAGCGGGCCTTGGGCACTTCCACGGCCACGGCGGCTGGCTGGCCGGCTTGGCCCGCGGTGATGCGCCAGTTCACGTCCGCCTGAAGCTGGATCAACGGGATGCGGGGCTCTTCGAAAGCGCCGGGAAACTCGGCCCAGCCCTGCTTGATCGCCAGGGTGGCCTCGCCGCCGGTTTCATGGGCCTTGAAGTCCACGTCGGCATGGCCCACGCCGGGGTGCTCCTTGGAGGCTTGCCAGGTGATGTCGCGCAGGCGCCCTTGGGCCTGGTAGCGCTTGGGAGCGTCGGCCGGGCCTTCCCAGGTGAAGGTGAGGTTCTCGGCGATGCCTTGGGGGCCCCAGTCGTCGAGCTGACTGCGCAGCGAGTCGGCCAGCGGCAGGCGATCGGCCAGGCGCGCCAGCAGGGCCAGGTCCAGGTGGTCGGTTTCCAGCTTGCCGCCCAGCGTGCGCTTCCAGGCTTCGCCCTGCAGTTCGGGCAGCAGGGTCTGGGTGGTGCCGGGCTTGGCCACCGGGGCGGCCGCGTGCTGCCATTGCAGCTTGGCCTGGCTGGCGGGCCACACCAGACCGTCGTCCATGGTGAAGCGCAGGCCCTGCCAGGACAGGCGGGTCTGCGTGGGTTCATGCGCGGCCGTCACCTGACCGGCGATCTGCTTGAAAGCCAGTGGCGGCAGGTTGTTCGCCAGGCGCAGCGACACGGCCTGCACATCCGCGTCGATGACCATCTCGCGCGGCTGGCCTTGTTTCATCGAGGCTTTGAAGGCCACACGGCCACGCCCGCCTTGCACTTCGAAGGGCAGGGCGGCATGGCGCTTGAGGGTCTGCACATCCACATAGGGCAGGCTCAGCGCCATCTGGCCGGACCAGTTGCGCCAGTCGCCCGCGCGGGTGGGCTGGCCGAACCAGCGTACCCACCAGACGGGCTCCTGGTCGCCGGGCTGCCCTACCTGGCGCGACCAGCGCGGCTGGGTCAGATCTGCCTGGGCACTGAAACGCTGACCGAAAGCGGCCGGTGGCGTGGCCGACAGGCGCCACTCGTGCAGGCGCCGGGCCAGGCCGGGGCGGTTGCGCAGGCTCAGGTCCACCTGGGTAAGCTTCAGGGGGTCACCCTTGAGCAATTCGTCCGTCCAGGTGATGCTGCCCTGGTCGATGCGGATCAGGCGCTGGTCCAGCAGCCAGTCCGCGGCCTGGCCTCCTTCGGCGCCGGTGCGGCGGGTGTCCAGCGTGAGCCCGGCCACGTGCAGCACACCCTGCGCGTCGCGGCGCACGTCCAGCTGCGGCTGGCTCAGCACCAGCCGGTCCACGTGCAGTTCGCGCCGCCACAACGAGGTGGGCCACAGGCTGCTGGGCGACAGGCGCACGGTGACACGCGGCAGGCGCAAGGCATCGCGCCCTGCGGCGTCGATGAAGCGGATGTCTTCCAGGGTCAATTCGGGCCACCACCCATCCGCGCGACCCGATACGCGGGCAATTCGCACAGGCACCCCCAGCGTCGACGTGGCCTGTTGCGCCAGCGGTTCACGCCACTGGTCGATTTTGGGCACAATTTGCGTCAGCAGGATCCACCAGGATGTCACTGCCAAGGCCAACAGGCCGGCCGTCGCGATCAGGATCCACCGACCCGCCCGTGCCCACCGGTTGCGCCCTGGCGCCTGGTCGGCCCGATCATCGGAGGTTTCGCGGTCAGCCGCGGGAATGTTTTTGGTCATGGAACAGCGACATCATCGGTCAAGCCCGGACGCCGGCATGCAACGCAAGGCACCGGCCATGCGGGTTACAGCCCGTCGGTTCGACAGCCGATAACCCTAGCACAGAGCTGTTGCTGTCTTATGCGTTTAAGTAATGACCTCGTGACTGGCGACGCGCCACACCCGGGCGCCGACATCGGCCCCGTACGGGCTGATCACGCCCGGTATGTGCAACGCATCCGCCGGCGCTATGAGGCCGAACTCGCCATTTTCGCCTCCATCGAGCCGGGCGTTCCGCAAACCCCCTCCATTCAGGCGCTCATCGAGCGCTTGATGGCCGATGGGCGGCCGCTGGTGTCGGCCCTGCGCGTCGCGCGGCAACTGGTGCTGGAGCGCCTGGTGGTGCTGGATGTGGAGCAGCACGCCGTGCTGGGCGATGTCACGTCCGCGATGACGCAACTGGCCGAGGTCACGCTCGATCTGGCCCTGAGCGCCGCGATCGCCGAGCAGGAGGCACGCCACGGCGCGCCGCTCGACAGCCAGGGGCGCCGCATCGATCTGTGGGTGGTCGGCATGGGCAAGCTGGGCGGGCGCGAACTCAACGTCTCGTCCGACATCGACCTGGTCTACGTGTATGAAGAGGATGGCCTGACCGCCGGCGTGGACAACACCCGCGGCGGGCTGGCCGGCCAGATTTCCGCGCACGAGTTCTTCAGCCAGGTGGCCCGCAGCCTGAGCATGATGATCGGCGACATCACCGAAGATGGCTTCGTTTTCCGAGTGGACCTGGCCCTGCGTCCCAACGGCAACTCCGGCCCGGCCGTGGTCAGCCTGTCGATGCTGGAAGACTACTTCCTGGTGCAGGGCCGCGAGTGGGAGCGCTTCGCCTGGCTGAAAAGCCGCATCGTCGCGCCGCGTGCCGCCATGCCCAAGGGCGAGCGCCATGACCGCGCCCTGGCCCTGCGGGATGTCGTCATCCCCTTCGTGTTCCGCCGGTATCTTGATTACGGCATCTTCGAAGCGCTGCGCCAGCTGCACCGCAAGATCCGCGACGAGGCCAACCGCCGCGCCGCCGGCCGTCCCGAGCGCGCCAACGACGTCAAGCTTTCGCGCGGCGGCATCCGCGAGATCGAGTTCACCGTGCAGTTGCTGCAGGTGGTGCGCGGCGGCCAGTTTCCCGAGATCCGCACCCGCTCCACGCTCAAGGCGCTTCAGCGCCTGGCCGCGCGCAACCTGATTCCCTCCGAGACCGCCCAGCGCCTGGCCAACAGCTACGTCCTGCTGCGCCGCATCGAGCACCGCATCCAGTACCTGGACGACCAGCAGACCCACCTGCTGCCCACCGACGACACCGACCTGGCCTGGATCGCCGCCAGCCTCGGCCTGGACGACAGCATCGCCGCCTGCGGCAGCAAGCCCGACGAGCGCAACGGCCCCTGCGAGCTGATGGGCGCGCTGTGCCAGGTGCGCGAGTTCGTGGCCAACGAGTTCGATGCGCTGTTGCACGACGGCCGTGCGCCCGCCGCCAACAACTGCAAGCAAGGCACCTGCGGCGGCCCGCCCGTGCCCGTGGACAGCGAGGATTTCCACGCCATGCTGCCTGCCGCCATCGGCGCGCGCGTGGTCACCTTCTCCGCGCAGCCGCGCGTGGCCATCCTCTCGGATGCGGCCAAGCTGCGCCTGGCCAAGCTGATCGGGCGGGCCACCCGGCTGGCGCTGGCGCCGCCCGACACCCCGGGCGAATCGCCCCTGGGCGAAGCCGCCGTGCTGCGCTTCATCGATTGGCTCAACCCGCTGCTGCGCCGCGACAGCTACCTGTCGATGCTGGCCGAGCGGCCCGAGGTGCTGCGCCGCCTGCTGCGCCTGCTGGGCCTGGCGCGCTGGTCCATGCGCTACCTGATGCTGCACCCCGGCGTGATCGACGAGCTGGCCGATCCGCGCCTGATGGACGGCCGCTTCGACCGCCAGGCTTACCTGAAGGACCTCACGGAGCGCCACCGCGCCTGGGGCCGCGCCGGTCAGGCCGACGAAGAATCGCTGCTCGACACCCTGCGCCGCGCCCACCACGCCGAGGTCTTCCGCACCCTGGTGCGCGACGTCGAAGGCCTGATCACGGTCGAGCAGGTGGCCGATGACCTCTCCGCGCTGGCCGATGTCACGCTGGATGTGGCCTTGCGCTGGGCCTGGTCGCACCTGCAGCAGCGCCCCGGCAAGCAGGCCGCCTGGGCCGTGGGCCGCCAGCCGCATTTCGCCGTCATCGCCTACGGCAAGCTGGGCGGCAAGGAGCTGGGCTACGGCAGCGACCTGGACCTCGTCTTCCTGTACGACGAGAGCCAGGACGACGCCCCGGATGCCGATGCCGGCCCCGACAGCCCCAGCCCCATCGACGCCTACCTGGCCTTCGCGCGCAAGCTCGTGAACTGGCTGACCTTGCGCACCTCGGCCGGCGAGCTGTTCGACATCGACACGGCCCTGCGGCCCAATGGCAACTCGGGCCTGCTGGTCACGTCCTTTCATTCCTTCGACGACTACCAGCGTCAGCGCGGCAGCAACACCGCGTGGACCTGGGAGCACCAGGCCCTGACCCGGGCCCGCTGGTGTGCCGGTGAGCCGGCCCTGGCCGCGCGCTTCGAGGACACGCGCCGTGGCGTGCTGTCCACCCAGCGTGATCCGGCCGCGCTGGCCGGCGAGGTCACCGCCATGCGCGAGCGCCTGCGCGAGGCCCATGCCGCGGGCGATGGCGAGTTCGACCTCAAGCACAGTCGCGGCGGCATGATCGATGTCGAGTTCGCCGTGCAGTACCTGGTGTTGGCCCACAGCTGCGAGCATCCTTGCCTGCTGGACAACGTCGGCAACATCGCGCTGCTACAGCGCGCCGAGGACGTCGGCCTGCTGCCCGAAGGCCTGGGTGCCCGCGCCGGCAAGGCCTACCGCGAACTGCGCCGTCTGCAGCACCGGGCGCGCCTGGACGAGGCCCCCACCAAGCTCACCGATGAGGCCCTGGCTGCCGCCGACACGCACCGCCAGGCCGTGATGGCCTTGTGGGGGCACGTCTTCCCGGAGGCCTGAGGCCTGCCGCCGGAGGGCCGGCCTCCGGTCGGCACGGTCGGCGCGGTCGTGGACTGTTGTTGCCATGCCCCAGTCTCCCCGCATTCATGGGGGCTCTGGTGAGCGCCGTGCTGATGCCGCCGTACCAGGATGAAGAAGGGCCTCGGTCCTGCGTTGCCCACGCATTCCCCGTGCAGCGCCGGCCCTTCCTGTTTCACCGCTGTCACATCTGGCGGGCACACTGTGCGGCCTGTTTTTTGCGGGAATCCTCGGGGCTGGAAAGCCTGTAAACGGCTGAAATGCGATTGGTGTAACACGTACACTCGACATTTCTGTCATCAAAGGGATCACCCTCGGGAACCAGATCAGGGCGGCCCGATTCACAAGCACGTACCCCCGCCCCGCCGAGTCATCAACTTTTTGATCAACGTTTCTATGCACTTCGATCTGCACAACAAGCAACGCTCGCTCTCCATGCCCCGCCTGGCCCTCATCCCGGTGCTGGTGGCGGCTGCCCTGCTGACGGCCTGCAACAAGGGCGACAAGGAAGCCAAGGCCAGCCAGGCCGCGGCCCGCGTCAATGGCCAGGAGGTCACCGTTCACCAGATCAACCTCGTGCTGGAACGCCAGGCCGGCCTGAAGCCCGAGCAGGTCGATGCCGCGAGCCGCCAGGTGCTCGAGAGCCTGGTCGACCAGGAAATCGCCGTCCAGAAGGCCGAAGAAGACAAGATGGACCGCGATCCCAAGATCGTGCAACTGCTGGATGCGCAGCGCCGCAATCTCCTGGCGCGTGCCTACCTCGAGAAGGTGTCGTCCGCTGCCGTGAGCGCGCCGTCGCCCGACGAAATCAAGAAGTACTTCGACGCCAAGCCCGGTCTGTTCAGCCAGCGCCGCATCTACATGCTGCAGGAGTTCACCATCCAGGGCTCGCCCGAAGAGACCAAGGCGCTGCAGGCCAAGCTGGAATCGGCCCCCGATGTCCCGGCCTTCGCCCAGGCCCTGAAGGACTCCGGCCTGAAGTTCGGCGTGAACCAAGTCACGCAGCCGGCCGAATCGTTGCCACTGAACCTGATCGACCGCATCGCAGCCCTCAAGGATGGGCAGGCCTTGTACGAACAAGGTAATGGAGGCATGAAGGCGGTGCTGGTGGTGGCCAGCCGTCCTCAGCCCTTGACCTTCGATCAGTCCAAGCCCCTCATCGAGCGATTCCTGACCGAAACCAAGCGTCAGGAATGGCTGCAAAAGCGCATGAAGGAACTGCGTACGGAAGCCAAGGTGGAGTACATCGGCAAGTTCGCCGAGAAGCCCGCCAGCGGCGCATCCGCAGCAGCACCGGCATCGGCTCCGTCGGTGGTGCCGTCTGCTGCGTCGTCGCCGTCCGGGATCGACGCAGATGCCATGAGCAAGGGCCTGTCCGGATTGAAGTGAGCGATGACGCCTGAAGTCGCCCCTCATCAGGGGCGGCTTCGAGGTTCCAGCAGTTCCAGCAGTTTCCGAGTCCACATGACTTTCAATCAATTCCTGCGAATCATACGGGCCCGGTGGATGCTGGTCTCGGCCATCATTGTGTTCGTGGTGCTCGCCACGCTGGGCGTCAGCCTGGTCTTGCCCAAGCAGTACACGGCCTCGGCCACGGTCATGGCCGATGTCCGTCCCGACCCGGTGTCCCCCTATCCGGTGGCCGGGACGATGGCGACCTCCTACATCGCCACACAGATCGACATCATCAAGAGCCCCTCGGTGGCGCAACGCGTGGTCCGCTCGCTGAAGCTCGCCGACAGCCCCTACATGCAGGAGCGGTGGCGCAAGGACACCAATGGCGCGGGCGATCTCACCGCCTGGGTCGCGGCGCTGATCGACCGCAGCCTGACCGTCAAGCCGTCGCGGGAATCGAACGTCATCGAGATCCAGTACGACGGCAACTCCCCGCAGTTCGCCGCAGCGTTGGCGAACGCGTATGCCCAGTCCTACATCGAATCGACCGTGCAGATCAAGGTCGATCCTGCCCGCCAGTACACCGAGTTCTTCCAGGAGCGCGCCAGTGCGGCCCGTGAGAAGCTGGAGCGGGCGCGCGAGCGTCTGGCCGAGGCGCAGCGTGAAAAGGGCATCGTCCTGACTGATGAGCGCCTCGACGTCGAGACGGCCCGCCTGGTCGAGCTCTCCAGCCAGGTCAACACCCTGCGTGCCCTGCGTGCCGATTCGATCAGCCGCCGCGGACAGGTCGCGACCAACCCCGATCAGTACAACGAGGTGCTCAACAACCCCGTCATCGCCACCTTGAAGGCCGACCTGGCCCGCCAGGAGAGTCGCCTGAGCGAGCTCAACGAGCGCATGGGCGATGCCCACCCACAGGTAGTCGAAGCCCGGGCCAACGTTGTCAACCTGCGCTCCCAGATCCGCGCGGAAACCAATCGCGTCACGGGCAGCGTCAAGGGCGGTGCCAACATGGTGGAGCAACGCGAAGCCGAGGCCGTGGCGGCCTTCGAGGCGCAGCGCGAGCGCCTGCTCAAGCTCAAGGAATCCCGCACCGACCTGCAGGTCATGGAGAAGGAAGTCGAAACCGCTCAGCGCATCTACGATTCCATCCAGGAGCGCATGAGCCAGACCAACCTGGAAAGCCAGACCAGCCAGTCCGGCATCTACCTGCTCAGCAAGGCCACCGAACCGGTCAGCCCGACCTTCCCGCGGGTGTTCCTCAACACCGCCGTGGCCCTGGTGCTCGGCACCCTGCTGGCCCTGATGGTCGCGTTGACCGTGGAGTTGTTCGACCGCCGCGTGCGCAGCGTGATCGACATTCCTCAGGCCTTGGACATCCCCGTCATCGGTGTACTGCCAGCGCCCCGCCAGGCGCGCAGCCGCAGTCGCTTCAAGCTGGGCACGGGAGGCGGCTCAGGCTTCCTGCGCGGCAAGACCGCCTGACCTCGCTGACCGTACGTACACCAAAGGCTTTCAAAGATGTCGTCTCCTTTCAGCCCCTCCCGCCTGGGCCCCCTTGACGAGGCTGCGGAGTTCCAGAACACCCAGCCGCCGCCGCCCGAGAAGTCCATCGGCGAACTGATCAGCGAGGCCAACAACCTCTCGTCCGAGCAGATCGAGCAGATCCTCGTCTACCAGCGCGACAACGGTGTCCGCTTCGGTGAGGCGGCCG
>DXIO01000010.1 GCA_019112875.1 Candidatus Aquabacterium excrementipullorum
GCCGGCACGCGCCGGCCCTCCCAGCAGTTCCACAACAGGAGATGTGATGAGCACCATCCTCGCCCCCCGCACCCTTGTCTCGGCCGCTTGTGCCGTCGCTTTCGCAATGAGCGCTGGCAGCGCGCTGGCCCAGACCAAGCCGCTCAAGATCGGCATCGTGACCTTCATGTCCGGCGCCGCCGCCGGCCCCTTCGGCGTGCCCGCCAAGAACGCCGCCGAACTGACCGCCGAGCAGCTCAACGCCGGCAAGGTGCCCGCACCGTACGCCACCAAGGGCTTCGGCGGTGCGCCGCTGGAACTGGTCTACATCGACGAAGCCGGTGCCACCAGCAAGCAGGTCAGCGAGTACCGCAACCTGATCAACCAGGGCGTGGATTTCGTGGTGGGCTACACCTCCTCGGGCAACTGTCTGGCGATTGCGCCGGTGGCCGAGCAACTGGGCAAGCTGACCGCCTTCTTCGACTGCGGCACGCCCCGTGTGTTCGAAGACGCCAGCTACAAGTACGTGTTCCGCCCCGTGCCGCACGCCACGATGGACAACGTGGGCGCGGCCCGCTACGTGGCCGAGTTCAAGAAGGACCTGAAGACCTACGCCGGCATCAACCAGAACTACGCCTGGGGCCAGGACGCCTGGTCCGACTTCGAAGGCACGCTGAAGGTGCTCAAGCCCACGGCCGAGGCCACGACCTCGCAGATGCCCAAGCTGGGCGCCGGCCAGTACAACGCCGAGATCTCCAGCCTGCTGGCCGCCAAGCCCGATGTGCTGCACTCCAGCTTCTGGGGTGGCGACCTCGAAGGCCTGGTGGTGCAGGCCGGCCCGCGCAACCTGTTCAAGCGTTCGCTGACGGTGCTGACCGCCGGTGAGACCGCCACGCACGGCAAGGTGCGCCTGCCCGATGGCGTGATCCTGGGCGCCCGTGGCCCCTACGGCGTGTTCGCGCCGGTCAGTCCGATCAACACGTGGCTGCGTGGCGCCTACCAGGCCAAGTTCAGCAGCGACCCGAGCTACCCCTCGTACAAGATGACGCAGGCACTGCTGGGCCTGAAGGCCGCGTATGAGAAGGCCCTGCAGGCCAACGGCGGCAAGGCCCCGAGCACCGAGCAGGTGGCCGCGGCCTTCGAAGGCCTGAGCTTCACCGGCCCTGGTGGCGACGTGAAGATGGCGCTGGGCAAGGGCCACCAGGCGGTGCAGGGCACGGCCTTTGGTGTCGTCAAGAACGTGGGCGGCAAGATCACGATGACCAACGTCAAGCGCTACGCCCCGGAAGAGGTGAACCCGCCTGAAGGCGTGAAGTCCATCGACTGGATCAAGGGCGGCCTGAAGAAGTAATTGCACAAGCCTGTGCGGGGTGGCGTGTGCCGCCCCGCCAGGTGTGCTGGAGAACGCGCATGTCGCTTTTTTATGCCGTCCTCGTCGACGGCGCCATGTACGCCGCCTGGTTGTTCCTGGCGGCCCTGGGCCTCACGCTGATCTACGGCGTGCAGAAGATCCTCAACATGGCCCACGGCAGCCTCTACGCGATCGGCGCATACGCCGGCGTGTGGGTGGTGGGCCCGTGGGTCGCGGCCGGACACTCGATGTACGGCAGCTACGCGCTGCTGGTGCTGGCCGCACTGGTGGCCGGTGCCCTGGTGGGCTGGCTGGCCGAATGGTTGCTGCTGCGGCGCTTCTACGGGCAGGACCCGATCGTGCTGCTGCTGGTGACCTACGCCCTGTTCCTGATCCTGGAAGACGGCACGAAGCTGGTGTGGGGTGTCGATCCGTACACCGTGTCCGAGCCCTATGGCTTCCTGGGTGATTTCGAGGTGGGCGATCTTTCGTACCCCAACTACAACTTCGTGATCATCGGTTTCGCCATCCTGGCGGGCGCGGTGCTCACGGCCTTCCTGAAGTACACGCGCACCGGCCGACTGCTGCGCGCCGTGATCCATGACCGCGAGGTCAGCCAGACGCTGGGCATCAACGTGAGCCGCTATTTCGCGGCCACCTTCATGGTCGGTTCCGTGCTGGCCGCCGTGGGCGGCGCGCTGACGGCGCCCACCATTTCCGTGGCGCCCGGCATGGGTGTGGAGCTGATCGTGCCCACCTTCGCGGTGGTGGTGATCGGCGGCCTGGGCTCGCTGCCCGGCGCGGCACTGGGCGCCTGCCTGGTGGGCCTGGTGCGTGCCATGTCGGTGCACTACTGGCCGCAAGGCGAACTCTTCGTGATCTACATCGTGATGGCCCTGGTGCTGGCCTTCAGACCCAAGGGCCTGTTCGCGCCGGTGGAGGCGAGAAAAATATGAGCAAGCAAAACTTCGGGCCCGCCACCTGGGCCCTGCTGGCGGGCGTTGTCGTCCTCGGCGCGATCGGGGCCAGCGTGCCGTCGTGGCAGTTCATGCTGACGGTGGCGCTGGGCAAGGGCGTGGTCGCCATGGGCGTGGCGCTGCTGCTGCGCAGCGGCCTGGCCTCGTTCGGGCAGGCGCTGTACTACGCGGTGGGTGCCTACACCGTGGGCCTGGCCACCAACCTGCTGGGCTGGCATGAGCTGGCCGTGCTGCTGCCGGCCGCCGCGCTGGCGGGCGGCGTGCTGGCCTTCGTGCTGGGCTTCCTGCTCTCGCGTTACCGCGACATCTTCTTCGCGATGCTGACGCTGGCGCTGTCGATGATCGTCTACGGCCTGCTGATGAACACGGTGGAGCTGGGCGGCAGCGATGGCTTCAACGTGCACGGCCTGACCCTGCTGGGCCTGGGCGCCAGTGCGCCGGGTGTCGAGGGCGCGGCCGATGTCGGCCTGGCCGGCACGGCGCTGTTCGCCGTGGTGTTCGTGGTGGCGCTGGTGTGCGTGGGCCTGGTGTCGTGGTTCATGCGCACCCGTGCGGGCCGCCTGGGCCCGGCCATCCGCAACAACGAGATCCGGGTGGAGTACCTGGGCACCTCGGCGCGCGCCAACATCCACCTGAGCTACGTGATCGCCGGGGCCCTGGGTGGCCTGGGCGGTGCGCTGTCGTCCTTCACCATTGGCCACATCGACCCGGACATGGCCTTCTGGACGACCTCGGGTGACTTCATCTTCATCGCGGTGCTGAGCGGCACGGGCTTCGCGTTCGCGCCCTTCGTCGGTGCGATCCTGCTGGAGGTGGTGCGCTCAATGGCGTACCAGTACGCGCCCAACAGCTGGCACATCGTGATGGGCGTGATCATGCTGGCCATCATCGCCTTCCTACCCACGGGCTTGACCAGCCTGCGCCTGGGCCGCAAGAAGGCCGCTGAGGCAAGCGGTGCGCCGCAGGCCTCGGTGCAGCAGCAGAACCTGAAAGGGGTGAAGGCATGAACCAAGCCAACACCATCATCCGCGCCGAGAAGCTCAACAAGGCTTTCGGCAGCGTGAAGCCGGCGCGCGACGTCACCGTGCACATCGCCGAGCGCAGCGTGATCGGCCTGATTGGCACCAACGGCGCCGGCAAGACCACCTTCGTCAACATGCTCACGGGCTACATCAAGCCCGACAGCGGCCACATCCACTTCCGCGACCGCGAGATCACCGGCCAGGTGCCGCGCAAGATCACGCGGCTGGGCATCGCACGTTCGTTCCAGATCCCTCAGCTGTTCACCTCGCTCACGGCGCGCGAGAACATCGAGATCGCGCTGAGCGTGGCCGGCAAGCCCTTGGACCAGGCCGATGCGGGCCTGGCGCGCCTGGGCGTGCTGGAGTTCGCCGAGATGAACGTGGGCCTGCTGCCCGAAGGCGTGCGCAAGCTGCTGGACATCGCCTTGGCGATGGTCGGCCAACCCGAGGTGCTGCTGCTGGACGAACCGACCAGCGGTGTCGCCTCTGAAGAAAAGTTCGACGTGATGGACCGCGTGCTGCACGCCGCCCGCGAGATGGGCGTGACGGTGCTGTTCGTGGAGCACGACATGGAGATCGTGCGCCGCTACAGCGACCGTGTGCTGGCCTTCTACGACGGCACCATCCTGGCCGACGGCGAGCCCGACACGGTGCTGGCCGATGCCAAGGTGCGCGAACTCATCATCGGCGAAGAGGTGCCCACCCATGCTTGAGATCCAGAACCTGCACGTGAACCTGGGCGCCACGCAGATCCTGCGCGGTGTCAGCCTGTCCGTGCCCAAGGGCGCCATCGTCGGCCTGATCGGCCGCAACGGCGCCGGCAAGACGACGACCCTGCGCGCCATCATGGGCCTGGTGAAAGCCCGCGAAGGCACGCTGAGCCTGGAAGGCACCGACCTGACCCGCACGCCGGCCCATGGCCGCACGCGGCTGGGCATCGGCTACGCGCCCGAGGATCGCCGCCTGATCCCCGACCTGAGCGTGGAAGAGAACCTCTGCGTGCCGGCCTGGGCCATGGGCAGCAAGGATGTCCAGGCGCGCCTGGAGCACGTCTACCGCATCATCCCCGAGGCGCGCGAGTTCGGGCCGCGCCGGGCGCTGCAGCTCTCCGGCGGCCAGCAGAAGCTGGTGGCCGTGGGCCGCGCGCTGATGAGCGGCACGCGCCTGCTGATGCTCGACGAGCCCTTCGAGGGCGTGGCCCCGGCGCTGTCCAAGCGCATCGCCGAGGTGATTGGCCAATTGCGCGGCGAAGGCTTGTCGGTCATCCTGTCGGGTGCCGACCTGCAGCACGCGGGCGCGGTGCTCGACCAGGTCTACCGCATCGACCGCGGGCAGATGTTGAATTGAGATGAGAGGCTGAGAGGCAAACCATGAACCCCTTCAAGTTCCAGACCGTTCCCTCGCTGGTGGTCGAGTTCGGCGCGGCGCGCCGCATCGGCGCGATCCTGCGCGAGCGCTACAGCCAGACCCGCCTGTGCCTGGTCACCGACGGTTTCCTGCACAAGAGCGGCTTGCTCAACCCCGCGCTGGCCAGCCTGGCCGAGCACGGCTGGCAGGTCACCGTGATCGACGACGTGGTGGCCGATCCGCCCGAGCACATCGTGCTGGAGGCCACCGAGCGCGCCCGCCGTGCCGAGGCCGAGGTGGTGCTGGGCCTGGGCGGCGGCTCGTCGATGGACGTGGCCAAGCTGATCGCCGCGCTGCTGCCCACCGAGCAGCCGTTGAAAGACATGTACGGCATCGGCAAGATCACGGGCAGCCGCCTGCCGCTGATCCAGGTGCCGACCACGGCCGGCACGGGCTCCGAGGTGACGGCGGTGTCCATCGTCACCACGGGCGAGACGACCAAGATGGGCGTGGTCTCGCCGCAGCTCTACGCTGATCTGGCGATCCTGGATGCGGAGCTGACGCTCGGCCTGCCCAGCGCCATCACCGCGGCCACCGGCATCGACGCGATGGTGCACGCCATCGAGGCCTACACCACGGCCCACCTGAAGAACCCGGTCTCCGACATGCTGGCCGTGAAGGCGCTGGATTTGATCTCGCGCCACCTGCTGCGCGCCTGCAAGGACGGCAGCGACCGCGAAGCGCGCGAGGCCATGCTGGTCGGCGCCATGTTCGCGGGCCAGGCTTTCGCCAACGCCCCCGTGGCCGCGGTGCACGCGCTGGCCTACCCGGTGGGCGGCATCTTCCACGTGGCGCATGGCCTGTCCAACTCGCTGGTGCTGCCGCACGTGCTGCGCTTCAACGCGCCGGCCGCCACGGTGCTCTACGCCGAGATCGCCGACGTGCTGGTGCCCGGCGTGACCGGCAGCGCCGAAGCCAAGACGCAGGCTCTGATCGCCGCCCTCGAAGACATCGCCGAGGCCACGCGCATTCCGCGCACCTTGCGCGAAGTGGGCGTGAAGGAAAGCGACCTGGCCCGCATGGCCTCGGACGCCATGCTGCAGACGCGCTTGCTGGGCAACAACCCGCGCCCGGTCACCGAGGCCGACGCGCTGGCCATCTACACCGCCGCGTTCTGACGCGCGGGTTCTTCTGATCTAGAAGAAGCGTTGCAGGCGCCAGGGAGGGCGCGCTGCAACGGTCACCAAGCGGCGCGGGCTGTCTGACGCGCCAATCAGGTTTCACCCCAAGGCGCGCTTGCAGCCGAACTGCAAGAATCCGTGCCTGCCGCCAGATTGAACGGGGAAGATCATGCAGACAGCATCGCACGCTTACGCCCTCGATGACATCGCGCACGTCGCGCCACCGCAGATGCCTACACCGCCGGACGCCTCCATGGTCGCGACGGTGGGTGACCGGCGCTTTCCACCTTCCAAGCTGGCCACGCTGCTCGGCGTGCTGATGGACGCCGGCGTGGACCCGGTGGCCGTGCTCGACGGCACGGGCCTGAGCCAGCAGGATGTGGAGAACCCCTTCACGCTGACCTCGTGCGCGCAGTTCATGCGGGCCACGCGCAATGCCGTGCGGCTGTACCCCGGCTGGGACCTGGGCCTGCGTGTCGGCACGCGCCTGCGCGCCACCAACTACGGCATGTACGGCTACGCGCTGCTGTGCTCGGAGACGGTGCAGCAGATGTGGAACCGCGCCATCAAGTACCACCCGTTGTCGGGCGGCATGCTGCCGCTGCGCTGGTGCATCGAGGGTGACCGCGCGGTGTGGACCTTCCCCGGCCGTGCCGACTTCCCGTGGGCCGATGTCGACGAGCGCCTGTACCGCTTCATGATTGACCTGCAGTTCGCGGCCCTGGTCACCATCGGGCGCGACGTGATGGGCCCCTGGTTCCTGCCGATGGAGGCGGGCTATGCCGCCGGCGAACCCGTGCACGTGCAGGCCATCGAGGCGGTGCTGCAATGCCCGGTGCGCTTCGACCAGCCGCGCAACACCTTGAGCTTTCCCACCAGCTGGCTGGACCGCGCGCCACAGCTGGCCAACCCCATCACCGCCTCGCACGTGTCCATGCAGTGCGCGCGCCTGCTCGACGAGCTCAAGTGGAGCGCGGGCATCACCCGCCGCGTCTACCAGGAGCTCACGCGCGTGCCCGGCCGCTTCCCCGACATCGAGGAGGTGGCGCAGACCCTGTGCATGACCTCGCGCACCTTGCGCCGCCGGCTGGAGGCCGAAGGCGCCTCGTACACCGAGCTGCTGACCACCGTGCGCAAGACCCTGGCCATCGACTACCTCACCAGCACCTTGATGAGCGCCGAGGACATCGCCGAGGCCCTGGGCTTCAGCGACGTGGTGAGCTTTCGCCACGCCTTCAAGCGCTGGACGGGCCGAACGCCCAAGGAATACCGCAAGGCCAGCGACGGCGGCATGGCCAATGCACAGCCCGCCAGGGCTTCCGCACTGCAGCAATAGCTGTCCCCGCTGATCCTCTTTATTGTCCCTTGCGGACATTCACGGACCTCTTCGCTGAACGCACAGTTCCGGTGCCGCACCTGGCGCCCGCTGGCCAAGGGATGGCACCTCAGAAGTGTTGTACCCAATCATCGAAGAGGATCTATGAAAACCACCGTCTCCCGTCTCAAGGGCCTGTCCATCGCCGCGGCGATCGCCCTGACCACCCTGGCCCCCTCGGCCTTCTCGCAAACCTCGGCGCCGACCTCGGCCTCGCTCAACGCCACGGCCGGCCCGCTGAGCGTGTCCACCGCCTCGGTGCTGGTGCCCGTCGGCTTCGGCGGCGGCACCATCTACTACCCCACCGTGGCGGGGCAGTACGGCGTCATCGCGATCAGCCCGGGCTTCACCGCCACGCAAAGCAGCATCGCGTGGCTGGGCCGGCGCATCGCCACGCACGGTTTCGTCGTGATCACGCTGAACACCAACACCACGCTGGACCAGCCCGACAGCCGCGCCACGCAGCTGCTGGCCGCGCTGCGCTACGTGACCAACTCCTCGGGCACGGCCGTGCGCTCGCGCATCGACGCGACGCGCCTGGCCGTGGCGGGACACTCGATGGGCGGTGGCGGCTCGCTGATCGCCGCGCGTGACAACCCCACGCTGAAGGCCTCGTACCCGTTGACACCGTGGAACATCAGCACCAACTTCTCGACGGTGCGCGTGCCGACCTTGATCATCGGTGCCGATGGCGACACCATCGCGCCAGTGGCCTCGCACGCACGGCCTTTCTACGCCAGCCTGCCATCGACCACCTTCAAAGCCTATGGCGAGCTGAACAACGCCACGCACTTCACGCCCAACAGCACCAGCACCCCGATCGGGCGCTATGGCGTGGCCTGGTTCAAGCGTTTCCTCGATGGCGACACGCGCTACTCGCCCTTCCTGTGCGGGGCGCAGCACACGGCCTACGCCACGGCGCTGGTCTTCGATCGCTACAATCAGAACTGCCCCTACTAAGGGGACGGGAGCTGCCGACATGATCATCTCGTCCAACCGACAAGGCCGCCGTGCATGGTGGCTGGGAGGCGCCACCGTGGCCGGTGCGATGCTGGCCTGGGGCGTGGTCGCCCTGACCGATCATGGCGGCGATTCCGCAACCGGGCGACCCCCTGCCTCGCCCTCGCTCCACGGGGCGGGGTGGGGGCCCGTCGCTGCTCAGGAACCCGCCGCGCCGGTCGATGGCGGCGCACAAGGCACGCTGCCTGTGCCCACGCCCGTCACGGGCACCATCGGCCCGGTCGGCAACTGGCATGTGCAGCCCTTCCGCGCCGATGCGCAGGGGCAATTGGTACTGGATGCCAGCACGCAGCGCACGCTGGAGCAGGTGCATGCCTTCAATGGCCCCGAGGACCTGGCCCATGCTGCGGAGGATGCAGCGGGCACCTTGCCCGAGAAGGCTCGGCGCCAGGCGGTCGAGCTGACCCAGCAGTACGCGCGCTATGAATCGACCTTGCGCCTGGCGGTGAACCCAGCGCAGGCCCCGGATTCCGTCGACGAGATGGCCGCGCAGTTCAAGGCGATGCAGGCGTTGCGGCAGGAGCAGTTTGGCGATGGCGCAGCGAAGCGCCTGTTCGGCGAGCAGGAGGCCATCACGGCCCGCCTGATCCAGCTGATGCAGGAAGATGCCGAGCCGCAGGCCTCGCTGGAAGACAAGGCGGCACGGGCTCAGGCCAAGCTGTCGGCCGAGCGCACGGCAGCCGGGTCTTGATGATGCTTGCGCCAATGGGCCGCGTGTGAAGCGGTGGCCCAGCCGATGTGTCAGTCCAGCGGCGTGGACAAGCCGGCCAGCGTGGCCTGCATCACCTCGCGAGCCTGTGTCAGCACCTGCTGCTTCCAGTCATCGGTCTCGACATAGAAGGCGGCGCGCAAGGCCTGCTTGATGCGACGGCGCTGGGCATCGCCGGTCTGAGGATGGTTTTCCAGCCACTGCTCGGCACGCAAGGCGTTGAGTACCTGGCGGCCCGGCACGGTGCCGTATTCCAGCGTCATGCCGTTGTACTGGGCCTGCGGGCATTCGGCCATCACGGCCTGGTCCAGCATGCCGGCGCCAGCGCTCGACGAGGTGTCGCCCTCCAGGCTGCTGGTCACGCGCGGGCCCCACCATTGGCGCGCACGCGCCAGCGAAGGCTCGTCGAGCACCCCTTTGTAGATGTACTCGGCGATGCCGCTGGGCCCCAGGCCCGTGTGCACGTCGATCCAGCCGATGCGCCGGCAGCGCTGCCCGTGCTCGCGAAGGATCTGGCGCACCTGCAGGTTGCTCCACGTGGGTGCCTGACCGCCATAGAACAGGCCACTCGGATCCTGGTTCTGTCCAGCCGAGATCGCCGCCTGCACCGTCTGGCGGCCGTGGCGCAGCGCATGGGTGAGGATGCCCAGTGTGCTGGCCAGTGTCGGCGGGCACCGTTTCGGCATCAGCATCGGCGCGATCGCCGTGTACGCGGTGTTCTCGGGCAGCGGCTGGCTGAAATCGCGGAAGTTGCGGTTCAGATCGACGTTCTCGTGCGTGACACGCCGCTCCCACGAGAAGCCATAGGGGTTCAGCGCATGCAGGTACAGCACGGCCAGGCCTTGGCGCTGGCACTGCGCGTGCCACTCGTCGCTGCGCAGCAGGTCGATCTGCACGGCCGAGCCGCAGAAGCCTTCGATGCCATGGCAGCCGCTGCTGACCACCAGCAGGTTCTCGGCGTCCGTGGGGCCCAGGCGGGCCACGTCGATGGCCAGCGTCTCGCCATCGCGCCCGGTCATCGGGTGGAGGTGCGATTGCACGGCCAGGTCGCGGCGGCCGCAGGCGCGCAGGAACTTGTCGCGCGCCTCGTCGTAGCTGGCGGAAAAGCTGTCGAGCTTCATCGTGTCACTCACCCAGCTCCACATGGCCGACGCTGCTGGCCTGGCCATCAATGGTCACCGCGTCGATGCGGATGCGCGTGCCGAAGTCGGCCGACAGCGTCTGCAGGCGCTGGAGGATGCGGCGGGCCTGTTGCTGGTTTTCATCGGTGTCCATGGCCAGGCGCGGGATGCCACGGTCCGCGTCACGCCTGTCGAAGCCCAGTTCGATCGGGTGCAGCAGCATGGCTTTCAGACGGCCATCGGCCTTGAAGTGGCACTCGGCGATCACGCTCTCGAACCAGATCGGGTCGGAGAAGATGCCGACCACGCGCTTCCACTCCAGGAACTCGGCGGGCGTGGAGATGCGCGGGTTGGTGATGCCCTTGGGGCCTATCAGGGCCTCGGCCGCCATCCACTGCTGCTCCTGCCATTCGTCTGGCGGGATCACCTGCTGGCTGTTGTCCATGAAGCAGAAGTTGCCCAGCGAGTACATCAGCGGCTTGCCCTTGTAGACCTCGATGCCGCGGATCTGGTGCGGGCCGTGGCCGCAGAGCATGTCGGCGCCGGTGTCCACCCACTGGCGCGCCATCGCGGGCAGGTAGTTGGGCACTTCGGTGGTGAAGTTGTCGGGCTCGTGCGTGTGCTGCGCCACGATGGTGAAGTCCGACGTCTGCTTGGCCTGGCGCAGGTGGCGCTGGATCTCGGCCTGGTCACGCTTGTCCGCCTCGTGCACGATTCGCAGCGAACCGGGCGCGGCTGTCGGATCCACGCGGTAGTGCAGCGCCATGCCCAGATGCACGCTGTGCTCGCCATACAAGGCCTTGAGCAGGTGGTGATCCTGGAAGGCCTCTTGCGCATTGAGCCGCTTGAGCACGGCGAAGTCTTCGGCGCTAACCAGCCGGTGCGGCGTGGCGTGCAGCGGGTTCAGGCCGGGGCGCGGCGGTACCACGCCGAGGCCGTCATTGGCCGGCGCGTTGGCCTCGAAGGTGGTGGCGTAAGACACCAGCGACACGCGAGCCTTGTCGGTGTCCAGGAAGGCGGGCGCGCGCGCGGCGCTCAGGCTGTCGCCCGTGCCGGCGTGCACGATACCAGCCTCGTCCAGCAGGGCGTTGGTCTGGCGCAAGCCGGCCACGCCCCAATCCAGCGCGTGGTTGTTGGCGCGGGCCATCAGGTTGAAGCCCATCGAGGCCAGGTCGGCCGGCGCGGCCGGATCGCTCAGCAGCCACGCGAAACCGGATTCGGCCTCGGGGTAGCCATCGTAGGTCTTGAGGTCGATGGCCGAGCCTTCGTAATTGCCCACGACCACGTCGCCGCGTTGCAGGATGGCGAGCAGCGCGGGCGACTTGCGCGCCAGCTTGGCGCGGATCGCGTGGGTGATGATGATGTCGCCCACGGCGACCACGCAGAAGCCGTCTTCGACATCGGCCTCGCGCCAGTTGCTCTGGAGTTCGAGGCGTTCGGGCCGCTGCTGCGGCGCCTTGACACGTTGGTGCATGAGAAAACTCTGTGCTCAGGCCTGGCTTTGCGTGGCTGGCCCGGAAGGTGAAGGAGAAGAAGCGCCGGCCAGCTCGCGGCGCGTGCGTTCCGGATCGATCAGCAGCCAGCCCACCGCGCCGCCCACGATCAGCGCCAGGCCGAACAGGCCGATGGCCAGCTCGAAGCCCTGCGCGATGTCGCCGCCCGCGCGGGCCACCGAATGGCCCACCAGGTGCGGCGCGAGCATGCCGGCGCTGGTCATCAGCCCGATGTGGATGGCCAGCAGGCTGCCGCGCTGGCGCTCCGGCGCCATGTAGGCCACGATGCTGTTGGCGAAGGCCGGCAGCAGGTTCATCAGCATCGCGCCGACCATGAACAGGCCCAGCGTCATCGCCATGCCCTGGTGCGCGAAGCCCATGGCGGTCAGCGCCAGGCCCGAGCCCAGGCAGGCCAGCATGGGCGGCGCCACCATGGCCCAGCGCACCGAGGCGCCATGCTTGAGCGCGCGCTGCGACACGCCGGACACCAGCAGGTTCAGCACGATCACGCCCACGGTGGCGGCCATCACCACGTAGCCCGACTCCATGGGCTTCATGCCCAGGCCGCGCTGCAGGTACACCGGCACCCAGCTGTAGATCAGCGCGGTGGGCAGGTAGCTGCAGAAACCCGCCACGGTCGTGAACACGAAGGTGCGGTTGAGCAGGAGCTTGCGATAGGGTAGACCGCCCGGTGCGGCGGCATCCCCGATGGCTTCGACATGCGTGCCCTCACGCCCGAACAGCTGCCACAGCAGCAGCCAGACCAGGCCCACGCCGGCCAGCATCAGGTAGGCCGTGCGCCAGCCCATCTTCTGGATCACCAGCGGCAGCGCCACGGCGCCCGCGATGGCACCCAGCATGATCGCCACCTGGATCAGCGCCGAGGGCAGCACGCGCTCGCGTGGCACGTACCACTTGAAGCAGGCGTGCTGCGTCACGGCCGTGCCCGGGCCGCAGCCCGCGCCCAGCAGCATGCGGCTGCCCACCAGGGCGATGAAGCTGCTGCTCGCGGCGGTCAACAGCTGCGCCAGCATCCACACCAGCGACATGCCGGCCAGGATCCAGCGCGTGGGCAGCCGGTTGGCCAGGAAGCCCACCAGCACGCCCGACACCGAGTACAGGAAGAAGAAGGCGCTGCCGACGAAGCCGAACTGCTCCGGCGTGAGATGCAGCTCGTCGATGATCTGCGGCCCGGCGAAGGCGAAGATCGTCTTGTCGAGCACGCTGATGACCATCACGGCCATCAGCAGCGCCACGACCAGCGCACGCCGGGGAGAGCTAGGGGTGGTGGACATGGCGCGGGCCGATCAGGTCAGAAGTGTCGATCAGAAGTGGTAGTACAGGCCAACCGACGCGGTGCGCGACTCGATGCCGAGCTGCGCGTTGGACGAGCCCGATTGCAGCGGCAGGCTGGCGTTGTTCAGGATGATGGTCGAGGCGCCGTAGTTGCGCAGCACGCCGGCGCGCGCGTACAGGCCCACGCGACGCGAGAACTCGTAGTCGTAGCCGGCCATCAGGCCCAGCGCCGAGCTGCTGACCTCTTCTTGCGTGGCGGTGTTGCGCACGCCGTCGGTGTCGCGGTAGACCAGCGACAGGCGCCAGGTGTGGCGGTCCTGCGGCAGGATCGCGCCCAGCGAGTACACCGTGGCCGTGCCGCCGTTGGCGATCTTCACGGCCGACTGGTTCACCGCCAGCGACAGCACCAGATCACCCGCGTCGTAGATGCCGGCGATGCCGGTCACGTCGGTGCGCACCTCGGCCAGCGTGGTGGCGTTCAGCCCCCACACCTGGTTGTAGCTGGCGGCCGCGTACCAGGGGCCGTTCACGTAGGTGGTCACGGCGCCCTGGTTGTAGATCTTGGTGCCGGTGGTGCCCTGGGCGCCCGGCGCGTACAGCACCTTCATGTCGAAACCACCGAAGCGCGGCGACAGGTAGCTGATGGCGCGCGGCACGCGCGTGGTGACCTGCGTGGCGCCGTTGCCCAGGTCGCTGTTGAGGCCCACGCTGGTGATGCCGGAGGTGTAGCGGCTTTTTTGCACGATGGCGCTGGCCAGCCAGTAGCTCATCGAGTTGGTGGTGACCAGACCATACGGATCCACGAACAGCGGCAGGGTCACGCCCAACTGGTTGCCCAGGCGCAGCGTGCCCCAGCTCGTCGACTTCAGGCCGACCCACGAGCCACGGTCGTAGAAGGTGCTGCCGCTGGCGCCCGTGTCGGCCTTGATCGAGCTTTCCAGCATGAACTCGGCGCGCAGGCCGCCACCCAGGTCCTCGCGGCCATAGAAGCCCAGCTTGGAGGTGTAGGCGCCGCCGCTCTGCATGTTGGTCAGGCCCTCGGCGTGCTCGGCCTTCACGTAGTTTGCGCTCAGGTCCACCGTGCCGTAGATGGTGACCTTGCCGTCGGCACCGGCGCCGCTGAACTCGGGGTACTTGGCCAGCTGCTTGTACAGATAGGGCTCGGCTTGGGCGGGCAGGGCGGCCGCGCTGACGAACAGCCCGGCCAGGACGGCGTGGTACTTCTTCATGGGGTGGTGCGGAAGTGGGGTTGGGGAATGAGGTCTGCAAAGGACCACCGCACTTTGATGAAGCAGGTAAGAAATGACAATAAAAATATGGTTATAGTAATAACCATTGTTTATTGGTTTGCGGGCATGGCCCCACGCCGCCACGCCCCATGAAGCACCACCAGCTGACTGCCCTGGTCGCCGTGGCCGATCACGGCGGCATCAACGCGGCCGCGCGCGCCCTGCACCTCACCCAGCCCGCCATCACCAAGGCCATCAAGGACCTGGAGGCCGAGCTGGGCATCGTGCTGCTGGTGCGCCAGACGCGCGGCGTGACGCTCACGCCCGAGGGGCAGACCTTGCTGGCCCGCGCCCGCCTGATCGTGCGCGAACTTGAGCGCGCCGAGGAAGACATGGGCCTGCTCAAAGGCCAGCGCGGCGGCAAGCTGGTGATCGGCGTCACGCCGCTGGCGGGCCTGACCATCGTGCCCAAGGCCTTCGCGCGTTTCAGGCAGGCCTGGCCCGAAGTCGAACTGAACTTCATCGAGTTCACCTCCGAGCAGATCGTCGAGAACCTGCGCAACGGCACGCTCGATGTCGCCGTGGGCGCGGCCACCGGCCGCCACGGCGATGCGCCCGTGCAGTGGGAAGAGCTTTTCTCGCTGCCCACCTCGCTGGCCGTGCACCGTGACAGCCCGCTGGCCGCCAGCACCACGCTGGCCGAACTGCAGCACGCCGAGTGGATCCACGCGGACATCACGGATCGCTTCCCAGCCTTTTTGAGCGCCCTCTTCGAAAGCCAGGACCTGCCGCCGCCACGGCGTGTCACGCGCTGCACCTCGCAGGCGCTGTTCCACAGCCTGGCCATGCAGAACGACGTGGTCTTCTTCTGGTCGCTGTTCGCGATCGGCATGCCGATGCTGCGCGAGCGCTTCAAGGCCCTGCCGTTGACAGCCGACCTGCCGCGCCTGAGCATGAGCCTGCTGGTGCGCGAGGACAGCATGCTTACGCGCGCGGCCGATTACTTCGCGCGCTGCATCCGCGAGGTGGCCCGCGAGGAGTGGACCGCGCTGGATTGAGGCCGGGCCAGATGGCCCACGGCCAGCCATCATCCACGTGAATGCGCCCGCATGATGGCGTGCACCACGAATACCAACATGCCCCGCAGGGGCTGCTGCTGCATCAGGGCTTCAAGCCCTAAAGTGCAAGCTCTGCCGAGGCTTGCGGAGCAGTGCTGTCCGGGCTCATCCCCACCCGGGCCGCGCAGGCCGACCGGTCGCTGACGACAACACAAACGGATCGGAACACGAATGCACGACCCCACAGACCTCCTGCCCGAGGGTCTGGTGCCGGGAGATCTGTCGATCTCTCGCCGAGACCTCCTGATCGCCGGGGCCGCTTCCGTGGCCGTGACCGGCGCCACCGCCGATGCCGACGCGGCCGCCGCCAAGCGAGGCAAGGCCTCCACCAAGGACACGGTGTCCTCCATGATGACGGTGACCTTGCGCGTGAACGGCCAGCCGCGCGAACTCAAGCTGGACACCCGCACGACCTTGCTCGATGCCTTGCGCGAGCACTTGCACCTCACGGGCACCAAGAAGGGCTGCGACCACGGCCAGTGCGGTGCCTGCACCGTGATCGTCGATGGCCGGCGCATGAACTCGTGCCTGTCGCTGGCCGTGATGCACGAGGGCGCCGAGGTCACCACCATCGAAGGCCTGGGCACGCCCGAGCGCCTGCACCCCATGCAGGCCGCCTTCGTCAAGCACGATGGCTACCAGTGCGGCTACTGCACACCGGGCCAGGTGTGCTCGGCCGTGGCGGTGCTCGACGAGATCCAGCGCGGCGTGCCCAGCCACGTCACCGGCAACCTCAACGAAAAGCCGCTGCTGTCGCCGCTGGAACTGCGCGAGCGCATGAGCGGCAACATCTGCCGCTGCGGTGCCTACTCCAACATCGTCGATGCGATCACCGAGGTCGCCGGGAGGCCCGCATGAAGCCCTTCAGCTATGAACGCGCGCGCACGCCGGCCGAGGCCGCCGCCGCGGTGGCGCGCCAGCCCGATGCCAAGTTCATCGCCGGCGGCACCAACCTGCTCGACCTGATGAAGCTGCAGATCGAGACGCCGGCCCACCTGGTCGATGTGAACCCGCTGGGCCTGGACAGGATCGAGCCTACGCCCGAAGGCGGCCTGCGCATCGGCGCCCTGGTGCGCAACACCGACCTGGCGGCCGACCCACGCGTGCGCAAGGACTACGCCGTGCTGTCGCGCGCACTGCTGGCGGGCGCCTCGGGCCAGTTGCGCAACCGCGCGACCACGGCCGGCAACCTGCTGCAACGCACACGCTGCCCCTATTTCTACGACACGCACCAGCCTTGCAACAAGCGCCAGCCTGGCAGCGGCTGCGGCGCCATCGGGGGCGTGAGCCGCCAGCACGCGGTGATCGGCATCAGCAAGGCCTGCATCGCCACCCACCCGAGCGACATGGCCGTGGCCATGCGCCTGCTCGATGCCACCGTCGACACGATCAAGCCCGATGGACAGGCGCGCCACATCCCCATCGCCGACTTCCACCGCCTGCCGGGCGACACGCCCCATGTCGAGACGGCGTTGACCCCGGGCGAGTTGATCACCTCGGTGACCTTGCCCAAGCCGCTGGGCGGCGTGCACGTCTATGAAAAGGTGCGTGACCGCGCCTCCTACGCCTTCGCGCTGGTGTCCGTGGCCGCCGTGGTGCAGCGCGATGGCAGTGGCCGCGTGGCCGTGGGCGGCATTGCGCACAGGCCCTGGCGCGTGGAGGCGGCCGAGGCAGCCTTGCCGCAAGGTGCCAAGCCCATGGCCGACCAGTTGCTGGCCGGCGCGCAGCCCACGCACGACAACGCCTTTAAGCTGCCCCTGGTCGAGCGCACGCTGGGCGCGGTGCTGCAACAAGCGAAGGGCTGAGCCATGAAATTCGACACCCCCGCCACCACCAACCCCATCGATCAGCTCAAGGTCATCGGGCAGGCGCTCAGCCGCATCGACGGGCCGCTCAAGACATCGGGCAAGGCGCCCTATGCCTACGAGCGGCACGACCAGGTGCCCAACCCCACCTACGGCTTCGTCGTGGGCGCGGGCATCGCCAAGGGCCGCATCGCGTCGATGGACTTGAGTGCCGCAGAAGCCGCGCCGGGCGTCATCCACATCGTCACTGCGCGCAACGCGGGCCGCCTGGGCAAGGGCAAGATGAACACCGCCAGGCTGCTGGGCGGCCCCGAGATCCAGCACTACCACCAGGCCGTGGCGCTGGTGGTGGCCGAGACCTTCGAGCAGGCGCGCGCGGCGGCGCAGCTGGTGCGCATCGAGTACGTCGAAGCCAAGGGTGCCTATGAGCTGGCCAAGCTCAAGGACAGCGCGCAAAAGCCCAAGAGTGATGACCCCGACACGGCGGTGGGCGATTTCGACGGTGCCTTCGCCAAGGCTCCCGTGCAGCTGGACGCCACCTACACGACGCCCGATCAATCCCACGCCATGATGGAGCCGCATGCCACCACCGCCGTGTGGGAAGGCGACGAGCTCACCGTGTGGACGGCCAACCAGATGGTGGCCTGGGGCGTTGGCGACCTGGCCAAGACCCTGGGCATCCCCAAGGACAAGGTGCGCCTGGTCTCGCCCTTCATCGGCGGCGGCTTCGGCGGCAAGCTCTTCCTGCGCGCTGACGTGCTGCTGGCGGCGCTGGGCGCGCGTGCCGTCAAACGGCCGGTGAAGGTGGCGCTGCAGCGCCCGCTGATGTTCAACAACACCACGCACCGGCCCGCCACCATCCAGCGCATCCGCCTGGGCGCGGGCCGCGATGGCCGCATCACCGCGATCGCGCACGAAAGTTGGTCGGGCGATCTGCCCGGCGGCAAGCCTGAGACAGCGGTGGCCCAGACGCGCCTGCTCTATGCCGGTGCGAACCGCATGACCGCGATGCGCCTGGCCACGCTGGACCTGCCCGAGGGCAATGCCATGCGCGCGCCCGGCGAAGCGCCTGGCCTGATGGCATTGGAGGTGGCCATCGACGAGATGGCTGAATTGCTGGGCCTGGACCCGGTCGAGTTTCGCGTGCTCAACGACACGCAGGTCGATCCGGAAAAGCCTTCGCGCCCCTTCTCTCAACGCCGCCTGGTGGAGTGCCTGCGCCTGGGCGCCGAGCGTTTCGGCTGGCAGCAGCGCTCGGCCAAGCCCGGCCAGCGCCGCGAAGGCCGCTGGCTGATCGGCCTGGGCGTGGCCGCCGCCTTCCGCAACAACCTGGTGATGAAATCCGGCGCGCGCGTGAAACTCGACAAGCAGGGCGTTGTCACGGTGGAAACGGACATGACCGACATCGGCACCGGCAGCTACACCATCATCGCGCAGACCGCCGCCGAGATGATGGGCGTCACCGTCGACAAGGTCATCGTGCGGCTCGGCGATTCGCGATCACCCGTGTCGGCCGGCTCCGGCGGGCAGTGGGGCGGCAACAGTTCGACCGCGGGCGTGTACGCGGCCTGCGTCAAGCTGCGCGAGGCCGTGGCGCGCAAGCTCGGTGTCGATTCGAAGGATGCCGAATTTGCCGATGGCGAGGTGCGCGCGGGCGAGCGCCGCATGACGCTGGCCCAGGCCGCCGGCGATGCGGGCCTGTCGGCCGAGGACACGATGGAATACGGCGATCTGGACAAGAAGTTCCAGCAGTCCACCTTCGGCGGGCACTTCGTGGAGGTGGCCGTGGACGCCTTTACCGGCGAGATCCGCGTACGCCGCATGCTGGCCGTGTGCGCCGCCGGGCGCATCCTCAACCCCAAGTCGGCGCGCAGCCAGGTGATCGGCGCGATGACCATGGGCGTGGGTGCCGCCTTGATGGAAGAGCTGGCCGTTGATACGCGCAAGGGCTTCTTCGTCAACCACGACCTGGCCGGCTACGAGGTGCCCGTGCACGCCGACATCCCGCACCAGGAAGTGATCTTCCTCGACGAGGTCGATCCCATCTCGTCGCCGATGAAGGCCAAGGGCGTGGGCGAACTGGGCATCTGCGGCGTGGCGGCGGCGGTGGCCAACGCCATCCACAACGCGACGGGGGTGCGTGTGCGCGAGTACCCGATCACGTTGGACAAGCTGCTGCCCAAGCTGCCGAACGTGGCCTGAGCACGCTCACCGCAGAGTATCAAGGCTGCTCCACCAGGTCGGCCACCGCGGCGAACACCGCCTCGCGCGACGCATCCTTCGAGAAGGACACGCCCATGCGCAGCACCACCAGGTTCTTGCTGGGCACGATCACCACGAACTGCCCCATGTGCCCGGCGAACCAGACCAGGTCGACCGGCAGCCGAGCCCGCAACGCGGCCGGGATCTCGGTGGCGGGCTGGCGCCAGATGTAGCCGCCGTACTCATTGGACGCGGGCGAGGCCGCTACCAGGAAGCGCATGGCCTCGGGATTGATCAGCGTCTGGCCGTTCCACTGGCCGCCTTGCGCCACCAACTGGCCCAGGCGCAGCCAGTCGACCGGCCGCAGGATGCCGCGCGCGCCACCCACGGGCGTGCCGGTGGCATCGGGCTCGACCACGCCGTTGCGGATGCCCAGCGGCGCGAACAGGCGCTGCTGGTAGTAGTCGTACAGGGCCTGGTGCGTGCCGCCGAGCAACTGCTTCATCCGCAGCATCGCGATGTTCGGGAAGCCCGTCGAGTAGGTGAAGGTCGAGCCCGGTGCCGAGGTGAGCGCGCGGTCGGCCGCCCAGACGCCCTGGTCGGGCTGCGAGAACAGCATCTGCGTGGCGTCGCTGGCGCCGGCGTAGCCCTCGTTCCAGGCCAGGCCGGGCGCCATGTTCAGCAACTGGCGCCAGGTGATGGCGGCCTTGGCGCTGCCCGACCATTGCGGCAGGCCCACGGGTGTGTCCAGGCTCAGGCGGCCATCGGTGATCATCAAGCCGGCGATCAGCCCGGTCAGTGATTTGGTCATGGACCAGCCCAGCTGCGGCTGCTGGCGGTCGTAGTCCTTGGCGTAGCGTTCGTAGACCAGGTGGCCATCACGCGCCACCAGGAAGGCCAGGGCGTTCTGCTTCTCGCCGGGCTTGGTCGAGGTCTCGGTGAAGATGGCATCGCCATGCCGGGCCAGCAACTGGTTCAGGGTCGGGCTGTTCAGGTAGGTCTGGACCGGGCCTTCGCCCGCGGGCCAGGCCTGTGCCGAGGGCGTGCCCAGCGTCACGGCCTTGAAAGGCTGGGCACGTACGGCGGCCTCGGTGGCCCCGGGCGGCACCAGCGTGCAGCCCAGGCCCTTGCGGTAGACGGCGGTGCGCTTGTTGGTGATGAAGGGCACGAAGGTGCGCACGTCCACCTTCAGGCCGGGGTGGTAATCGACATCCCACACGTAAGGCAGCGGCTGCACTTTGGGCACGGTGTAGGACCAGCGCACGCGCAGGTAGTCGTCGCCGCTCTGCTGGGTGCGGGTGCACAGCTCCCAGGCCGCGTAGCCCGTGCCGGCGGGCAGGTCGTCGATCAGGTCGGCGCGGGCGTGGCCGGCCAGGCACCCCAGGGCGCAGGCCAGGGCCAGGGTCTGGGCGGACAAGGCGGCAGGGCGTGAACGGTGGTGGCGCATCGGGGGGGGCTTCCAAAAAGGGGCGGTGACGCCATCGTCGGAAGCGGATGGCGCGGGGATGCGCGCAATGTACCCAGCAGCCCGGAGGCGGGCATGAGCACTAACCCTTCACCCCATTGGGGGCCGGGCCAAGGCCTCAGCTCAGGCGGATGCGCGGCTTCACGCGCCGGTTGAGCCGTTCGGCCAACCACATCACGAAGGTGTGCCACACGCCGTGCAGCCCGATCTGGTGCCGGCGGTACAGCAGCAGGTGGCTGAGCTGCGCGAACTTGCCTTGGACGAACAGGCCCTTGAAGAAGCCGAACTTGCCCAGCGTGCCGAAGGCGTTGTACTGGCTCAGCGACACCAGCGCGCCCAGGTCGTGGAACACGAAGGGTGGCACCGCCTTGTCATGCCGCACCAGGGCGGGCAGGTGCCTGGCCAGGTGCAGGGCCTGCTGGTTGGCGACCTGCGCGGTGGGCGGCAGGGGTTTGTCGGCGCCGGGCGGCGTGAAGCTGGCGCCATCGCCCAGCACGAAGATGGCGGGATCGACCGAGCTTTGCAGCGTGGGGCCTACCACCACCTGGCGCGCGCGGGTGAGTTGCAGGCCGCTGCTGTCATCCAATGCCCCTTCGGCCTTGACGCCGGCCGCCCACACCATCAGGTCGGCGTCGATCCGGCTGCCGTCGGCGAGGCGAAAGCCACCGGCTTCGGCAGCCATCACCCGTGCGCCCGTGCGCAGCGCGACGCCCAGCCGTTCGAGCTGTGCGGCGCTGGAGGCCGACACGTGCGCCGGAAAGGCAGCCAGGATGCGCGGTCCGCTTTCCACCAGGGTCAGGTGCAGCCGGTCGAGGATGCGCTCGTCGCCGTAGCTCGAGGCCGTGTCCAGCATGCTGCACAGCTCGGCCGCCAGTTCCACGCCCGTGGCGCCGCCACCCACGATGACGATGCGCAGCACCTCCCGCTGCACCACGCTGCGCAGCACGCGGCCACGCAGGGTGGCGTTGAAGGCCTCGGCCTGGGCCTGGCTGTCGATGAAGTGGCAGTGTTCGGCCACGCCCAGTGTGCCGAAGTCATTGGCGCGGCTGCCGATGGCCAGCACCAGCAGGTCGTAAGGCAGGGCGCGCTGTGCCACCAGCACCGAGCCGTCCTGGGCCAGCAGCGGCGCCAGCGTCACTTGCCGGGCGGTCCGGTCCAGCCCCGCCAGGGCACCGATCTGGTAGCTGAAATGGTGCGAAGCCGCGTGCGCGATGTAGCTCAGCTGCTGCTGGCTCACGTCCCAGGTGCCGGCCGCGATGGTGTGCAGCATGGGTTTCCAGACATGCGTGGGACTGCGGTCGACCAGGGTGATGTGGGCGTGCCCGGGCTGGCCCAGGCTGGCGCCCAGGCGCGTGGCCAGCGTGAGGCCGGCGACGCCGCCGCCCAGGATCAGGATGCGTGGAGGTGTGGACATGCGTGGACAGGTCGGGTGAGAGACGCGCTTGGCAAGCGGCTCCTGGCAAACAGCGCGCCCGGTCGCCACCCCGGGGTGTCAGGCGCGGTTCATGCAGCACTGTCGCGAGATGGTGGTCGCGCGTCACGCAAGATGCCTAGAATGCCTGTGTCGTACACGAAACCGGCCTGCAGTCCCCCGGGTGCGTGCGAGACGCGGTGTCTCTTTCCCCGCTCGCAGGGCCTTCCAGGCCCTTCCTGCTCACTGTTCACAGGAAGCCATGGACCGGACAGCACAGCATTCGTCGGCGCAGCAGCCCGACCCGCTCGGCTTCTTCGCTGGGGACAGCGTCATGGCCGCGCGCATGCGCGCCCTGGACTGGCCGTCGACGCCCCTCGGTGATCCCCTCCACTGGCCGCAAAGCCTCAAAAGCGTGGTGCGCATCATGCTCACCTCGCGCTACGCGATGTGGATGGCCTGGGGCCCGCAGCTCACCTTCTTCTGCAATGACGCCTACAGCCCCACCCTGGGCGTGAAGCAGGCCTGGGCCCTGGGGGCACCCGCTTCGCGCGTGTGGGCCGAGATCTGGCCGTCCATCGGGCCGCTGATCGAGCAAGTGATGCACACCGGCGAGGCCAGCTGGAACGAGGATCTGCTGCTGTTCCTGGAGCGCAGCGGCGCACCGGAAGAGACGTACCACACCTTCTCCTACAGCGCACTGGCGGACGACGATGGGGCGGTGCGCGGCATGTTCTGCGTGGTGACCGAGGAGACGCGCCGGGTGATCGGCCAGCGCCGCATGGACACCCTGCGCGAACTGACGGCCGACCTCAACGCCACCAGCCAGGAAGCCGAAGTGATCCAGGCCCTGGTGCGCAACCTGGGAGCCAACCAGAAGGACCTGCCTTTCACGCTGACCTACCTGTTCGACGAGCACGGCACCGCGCACCTGGCCGGTGCCACGGGCGTGGCGAGCCCGCGCACGGCGATCGCCACTTCGCTGGTGGCCGACAACGCACTGGGCTGGCCCCTCGCCAGCCTGCTCGCGGGCGCGCCGGCGCACACGGTGTCCGTGCTGCCGGCGCACTTCGGCGAGGTGCCGCATGGCGCCTGGGACCAGCCGCCCACGCAGGCCTACATCGCCCCCATCCGCACGCAGGGCCAGCCCCGGCCGGCGGGCTTCTTCGTGATGGGGCTGAACCCCTACCGCCCCTTCGACACCGACTACCAGGCCTTCGCCGACCTGGTGGCCAACCAGATCGCGGCCGGCATGGCCAATGCCCGCTCGCACGAGCAGTCGCGCCAGCGCATGGAGGCGCTCGCGCAGATCGATCGCGCCAAGACGGCCTTCTTCTCGAACGTGAGCCATGAGTTCCGCACGCCGCTCACGCTGATGCTGGGCCCGCTGGAAGATGCGCTGGGCGATGCGGCGCTGCCCGAGGCCGAGCGCCAGCGCCTGCAACTGGTGCACCGCAATGGCCTGCGCCTGCTCAAGCTGGTCAACTCGCTGCTGGATTTCTCGCGCATCGAGGCCGGTCGCATGAAGGCCCGCTTCGTTCCCCTGCCGCTCGAACAGGTGACGGCCGAACTGGCCAGCAACTTCCGATCCGCCACCGAGAAGGCCGGGCTGGCGCTGGTGGTGGACTGCCCGCCGCTGCCCCAACCGGTCTATGTGGACCAGGACATGTGGGAGATGATCGTCCTGAACCTGGTGTCCAATGCCTTCAAGTTCACCTTCAGTGGCGAGATCCGCGTCACGCTGAGGGCCGACGGCAACGTCGCGCAGCTGCTGGTCAGCGACACCGGCATCGGCATCCCGGCGCACGAGCTGCCGCGCATGTTCGAGCGCTTTCACCGCATCGAGGGCGCGCGCGGACGCAGCTTCGAAGGCACCGGCATCGGTCTGGCGCTGGTGCAGGAACTGGTGAGGCTGCATGGCGGCAGCATCGCGCTGCACAGCGATGAAGGCCGGGGCACCACCTTCACCGTGAGCGTGCCCTTCGGCGCGGCACACCTGCCGCCGGGCCAGGTGCATCACGAGGCGGCACAGGCCGCGCAAACGGCGCGCGGCGTCAGCTACGTCGAGGAGGCGCTGAGCTGGTTGTCCACCATGCCGGCGCCGCTGTCACCGGCGGCAGTCGATGTGGTGTCCTCGCCGGGGGCCGAGCGGATGGCGCCCGCGCCCCAGGCCCCGGCCTACATCCTGGTGGCCGATGACAATGCCGACATGCGCGCCTACGTGCAGCGCCTGCTGGGCACCAAGCACGAATGCGCCGTGGTGGCCGATGGCCTGGAGGCCTACGAATCGGTGCGGCGTCGCCGGCCGGACCTGCTCATCACCGACGTGATGATGCCCCGCCTGGACGGCTTCGGGCTGATCCACCGCATTCGCGAAGAAGACGGCCTGCGGGGCCTGCCGGTCATCGCGCTGTCGGCCCGCGCGGGCGAGGAGGCCCGCATCGAGGGCCTGGCCCAGGGCGCGGACGACTACCTCGTCAAGCCCTTCTCGGCGCGCGAGCTCCTGGCGCGCGTCGACGGGGCGCTGGCCATCGCCCGCATCCGGGCGCGCGTCAACGAAGAGCTCGAGCAGCGCGTGGCCGAGGCGCTGGCCGCGCGCGACGAGGTCGAGGCGCAACTGCGCCATGCCCAGAAGCTCGAGGCCGTGGGCCGGCTCACAGGCGGGGTGGCGCACGATTTCAACAACCTGCTGCAGGTGATCGGCGGCAATCTGCAGTTGCTGGGGCGCGACCTGTCCGGCCAGGGCCGGGCCGAAGAGCGCCTGAAGAACGCGCTGGCCGCCGTGGGCCGTGGCGCCAAGCTGGCCTCGCAGCTGCTGGCCTTCGGCCGGCGCCAACCGCTGGCGCCCAAGGTGGTGAACCTGGGCCGCCTGATCCGCAACATGGACGACATGCTGCGCCGCGCCCTGGGCGAAGGCGTCGAGATCGAGACCGTCATCGGCGGCGGCCTGTGGAACACCCACATCGACGCGGGCCAGATGGAGAACGCGCTGCTGAACCTGGCCATCAACGCGCGCGATGCGATGAATGGCCACGGCCGGCTCACCATCGAGTCGGGCAACGCCTTCCTGGACGATGGCTATGCCGATCGCCACGACGGCATCGAGCCGGGCCAGTACGTGATGGTGGCCGTGTCCGACACCGGCTGCGGCATACCGACCGAGCAGCTCGAGCGCGTGTTCGAGCCCTTCTTCACGACGAAGCGCGAAGGCGAGGGCACTGGCCTGGGCCTGAGCATGGTGTATGGCTTCGTCAAGCAGTCCGGCGGGCATGTGAAACTCTACAGCGAGCCCGGCCATGGCACCACGGTGCGCGTGTACCTGCCGCGCACGCGCCAGCAGGAGGACGTGCTGGCCGATGTGGACGCCGGCCCCGTGCTGGTCGGCACGGAAACGGTGCTGGTGGTCGAGGACGACGAGAACGTGCGCGCCACCGTGGTCGAGATGCTGTCCGAGCTGGGCTACCGCGTGCTCAAGGCCAAGGACGCCGACAGCGGCTTGGTCATCATCGAGAGCGGCATCCCGATCGACCTGCTCTTCACCGACGTGGTGATGCCCGGTCGCCTGCGCAGCCCCGACCTGGCGCGCAAGGCCCGCGAACGCCTGCCCAACATCGCTGTGCTCTTCACCTCGGGCTACACGGACAACGCCATCGTGCATGGCGGGCGGCTGGACGATGGCATCGAGCTGCTGAGCAAGCCGTACACGCGCGAGGCCTTGGCGCGCAAGGTAAGGCATGTGCTGGGCAGCCGTGTGCCCTTGGTGGTGTCCGAAGCGTCGCCGCCTGCTGATGCCGCTGAGCTTGCAGCAGCACATCCCAGCCAGGAAGCCGGCGCAGCCGGGGCGCTGCTTGCCCCCACGGGCAAGCGCTTGTCGGACGGCCCGGTGCGCGTGCTGCTGGTCGAGGACGACGAGCTGATCCGCTTCACCAGCGAGGAGATGCTGACCTACCTGGGCTGCACCGTGCACGTCGCGGCCGATGGCGACGAGGCCCTGGGCCTGCTGGGCCACACCGGTGTCGACGTGCTGATCACGGATGTGAACCTGCCGGGCATGTCGGGGCGGGAGCTGGCTTCGCTGGTGCGCAGCAAGCTCCCGACGCTGCCCGTGCTGTTCGCCTCGGGCACCGACCATGGCCTGAGCGATTTGCGCAATCAGGCGACGGGCTTCATCCAGAAGCCCTATGGCGAGGACGAACTGCGGCGTGCCCTGGCGGCCTTCGGTCTGCAGCGCAGCGGGTGAGTCGCATCATCACATCGATGCCTGGGATGCCTGCGACGCCGCCGTCTCGGGCTGCTTGATGCACTTGCGCTCGGGCGCGCCGAAACCCCAGCGGATGGCAGCTTCGCCCTGGTGTTCCCACAGGCTCTCGTTGGTGCCGGTGTAGCGCGCGCCGCTGGCGCTGGGCGCGGCCAGCATCAGCGCGGTGCGCTCGCCCTGGCGCGCGAGCAGCGAAGGTGGTTCGGTCTTGAAATAGTCAACCACGACCTTGTTGGGCGGGTTGTCGTCGCACACGTAGGTGACGGGGCCGATGCTGTCGACCAGGCGGTAGCGTGCCTGCAGTTCGATGATGCGGTGCCGGTAGCTGGCCTGCACACAATCCAAGCGGTCAGTGGCCTTCCAGCAGCCGTCGCGGGCCTGGCGCCACCGGCTTTGCTCGACCGCCAGCACGGGCGGCTGCTCGTTGCCCACCTTTTTCAGCGCCTGGGCGTAGAAGCCGTCCATGGACTTGTCCAGGGCGCGCAGGCCCTCGTCCTGGCAGATCATCTCGGGGATGTTGCCGGGGCGGGCCTGGGCGCAGGTGCCTGTCCTGGACACGGAGGACGCCGCGCTGGGCGCGGTGACCGGTGTGGACGGCGCCACGGTGGGCCCGGGCGTGCGCGAAGGGTAGGGCGCGGAGGGCGATGCCACGCCACCCGTCTGTGCCAGCAAGGGCGCGCACATCAGTGCCAGGCTCACGCAAGCCGCCAGTGGGGCCGGGCGTGGGTGCCAGCGCGGGAGGGGCATCGTGCATCTCCAAGGTCGATGTCTTGATGGCCTCCAGCATAGTGCGATCGGCGCCAGCCCGCCACGCCGGCATCGGCGCGCCCTTGCCGTGGCTCAGTGCTGGGGCAGCCCGCGCTGAAACCAGGCCTCGTCCTCGTCGATCAGCTGACGGGCCTTGTCCGCCTCTTGCTGGTCGAAGAACTCCATGCGCTGCAGCCGCGAGCGCACGATGGGCATGGACACCACGCTGGCGCGCAGGCCGGCGCGGATCCAGCGGCGGTCGCGCGGCTCGCCACGGGCGTACTTGGACAGGGCCGCGTCGTTCGGGTCCAGGCACCAGGCCTTGACCCCTGGCCCCGACACAGCGTTCAGGCGGGCCTCCCAGCCCTCGGGCAGGCTGGGTAACGCGGGCGATACTGGGTCGATGAAGCAGCCGGTGCTGCGGTGCCGCGGCGAGTGTTCGCCCAGCTCGCCCTGCACGTCGAAGATGCGCTCCGGGTCGGCGCGGGTGTAGCAGGCCACGTCGTTGGACATGGCCATCTCGTGCGGCACCTCAAAGTTCTCTTCGAGCGCCAGGATGGACAGGCTGCCGACGACGATGTAGTCGGTCTGCCCGGACAGGGCGCTGGCCTCGGCCAGCAGATCGAGCATGGTCTTGAGCTTCATGGTGCGTGGTCTCCGATCCAGGGGGAGTTGCGGCGCAGGGCCGGGCCCCAGCCGTCAAGGTCGTCCACGATGAGCCGGGCGATCTGCCGTGGGGGCTTGGCGAGGATGTCCGACCAGCGCTGCACGTAGTCGCTGCTGCACAGCTCGTCGGCCTGCCAGAACGCGACCGTGGCGCGGGCCTTGGTGATGAGCTGGTCACGCTGGGGCTGAGGCAGCGTGAGCAGGTCGATGGCGATGCGCTGGTGCCGGATCAGGCGCTCGTGCTCGGCCACGGCCTGCTGCAGGCGGGCCAGGCGGCGCTCGGTCTGCCGATCGGGCTGGGCCTGCATCGCGGCGAAGTGACCGGGCGTGAGCACGATGGCCTGCACCTTGCGATGCCGCTCGACGGCCACGGGGCCTTGCTCGGCCGCCTTGAGCAGCTCGCCGAAGTGCTGCTTGGCCTCGGTGGAGGTGAATTGGCGCATGCTCAGGCCTCCTCCATGGCAAGCGATGGTGTCAGCACGGGGCTGGCCAGGCGCAGGTGCGCGACCCAGCGCTGGCGCAGGGCGGCTTGCATGGCCGGATCCGAGCGCAGGATGGCGGCGGGGTGGCGCACCACCAGCACGGGCAGGCCATCGGCGCGGCGCAGCCAGCGGCCTTCATGCTCGGCCACGGCCAGATCGGGCCCCAGCAGGCTGCGCGCGGCCGTGGCGCCCAGGGCCACGATGGCCTGGGGCCGCACGCTCTGGATCTCGGCTTCGAGCCACTCCAGGCAGGCCAGGGCCTCGCGCTGGGCCGGCGTCTTGTGGATGCGGCGCTTGCCGCGCCATTCGTACTTGAAGTGCTTGACGGCGTTGGTGAGGTAGAGCTGCTCGTGAGGCCAGTGCAGTTCGTCGAGCGCCGCGCGCAGCAACTGGCCGGCCGGGCCGACGAAGGGGCGGCCTTCGAGGTCCTCGCGGTCACCGGGTTGCTCGCCGACCAGCATCAAAGGCGCGCCGAAGGGGCCTTCGCCCCAGACGGTCTGCGTGGCGTGGGCGGCATGGGCGCAGTGGGTGCAGCGCGCGGCCAGCGTCTGGCAGGTGGTGAGCAGGGCTTGGGCTTGGGCGATGTCGGTGGTCGTGGTGGCGGTAGCGGGCGCCGTGTTGGCCGGCGCATGGCTGCGGGCCGGGCGTGAGGCCAGCACAGCCTGGGCACTGGGCGCCATGCGGTGTTCAGCCTCGGCCACCATCGTGGCGGCGCGCTGCGGCGCCTCGGCCAGCAGCGTGGAGATGGTGGAAGCTTCCGGCAGGTTCTTCCAGTAGCGCACGGGCATTTCGCGGCGCATGGCCGCCACCTTTACGCGGGCCGGGTTGAAAATGCTGCGGTAGTAGGTCAGCCACAGCTCGTCGCCATCGTCGAGTGCCAACGCAGGCGCCGCTGCGCGAGAAGCGCCGGGCGCGAACTGCAGCGACCGCCGGTCCCAGGCCACGCAGCCGCGCGGCGTGAAGATGGACCAGCGCATGGACGCGAAGCGTCTCGCAAAAAAAGGCGCGGCCGCCCGCACGATGTGGTGCGCTGGCTCGAACCAGGCCACGTGCTGCTCGCCGTCTTCATCGCGCACGGGTTTGAAGCGCACAAAGGCGTGCATCTTGTGGATCTCGCGGCGCACCTGGCGCGCCATGCGTTCGAGCGCGATGCGGTCCGGGTCCAGCGTGTCCTGCCAGGCGCGCCGGTCGGCATGCAGGCGGGCGGCCAGATGGTGCAGCAGGGTGAAGCGCTGCGGGTCGTCGTGCAGGGCGGCGGTGTCGGCCAGGGCTTCGAAGTCGGCAGGCCAGGGCTGCGTGGACGCGGCTTGGCCAGCGCCGTGCGAGGCAGGCACGGCATATGCGCCGGCGGGGCCGGGCTCATGGCAGGCGAGAGGCAACGGGGTCTCATCGCCCGTCGGTGCGCCGAACAGATTTTTCTGCTCGGTCGAAGCACCCACGTGCCACAGCACGTCGTCGGGCGATGCGTTGGCGCGCACGAGTTGCCCCAGCGCGCGCAGCACGCCGGCGGTGTCGTCGGGGCGGTCGAGCTGGATCCTCACCATGCCGTCACCTGGGAGGATGGCGCAGCCGACGCCATGGCGCCCGGCGCTGCCGCCACGACAGCATCGTCGAACAGCGAGGCTTGCGATGCCGCCGGGGCAACAGGGGTAGCAGGGCTCGCCGCCTGCCTGGCGCCACGCCCCTGCACCTTGGCCGCCAGCGCCTGGGCGTCCGGCCCGGGCCGGTGATCCGGCAGGCACACGAAAGCCAGCACGCGGCGCGAGGCCGCGCGCAAGCGCTCCACATCGGCGCGGCGCAGCTGGCGCACGCGGCGCGCGGCCAGCAGCTTGTCGACCGAGGCCACGCCCAGCCCCGGCACGCGCAGCAGCATCTCGCGCGGCGCGCGGTTCAGGTCCACCGGGAAGCGCTCGGGGTGGGCCAGCGCCCAGGCCAGCTTCGGGTCCATGTCGAGCGAGAGCATGCCCTGCTCGGTGGTGACCAGCTCCTGCTCGTCGAAACCGTAGAAGCGCATCAGCCAGTCGGCCTGGTACAGCCGGTGCTCGCGCATCAGCGGCGCGGCCTGTGCGGGCAAATCAGCACTCGCATGCGGGATGGGGCTGAAGGCCGAGTAGTACACGCGGCGCAGCGCGTAGTTGCGGTACAGGCTCACGCTGGTGGACAGGATCTGCCGGTCGGTGGACGCATCGGCCCCGACGATCATCTGCGTGCTTTGCCCGGCGGGCGCGAAGGCCGGCGGCGCGGGCGCCTTGGCGGGGCGGCCGGCCGCGGCGCGCACTTGCGTGGCCTGCTGTTTGGCTTCACGGTGATCGTCCAGCGCCAGGCGGATGCGCGCCATCGAGCGCTTGATGCCGGTGGCGTCCTTCTCGGGCGCGAGCGAGTGCAGCGACTGCACCGTGGGCAGCTCGATGTTGATGCTGAGCCGGTCGGCGAACAGGCCCGCGCGCGCGACGAGGTCGGCGCTGGCATCTGGAATCGTCTTGAGGTGGATGTAGCCGCGGAAGTGGTGCTCCTGCCGCAGGCGGCGCGCCACCTCGATCACCTGCTCCATCGTGTAATCGGGGTTGCGGATGATGCCGGAGCTGAGGAACAGGCCCTCGATCAGGTTGCGCTTGTAGAAATCCAGCGTGATCGACACCACCTCGTCGACCGTGAAGCGGGCGCGCGGCGTGTTGCTGGATTCGCGGTTGACGCAGTACAGGCAGTCGTAGATGCACCAGTTGGTCAGCAGCAGCTTGAGCAGTGAGATGCAGCGGCCATCGGGCGCATAGCTGTGGCAGATGCCCATGCCCTCGGTCGAGCCGAGGCCGACACCATCGCTGGCGTCCCGGCCGCCCGCGCCCGACGATGCACACGAGGCGTCGTACTTGGCCGCATCGGCCAGGATGGCGAGCTTGCGCTGGAGTTGCATGGCAGGGCTGTCTGGATGAATACTGTATTTATGTACAGTATATCAATCCGTTTGTGGCCTGCCTAGCTGAGGTGGTTACCGTCTGTGGCCCAGGGGGCTTGGGCGAAGTGCCCCGCCAGGTACTCGATCAGCGCCTGCACCCGTGCCGGCTTGGCACGCCCTGGCGGCATCACGATGTGCAGCGCGATCGGCGGCACCTGCCACTCGACCATCGTCGTCACGACGCGGCCGGCGCGCAGGTCGTCCCAGGCCAGGAACTCGGGCTGGATGGCCAGGCCCAGGCCCGCGCGCAGGGCGGGCACCAGCGCCTCGGCGTTGTTCACGCGCAGGCTGGAGGGCACCACCTGGCCGAACTCGCCCTTCTTGCGGTGCATGAAGCGCCAGGCCTCGCCCGAGCGCTCGTTGGCGTAGCGCAGCGCGCGGTGCTGCGCCAGTTCACGCGGGTGTGTGGGGTGCCCGTGCTGCTTGAAATACGCCGGCGCGCCCACCAGCAGCAGGCGCACCGCGCACAGGCGCCGCGCCAGCAGGCTCGAATCGGGCAAAGACGAGATGCGCAGCGCCAGGTCGTAGCCCTCGGCCACCACGTCGATCTGCTCGTCGCTGAAGTGCAGGTCCAGCGTCACGTCGGGGTGGCGGCGCATGAACTCGGGCAGCGCCGGGCCCAGGTGCGTCACGCCGAAGGACATGGGCGCGGCGATGCGGATGGTGCCGCGCAGGCTTTTCGATTGCTCGGTGACCTCGGCCTCCACCGCCTCGCCCTCGGCCAGGATGCGCGTGGCGCGCTCCAGCGCGGCCTGGCCGCTGGCCGTGAGCGACATCTTGCGCGAGGTGCGGTGGAACAGCGTGGTCTTGAGCCGCTGCTCCAGCCGCGTGATGGCCTTGGACACCGTGGGCTGCGAGATCGCCAGCTCGTTCGAGGCCTTGGCGAAGGAGCCCGTTTCGGCCACCTTGGCGAAGATGGCCCAGGCTTCCACATCCGGCAATTTGCTCATGTCAATTTTGGAATGAATTGTTTTCCATGTTTTCTATTCTCTTATGAATCGCAACTCTCTACAGTGAACACATCGCGCCAAACAAAGCGCCCAACACACTGGAGAAACATCATGATCGAACGTCGCCCCTTCGAGAGCCTTGGCGGTGCCAACCACGGCTGGCTCAATGCCAAGCACCACTTCTCGTTCGCCGATTACCACGACCCGGCCCGGGTGCATTGGGGTGCCCTGCGGGTGTGGAATGACGACACCATTGCCCCCGGCACCGGCTTCCCGCCGCATGGCCACTCGGACATGGAGATCATCACGTATGTGCGTGAAGGCGCCATCACCCATGAGGACAGCCTGGGCAACCGTGGCCGCACCGAAGCCGGCGATGTGCAGGTGATGAGCGCGGGCACCGGCGTGCGCCACTCCGAGTACAACCAGGAGCCGGGCGTGACCAAGATCTTCCAGATCTGGATCATCCCGGACCGTGAGCGCGCTGCGCCATCGTGGGGTGCCAAGCCCTTCCCGAAGGGCGAGCGCTCTGGCCAGTTCGTGGCACTGGCCAGCGGCCTGCCGGGTGACGAGGATGCGCTGCCCATCCGCACCAACGCCAGGGTGCTGGGCGCCACGCTCAAGGCCGGCCAGACGGTCGAGTACACGATCGGCAAGGACCGCCGGGGCTACCTGGTGCCGGCGGCCGGTGAGGTGGAGATCGACGGCGTGCGCCTGGAGGCCCGTGACGGCGCAGCCATCCGCGACGTGGAGACCTTCCGCGTCACGGCGCTGTCGGATACCGAGCTGGTGCTGGTGGATTCGGCGGCTTGACTCGCGGGCCGGCCGCCACCTGCGCGGCCTGCTTGCGCTTCTTCTGCTGTCGCTTGCGCAAGGTCTGCCATTCCAGCTTCAGCCGCTTCGTGCCCAGCACCACCGAGGTGCCGCCCAGCACGATGCCCATCAGCACCCAGGGCAGCATCCACGCGTCCCAGACGGGGCGCTGGTACAGCCAGCCGACATCCCAGTGGTGCAGCGCCGAGTACAGCCAGCGGTAGACGCGGCGGCTGCGGTCCTGCTGGGTCAGCACGCGGCCATCGAGCGGGTCGATGTACAGGCGCGTGCCGACGCTGTCGTCCAGCTCGACGCGCAGCACGGGCAATGGGCGCTCCACCGTGGTCTGGTGATGGCGCGGGTAGTAGTAGCTGTCGTAATCGGTCTGCAACTCGTGCGACTTGGGCTGTGCGCCGGGGCGCCACGATGTCAGTGAGGCCAGCACCTGGTCCTGCCCGATGGCCGTGGCCGCGCCCGGCACCGCCACGGCGCTGCGCTCGCCATCGGCGGTGGTGCCGAGCAGCACGGCCTGCGTGCCCAGGTGGCGCCAGGCCAGCTCCACCGGTGGCTGGCCCGAGGCCGTGCCGGTGCCCGAGGCCAGAGGGCCGGGCTGCCAGGCGAGCATCGCGGCCGGTGCCTGGCCGCCCTGGAAGCGCGCCAGATCCTCACGCCCCGGATTGGCTGGCGACACCAGCTGCCACGGGTTGGTGTTGAGGAAGCCGCTGAAGGCCCACATCAGCGCGAAGCTGCCGCCGATCAAACCCACCCAGAAGTGCCAGGTGTTCCAAACATCGCGGTAGGGGTGCACGCGGCCCTGGCTGTAGGTCTCGCGGCCGCCCCAGCCCGGCCGCCAGCGCTGCCAGCCAATGATGAGGCCCGTGATGCACGCGGCCACGGCGATGGCGCCCAGCCAGGCCTGCACGTCGGAGCGGTACTGGCCCAGGCCGATGCTGTCCATCGGGCGCAGCAGGTGGATCCAGTTGCCTGTCCAGTACAGGCCACGCTCGAAGGCGGTGGTGTCGCGCACGACCTCGCCGGTGCGGGCCGAGACCAGCAACTCGCGCCCCGTGTCGCCCACGGCGAAGCGGTGGAAGGGACGCAGGTTGGCCTGGTTGCGCACGCCGCTGTCCTGCGGGCCGGTGTCGAGATGGCGCACGGCGGCCGCATCGGCCTCGGGCCGGTCGGCATCGAGCGTCAGCCACTCGCGGGCGACGCGCGCGGCCTCGTCCACCTGCACCTGGTGCAGCGAGCCGTCCAGCGCGGACAGGGCCAGCTTGCGGCCCTGGCTGTCATCGACCAGCCACAGCGGCACGCCGGCCTGGCGCACCAGGCGCGCCTCGGCGATGGTGGCCTGTCCGGGCCTGGCGGCATCGGCCTTCTCGTCGGCCTCGCCACGTTCACCCTTGGGCGCGGGCAGCTTGAGGCGCGCGGCCTCGCTGCGTTGCCAGGCCTCGCCCAGGCTGAGCCAGCCGGCCTGTGGATCGACCGGCGCACGGTGTGCCAGCTGTTCGGTGCGCCCCAGGGCCGAGGGGCTGGCGTACATGGTCACCAGGCCCGAGGCGAACCACACCAGCATGAACAGGGCCAGCAGGATGCCGCCCCAACGGTGGATCTGGTAGAGAAGCTTCTTCATGGGTGCTCCTTGGGTGATCTGTGTCTGGCGTGGTGTGACGAGGTGGATCGCGCCGGATACCCGATGGTTACTGGGTCGGCACGCGGTCTCCGGGGTACCAGTAGCGCTGGTGGCAGGCCTCGCAGGCCTGGTCGAGCTGGCTGCCGGCGCGGATCAGAGCCTCGACGTCCTGTTTGTCGATGGCGGCGAGCGATTCGCCCGCGGCCACTTGCAAGGCCAGGGCGAACGCCGCGAAGGCCTGCGGATCGGCATCGATGCGGCGCTGGATGTCGTCGGCCTTGAGCGTGGCGTCCACGTGGTGGTCTTCGAGCTGCTGGCCGGCGTGGGCCACGTTGCGGCCACGGATCGCCAGCAGGTTGCCGGCTTCGGACAGCGTGATGGCCAGGTGGCGCAACTGGCGCCATTCCTCGGGCGTGCGCGGGCGTTTGTCTTCTTCGCCCTGCGCGGTCACGGTGGTGGAGACGGAGTCCCACAGCGCGTCGGCCGTCGGGTCGACGATGGACTGCATCAACTCCTGGATGGAGGCGAGCGGCTTGGGCCCGGCGGTGTTGGCATTGTTGCTGGCGCTGGCGGCCGAGGCGGCGGCACTGGCGGGCGCTGCGGATGACGGCGTGGAGCGCGAGCAAGCCGTCAGCGAGATGGCCATCACGGCCATGAGCGTGAGGCCTAATCCCCGCGACAGGGCGCGTGCCAGGGCGCCTGTGTGGGCGAGCGATGAACGATGAAGCGCGACACGCATGATCAAACGAACCCAATCGCGCGGCCCACCGCGGCCACGACCAGCCACAACAGCAGCGACAGCCCCAGCGTGCGCCGCACCCACGCATGCGACACGGCATCCGGCTCGCGCAAGGGCCCGCGCAGCAGCCACACCTGCACCAGCAGCGCCACCGCGAACAGCGACACCTTCAGCAGGAACACCGGCTTGCCCGCGTACAGCACCGGGCTCGCGGTGAACATCAACAGGCCACTGAGCACGGCGAGCGCCAGCCCCCACCACAGCAGGTGGTTCACGCCGCGGTACACCGTGGGCAGCGGGTGCCCGACGAACACGCGGCCGTTCAGCCGCAGCGTGAGCAGCAGCACCGACGACAGCAGCAACACGAAGCCCAGGATGTGCGCCACCTGCAGCACCGCGCCCACCAGGTGGTCGGTCTTGCTGATGGCGTGGGCCACGGGCGTGTCCTGCAGCCAGAACAGAAAGTCTTGCGTGGTGGCCATGGCTCAGTCCCAGCTCGGCAGGTAGGGGATCAGGCGACCGCAGACGATCACCGCCGTCCACAGCAGCAGCGAAGCCAGGCCCGCCCAACGCACCGCCACCGGCGGCCGCACGTGAGGCAGGCTCAGGTCCACACGCTTCAGCGACACCTTCTCCAGCCACAGCGCGTTGATGCCGGCCAAAGCGATGAACAGCAGCTTGAACGGGAAGGCCGGGCTGGCGATCAGCGTGGGCGCCTCGGCGAAGAACAGCAGCACGCCCGTTGCGAAGATCACGCCGAAGCCCAGTAGCACCGGCTTGCGCAATTGGCTCAGCACCTCGGCCAGCGGCAGATCGCGCCACAGCAGGCCCAGCAGGCGCAGGTCGATCAAAAAGAGCAGGCCCACCGACACGGCCAGGCTGATCAGGTGCACGCCTTCGATCACCGGGAAGGCCAGGGCCGATTCGCTCAGCCATTCGCCCAGCGGCGAGGCCTGCACGCGGTCGGCAAACGCGACCACCGATTCATAGGACAACAGACTCATCGCGCGCGCTTACTTGGCCACGTTGCCGAAACCGCCGTTGTTCTCGGTGCAGATGCGCTCCTCGCGGTCGAGCAGCGGTTCCGTGCCGTCGTGGTTGGCCAGGCTCACCTCGAAGTGCCAGCCGTTGGGCTTGTCCTTGTAGGTGTACTTGCGCGCGGGGATCGTCGCCGTCCACGGCCGGGTGTAGACGGTCGGGTCGGTGATGGTGGCCACGTAGTTGTAGCGTTCGCCCTTGGGATCGAAGATGTAGCGCTCGACGATGTGCACGTTCTCGCTGGCGAACTCGCCGGTGCGGCCGAACAGAGCCTTGCCGTTGTTGTTCGTCACGTCGACCACCAGGGTGTTGCCTTCCCAATGCCCGCGCGAATCGGCGTTCCACAGCTTGATGTTGGCCGGCAGGTGCTTCTTGCCGTCCAGGTGGATGACGCGGGTGCCCGAGTTGAACAGGAAGACCACGTAGTTCGGGAACTGGCGGATCTCGTAGCCATGCCAGATGAAGGACTTGGGTACGCCCCCCGGCGCACAGCGTGCCAGTGGCTCGATGTACTGCGGCTTGGTCGGGTTGTGGAAGTTGGCCAGGAACTCCTGCTGCGCGGCACGGGCCCAGGGCTGGAAGGGCACCTGGCCATCGGCCGGGTCGCTCACGCGGCTGGGCGCGCGCTCGGCGCGCGGACGCTGCGGGCGGTTACGCGTGGCCGGGTCACCGGGGATGCCGCCTTGCGGGTCCGTCCAGTTGTTGTGGTTGCCGATGGTGTTGGACCAGTGGCCCTGCACGTCGGGCTGGCCGTCGGGCAGGCGTTTGCCTGTCCATTGGCCTTCGAGGATGGGCGGGAAGGCCCGCTCGATGGGAATGCCGCCACCACCGCCGCCCGCACCGCGCACCAGGCGGGGCGCGTCGCCCGGCTTGAGTGGGGCCTCGTCCTGGGCCGTCGTGGGGGGCGTGGTCGTCGCGGCGGGGGGCGCCGTCTGCGCGGCCGCCAGCAGGTAGGCCGAAGCCAGGGCCAGCGCGGTCAGGGCGCGGAAGGAAATGTCTGCGTGTGTCATGCCGTGTGCACCTGCTGTGTCTGACGCATCAAGGCGCGGAAGGCTTGCTGGGAGCCGACGCATTGGCCGGCGGCTTGGGCGGGTAGAACTCGTCGTACTCATGCGTGAAGCAGTAGTTCTCGATGAGCTGGAAGTCCTTCTCGCGGTGGCGGTGCAGGATCACGCTGATCGACCACGGGCGGCTGTAGACCTTCTCGTCGTCCAGCGTGGCCTTGTATTCGATGGTGTTGGCGTCGATGTAGGTCCAGCGCTCGACCACGTGCAGCGCATCGCTGTGGTAATTGCCGGAGCGGTCCAGCCAGGTGTCCTCGACGAAATGGCGCACATCGACCACCAGGGTGTCGCCTTCCCAGTGGGCGCGCGAATCGCCCAGCCACCAGTCATTCGGGTCCTTGGGGTGCTTGGTGCCGTTGGTGTAGATGGTGCGCACCGAGTGGCCGAACTGGAACAGCACCGTGAGGTCGCTGGCGCGCTGGAAGATCTGGAAGGGCTCGGGGTAGTAGATGCCGCGCGGCACGCCCAGCGTGAAGCACTTGAGGCGCGGGTCGTCCTTGGCACGGTTCTCGAAGTTCTTCTGGCGCTGGGCCAGGGCCTCGGGCAGGTAGGGGATCTGGCCGCCGTCGACGATGCCCAGGCCGGGTGGTGCGTCCTTGCGGCCGCCGTGCGGTTCGAGCTCGTAATCCGCCGCGCTGGTGGTCTGCCAGATGCCGGAGAAATCAGGCTTGCCGTCGAGGCGGGGGATCTTGGCGGGTGTGGGCGCGATCGGGCGCGTGGTGGACGCCTTGGCAGCAGATGCAGGCTTGGCAGCGCGCTGGGCATGCGCCAGCGGCGTGGCCAGCAGCGCGGTGGCGGCCATCAAGGGCAGCAGCGCAGCCGACCAGGCACGGCTGGCCGTTCGGGTGGTGGTGAACATCGGGGCGAGGGCTTTCGTCGGGCGACTGATCGGGCGCATCACTGGCCGCCGGCGGGGGCGGCGGGGCTGTCCTGCGCGCCACCGGTCTTGAAGGTGCGACCATCGGCCAGCGTCACGGTGACGGCGTAGCCGAAGGGGCCACCGTTCTTGGAGCGGTAGCCCTTGATGCGCACCTGCGTGCCGGGCGGCAGCACGGCCTTGGTCAGCCCTTGCTGCTGCAGCGAGAAGGGCGCGCCGAATTCGACGCCCCAGTTGGTGACGGCCCCGTCGGGGCCCTTCACATCGAAGTACAGCCAGCTGTGCGGGTTGACCCACTTGGCCTTGGTCACGGTGCCGGCGATGTCCAGCGGCTTGTCGGCATCGAACTCGGCCGAGAAGGCATGGTGGGCCGGCGCGCTGGCGGAAAAACTCAGCAGGGCCAGCAGCGCAGAGGCGGCCAGCGCGGTGCTGGCCAGGGCACGGATCTTGTGATGGGGACGGCGGGAATCGGACACGGCAGCTCCTTCAGGAGCCGGCCTTGTTGCAGCTTCCATACCAGTTCGCCGCGCCGTGTCATCGCCTGGGAAGGGCCTGGGGAAATGGTCTGGTGCCTGCCTGCGGGGCAGCAGGCCGCTGCCTGGATCTCAGCAGTTGAGCGGGCGGTTGTTGCATGTGCAGCAACTGCCCAGCCGATGCCTGCTCAGTACTTCTCAGGCACCTCGTGCAGGCGCATCAGCCCTTCCTGCGCGACGGTGGCCACGAGCTTGCCGTCCTGCGTGAACACGCGGCCGAAGTTCATGCCGCGCGAGCCCGAGGCGTTGGGCGCGTCCATGTCGTAGAGCAGCCATTCGTCGATGCGGAACTCGCGGTGGAACCACATGGCGTGGTCGAGGCTCGCGGCCTGCACGTTGTTCTGCATGTAGGACACGCCGTGCGGCAGCATGGCCGTGCTCATCAGCCCGAAGTCGGAGGCGAAGGCCAGGATGCACATGTGCAGCAGCGGGTCGTCCGGCAGTCGGCTCTGCGACTTCATCCACTGGTGGCGCTTGGCGTCTTTCTTCACGGGCGCGAAGGGGTTGACCGGGTCGATGGGGCGGATCTCGACCGGGCGCTCGCGCTCGAACACGGCGCGGATCTTCTCGGGGATCATCGGAGCGATCAGGGCGCGCAACTGGTGCTCGCTGGGCAGGTCATCGGGGCCCTGTACCTTGGGCATCTCGACCTGGTGGTCCAGCCCTTCCTCATGGACGGCGAACGAGGCGGACATCAGGAAGATGTTCTCGCCATGCTGGATGCCCTTGACGTTGCGCGTGCAGAAGCTCTTGCCGTCGCGGATGGTCTCGACCTGGTAGACGATGGGCGCCTTGACGTCGCCCGCGCGCAGGAAATAGCCGTGCAGCGAGTGCGGCAGTCGGCCTTCGACGGTGCGGCCGGCGGCCATCAGGGCCTGGCCCAGCACCTGGCCGCCGAACACGTTCTTGCCGAAGAAGTTGCGGCTGGTGCCCCGGAAGATGCCCTTCTCGATGGTCTCCAGGTCGAGAAGGTCCAGCACGTCCTGCATCACGTTGCTCATGTCGTCTCCGTCCAGGATCGCCGTGGGGCGGTGCCTGAAGTTTCAGTGTCTGATGGTTATTGATTCCTGATGAAATCTAACACGCGGACACCGGGGTGGGACGGCCATGGTACGGCGTGGCATGCCCGCACCGTCCGATGCCCCTTTCAGCGCACCGGACGGGCACCACGGCCCGCTCAGTGCACCTGCACCTGGATGCGGCGCGGTTGCGCGTGGGCCTGCTTGGGGATGCGCAGGTTCAGCACGCCGTCCTTCAGGCTGGCCTCGATGCCGCTCGGGTCCAGCTCACGGCTGAGTGTGAAGGCGCGGCGGTAGCGGGGCACGCGCAGTTCCATGTGGACGGGCGCCAGGCCTTCGGGCGCTGGCGTGTCGACCGTGCCTTCGATCCACAGCGTGTCGCCGTCGACCTTGAGCTCGAGCTGATCGCGGCGCACGCCGGGCAGGTCGGCCAGCAGGGTGATGCCGGTCTGGTCTTCGAGCACGTCCACGCGCGGGACGATGGCCGGGCTTTCCTTGCTGGTTGCGGTGGCGGTGGAGGCAGCCTGCTGGCCCGCCTTGGAAGGCGAAGAGGTGGCGACGGCGTTGTTCTGGCCGGTTTGCAGTTGGGTGCTCATGAGGGTCTCCTGTTCGGGATCAGGGATCAGGGATCAGGGATCAGGGATCAGGGATTACTGGACGGCGATGCGGCGGGGCAGGGCCTCTTCGCGGCGGGCCACGCTGATATGCAGCACGCCGTCGCGGTAGTTGGCCTGCACGCGTTCCGGGTCGACGTCGTCGGGCAGGCTGATGGCGCGCTTGAAGCGGCCGTGCGGGCGCTCGCGGCTGTAGACGGTGACCTTGTCGGCGCTGTCGGCCTGGCCGTGCGGCGTGTCGGGCACGGTGGGGGCGCGCTCGCCGGAGATGGTCAGCACGCCGCGGTCGAGGTTCACGTCCAGCTTGCTGGCGTCCAGGCCGGGCGCGAAGGCGTAGATCTCCACGCTCTGCGGCGTGTGGCCCACGTTGAGGGCCGGGTAGGTGCCCGGCGCCACCGCGCGGATGCCGGCGGGGGCATGGTTGTTGTTCAGGCCGAAGACGTCGTTCAGTTCGCGGCGAAGCCAGTCGAATTCACTGAAGACGTTGGCCGGAAAGCTCAGGACAGAGGTGTACATGACAGGTCTCCTTTCGTCAGTGAAGGGTGTTGCCTGCCCGAGGTAGCGCCGCCGCGCGGGATTTCAAGAGGGGGCCGTGATCGGAAAAATCGAGGGGTGATCAGCCACGGGCCGCGCCGGGTGGGGGCACCTCGAAGACCTGCCGCAGGTAGGCCAGGAAGGTCTCGTCGTCGCACAGCGTCTTGCCCGGCGAATCGGACAGCTTGGCCACCGGCTGGCCGTTGGCGTGCGTCAGCTTCATCACGATGCTCAGGGGCGTGAGGCCCATGTCGTTCGTCAGGTGGGTGCCGATACCGAAGCCCAGCTGCGTGCGGTCGGCGAAGTGGCGGTACAGCGCGAGGGCGCGCGGCACATCCAGCCCGTCGGAGAACACCAGGCGCTTGGTGCGCGCGTCAATGCGCAGGCGGGCATAGTGCGCCAGGGCCTTCTCGCCCCACACCACCGGATCGCCCGAATCGTGGCGCAGGCCATCGAAGAGCTTGGCGAAGTACAGGTCGAAATCGGCCAGGAAGGCGTCCATGCCGACGATGTCGGTGAGCGCGGTGCCCAGATCGCCCCGGTACTCCTGCACCCAGCTTTCCAGCGCGGCCTTCTGGAAATCGCGCAAGCGCACGCCCAGGGCCTGGTAGGTCTGCAGGTACTCGTGCGCCATGGTGCCGATGGGCACGAGGTCCAGGTCGCGCGCCAGCAGCACGTTGGACGTGCCCTTGAAGTACCGCGGCACGCGTGCCTTGAGCGTCTGCACGACCTGCCGCTGCCAGGCGCCGCTGAAGCGGCGGCGCACGCCGAAGTCGAAGAACTCGAAGGGGTGCGCGCGGGCCGGCTCCTGGCCGAAGGCGTCGAGCAGGGCGATCTTGTCGTCCAGGCGCTTGCGGCCTTCGGCCAGCGCGGGCGCGGCATCGAAGCGGCGGAAGTACAGCTCGTTGACCAGGGCCAGCACGAAGATCTCGAAGGCCATCACGTGCACCTGCGGGCCACGTGCGGTAATGCGCAGGTGCGGGCCGTCGGCCGTGGCCTCGATGAAGGCGCGCTGGAAATGGAAGATGCGCAGGAAATCGACGAAATCCGATTTGATGAAGCGCAGGCCGCTCAGGTAGGCCAGTTCATCGGGCTGGAAGCTGAGCGTGCACAGGTGATCCAGCTCATGGTTCACGTCGGCCAGCAGATCGGCCAGTGGATAGACGCTTTGGTTGCGGCACACGAAGGTGTACTCGGCCTGCGTTTGCGGATGCCGATGCAGCATGGCCTGCCACATCGTGAACTTGTAGAGGTCGGTGTCCAGCAGGCTGGTGATGACCGGTGCGTGCATGACCTTGGGGCTCGTGAAGCCGCTCAGGGCGTGGCCGGCTTCGAGGGCTCCACCGCCATCGGCGAGCGCTGCACCTGCGTGCCGGTTTCCGGGTCGCGGCCCATGTTGCGCAGGGCCTCGCCCAGCTCCTGTGCGGTGCGCGGTGCGTCGCCGCCAGCCGGGAGCGGCACCCGAGGCGCGACGTTGGCCGGGTCGGTCACGAGGCCGTCGTTCGCCACGGGAGGCGGGTTGGGATCGGCGGTGGTCGGGTCGATGACCTCCGCGCTGGCACCGGTCATGCCGCCGTCGCCTTCGATCACCTCTTCGTTCGCATCGCCCCAGTCGTGCATGCCGATCACGGGGGGGCGCTCGGGCGTGGTGAAGGCCAGCTTGGTGTCCACCACCTTGCCCTTCACCGCGCGGCGCATGAAATCGCCCACCAGCAGCAGCGCGCTGTGGCCGCCCTGGCCCCAGTAGCTGCTGCGCATGGTCACGCGCTGGTCGTTGAACCCCACCCACGCGCCGGTGACGAGCTTGGGCGTCATCAGCATGAACCAGCCGTCCATGTTCTTCTGCGTGGTGCCGGTCTTGCCGGCCAGGTCGCCCTCGGGCAGGAAGCGGCTGCGCACCAGCGTGCCGGTGCCCTGGCGCACCACCCCGCGCGTCATGTCGATCAGGTCATCGTCCACCTCGGGGCTGAGCACCTGCTTGGGCGATGAGGGGCCGAATTCCGCGATGACCTTGCCGTCCTTGTCGGTGATGCGGTCGACCACGTAGGGCTGGTGGTAGCGGCCCTGGTCGGCGATGGTGGCGTACACCGTGGCCATCTCCAGCAGGGTGACGGGGCTGGTGCCCAGGGCCATCGAGGGCACCTTGTCGAGCTTGCTATCGGTGATGCCCATGGCGCGCGCCAGGTTGGCCACGTTGTCCAGGCCGGCGTCCTGCATCACCTGGGCGGTGATGGTGTTCTTGGAGTAGACCAGGCCCTCCCACATCGTCATCGGCTGGCCGGTGCTGCCGGACATGTCGGTGGGGCGCCAGGTCTTGCCGTCGCCCAGCGGGATGGCGATGGGCGTGTCGGTGTAGGTCTTGGACACCGGGATGCCCTGCTGCAGCGCGGCCGCGTAGACGATGGGCTTGAAGGTGGAGCCGGGCTGGCGCTGGGCCTGGGCCACGTGGTCGTACTGCTCGATCTCGTGGTCGCGGCTGCCCACCCAGGCGCGCACGGCGCCGGTGCTCGGGTCGATGGCGACAAGGCCGGCTTCCAGGCGCGTCAGACTGCCGCGCACGCGGGCCAGCACGGCCTCATTGTCTTGCAGCGTGGCCAGCGCGGCCTTGTCGCTGCGGCCGGCCTTGCGCAGGGCGCGGTATTCGTCCGTCTTGCGCAGGGCCTCCTGCAGCAGCGCGCCGCGCGTGCGCCAGAAGTAGTCGAAGGCCTTGGCGCGCTTGGCGGCGCCGGCGTAGTCGTCCAGCGAGCGCGACTGCATGGCCATGCCCTGCTGGCTCCATTCGACATCGGCCACGTGCTGCAGGGCCTGGGCCTGCTGCGCCACCGCCTCGGCGGCGGCCTCCTGCAGGCGGGAATCGAGCGTGGTGTGGATGATCAGGCCATCGCGCTGCAGGTCGTGGTCGGTGGTCTCGGCCCAGGTTTCCAGCCACTTGCGCACATAGGCGGTGAAGTGGGGTGCGGCGTCGGGCGCATCCTCCAGGCGCTTGAAGCTCAATTGCAGAGGCTCGTCGCTGATCTCGTCGTACGTGGCTTGCGGCAGGTCGCCGCGCCGCACCATCTGCCGCAGCACCAGGTTGCGGCGCTCCAGCGCCCGCTCGGGGTACTGCACGGGGTTGAAGTAGTAGGTGCCCTTGAGCATGCCCACCAGCGTAGCGGCCTCGCGCGGGTTGAGATCGCGCGCCGGCTTGTCGAAGTAGGTGCGCGCCGCGGCCTCGATGCCCACGGCGTTGTACAGGAAGGGCACGCTGTTGAGGTAGGCCGCGAGGATCTGGTCCTTGGCGTAGAGGTTCTCCATGCGCCGCGCCGTCACGATCTCCTTGATCTTGCGGTTGATGTTGCGCGAGCGGCCGATCTCTTCGGGGAACACATTGCGCGCCAGCTGCTGCGTGATCGTCGAGCCGCCCTCGGTGCGGCCGGTGGCGGTGCGCACGATGGCCTTGAGGCTGCGCAGCCAGTCGACGCCGCCGTGCTCGCGGAAGCGGTGGTCCTCGGTGTCGATGAGGGCGCGGATCACCCAGGGCGAGATCTGGTCGAGCGTGACGACCTGGCGGCGGCTTTCCTGCAGCTTGCCCAGCAGCTTGCCGTCACTGGACATGATCACGCTCGATTCGGCCAGCGTGGCGCTTTCGAGGGCCTTGACCGGCGGGGCCTGCGAGGCCACGACCGTGACATAGATGGCGGCCAGGATGGCCAGCGTGGCTGCGGCCAGACCGCCGTACTTCAGGACTTGGCCCAATCGTTGGTTCATGAGGTGGGATAGGTCAGGGCAATGCGCGTGAGCTTGACAGACTGCAGGCCGTCGCGGCATCGGCCGCTTGCGACGGGGCATGTCGGTGTTGTCCTACGCAGTATGCCGCCTTGCGCGGGGGGCTGTCTGGGCAAGGGGGAACCGGGGTGTGAACCGGAATGCTAAGGTCCGGCCTTTCGGGATCTGGAATCGAAGGTGTCTGGCGATGATGACCGGGGTGTTGTGCGGCCTGCTGGCGGGGGCCTTGTGGGGCCTGGTGTTCCTGACACCGCGGCTGCTGACGGCCTTCACGCCCTGGGAGCTGTCCATCGGGCGCTATGTCTGCTACGGGCTGATTGCTTTGGTGGTGCTGGCGCCTGGTTGGCGTCGCACGGTGTCACGGATCGACCGGCACGACCTGGCCGCCATGGTGCGCCAGGCGCTGGCGGGCAACATCGTCTACTACGTGCTGCTGGCTTATGGCGTGCAGTGGGCCGGCATCGCGCCCACCTCGCTGATCATCGGGCTGCTGCCGCTGGTGGTCACGCTGATGGGGCGGCGCGACCACGGGGCCGTGCCGCTGCGCGATCTGCGCTGGCCGCTGGCGGTGGTGGCATTGGGCATGGTCTGCATCAACGTGGATGTGTTCACGCACGCGGGCACGGCCGGCGCGGCGCAGTCGCTGGCGCAGCGGGTGCTGGGCGTGGTCTGCGCGGTGGGGGCGCTGCTGTGCTGGTCCTGGTACACGGTGGACAACACGCGCTACCTGAAGCTGCAGGCCAAGTTCAGCAGCGCGCAGTGGTCGGCGCTGTACGGCCTGAGCAGCGGCGTGATCGCGCTGGGCATGGGGCTGGTGGGCCTGATAGGCCTGGCGCTGTTCGGCGTGCGCATCACGGGTGAAGCCGGGGCGGCCACTGGACGTGACTGGTCGGTGTTCTGGCTGGTCAATGCCGGGCTGGCGCTGGGCGCCTCCATGGTGGGCAACCAGCTGTGGAACATCGCCAGCCGGCGCGTGCCTGTCACCTTGTCGGGTCAGTTGATCATTTTCGAGACGCTGTTCGCGCTGCTGTACGGCTTCGTCCACGGTAGGCTGTGGCCGCGCCCGCTCGAGGCGGCGGCCATGGTGCTGCTGGTCACGGGCGTGGCCTGGGCGGTGCGCCAGCATGCGCAGCCTGCTTCCAAGGCCCCGGCCGCGCCGGATTCCCGCCCCTTGGAAAACCTGCATCCTTGAGACACGGTGGCCTCGCGACGGCCGGCTACGGGGGCAATTCCACCGTTTGTGTGACAGGACTTGTAGTCCGATCGGACCATGGGAGGCTAAAATGCCGGATTCGCTCCACCAGCCCGGCCCCCGCCCAGGCGCACGAGAACACCATGATCTTTGGAAAGCTGCTGCCCCGCGAGGGGAATTTTTTTGAGCTGTTCAATCAGCACGCCGGCCACATCGTGGCCGCCGCCCAGGCCTTCGCGCGGCTCGTGCAGCACTACAACGATCAAGACCTTCGCGAGAAGTACAACCGCGAGGTGGACGAGGCCGAAAGCGCCGCCGACCGTGTCACGCACGAGGTCAACCGCCTGCTGCACACCACCTTCATCACGCCCATCGACCGCGAGCAGATCCACTCGCTGATCAACACGATGGACGACGTGGCCGACCTGATCCAGGACTCGGCCGAGACCATGGCGCTGTACGACGTGCGCCGCATGACCGACGAGATCGTTCGCCTGACCGACCTGTGCGTCAAGAGCTGCGAGCGCGTCAAGGACGCCATCGGCCTGCTCGACGACATCGGCGATGCCAAGACCACCGCCGCCGCGCTCAAGACCTGCGAAGAGATCGACCTGCTCGAATCCGACGCCGACCGCGTGATGCGCACCGCCATGAGCAAGCTCTTCCGCGAAGAGCCCGATGTGCGCGAGGTCATCAAGCTCAAGGCCATCTACGAGCTGCTGGAAACCGTCACCGACAAGTGCGAAGACGTCGCCAACCTGATCGAGGGCATCATCCTCGAGAACTCCTGATCGGCAGGGGCTGACCATGGCAAGCATGCAGGTGGCCCTGTGGGTCATCCTCCTCCTGGTGGCGCTGGCGCTGCTGTTCGATTTCATGAACGGCTTCCATGACGCGGCCAACTCCATCGCCACCGTGGTGTCCACGGGGGTTTTGCGGCCCACGCAGGCCGTCATCTTCGCGGCCTTCTTCAACTTCGTCGCGATCTTCGTCTTCCACCTGAGCGTGGCGGCCACCGTGGGCAAGGGCATCGCCGACCCGGGGGTGGTCGACGTGCACGTGGTCTTCGGGGCCCTGGCGGGGGCCATCACCTGGAACGTGGTGACCTGGTTCTACGGCATCCCCAGCAGCTCGTCGCACGCGCTGATCGGCGGCATCGTGGGCGCCGTGATCGCCAAGGCCGGCGCGGGCGCGCTGATGGCCACGGGCATCTTCCGCACCGTGATCTTCATCTTCGTCTCGCCGCTGCTGGGCTACATCTTCGGCTCGATGATGATGGTGATCGTGGCCTGGCTGTTCCGCCGCGTCACGCCCCTGCGTGCCGACCGCTGGTTCCGCCGCCTGCAACTGCTCTCGGCCGGCGCCTACAGCCTGGGCCACGGCGGCAACGACGCCCAGAAGACCATCGGCATCATCTGGATGCTGCTGATCTCGACCGGCTACGCCGCCGCCGACAGCACCTCGCCGCCCACCTGGACCATCGTGCTGTGCTACATGGCCATCGGCGCGGGCACCATGTTCGGCGGCTGGCGCATCGTCAAGACCATGGGCCAGAAGATCACCAAGCTCAAGCCCGTGGGCGGCTTCTGCGCCGAAACGGGTGGGGCGCTCACGCTGTTCATCGCGACGGCACTGGGCGTGCCCGTGTCCACCACGCATACCATCACCGGCGCCATCGTCGGCGTGGGCTCGGTGCAGCGTGCCAGCGCCGTGCGCTGGGGCGTGGCGGGCAACATCGTGTGGGCCTGGATCCTCACGATCCCGGCCGCGGCCTTCGTGGCGGCGGTGGCTTACTGGATCAGCATCCAGCTGTTCTGACGCCGTCGCTGAAATAAAACGATACGCAGCGATACCGCGCGGAGACCCGTCCGCGCGGCGCTTTCGAGATCATGAAGGCATCCCAACACAGGAGCTTTCATGAGCCTCTTTCACGCACTCGTCCGGGCCCACCGCCACGCCTCCCATGAGCGCCATGGCCGCCATGTCGGTGGCCATCATGGCGGTCACCATGGCCACCCTGGGCACCACCACTTCCACCATGGCCGCTTCGATGGCGACGCCGCCGACCTGGTCGAGTTGCTGGCCGACCGCATCAGCCAGCGCCTGGACCTGAACGACGAACAGGAAGCCCGCCTGGCCCGCCTGCTGGCCGCCGCGCAGCAACAGCGCCAGGCCCTGCGCCGCGATGGCCTCGTGCCCGAGCTGCGCGACCTGCTGGCCGGCGCCACGCTGGACCGCGAAGCCACCCGCCTGCTGCTCAGCGAACGCATCGCCGCCGTGCAGGCCGCCGCGCCCGCGCTGATCGACGCCCTGGCCGACTTCTTCGATGCCCTGGACGCCGAACAGCAGCAGGTGCTGCGCTTCATGCTGCGCCTCAAGCGCCGTGGCTGGGGCCGCGCCGGCCGCGGCGACCGTTCCGACCGCGGTGAGCGCGGCGGCAACGCCACCGAGACCCAGTGATGGACCGCCGGGACTGCCGCCAGCCGCCCGGCCGCTTCGTGCCCCGCATCGACCGCAACCGGTGCGAAGGCAAGGGCGATTGCCTGGACGTCTGCCCCCACAGCGTCTTCATCCTCGACGTATTGCCCGCCGACCAGCGCGGTGGACTGTCGATGATCGGCCGCGTCAAGGGTTGGGCCCACGGCTGGAAGCAGGCCTTCACGCCCAACGCCGACGCCTGCCAGGCCTGCGGCCACTGCATCACGGCCTGCCCGGAACGCGCCATCACCCTGGTGCGCGCCGACACCGTGCACAATGTTTCGCACCATGGCGCGCATCCTGCTGATCGATGACGACGAGGCGCTGGCCCCGCCGCTGGCGCAGTACCTGACCCGCTTCGACCTGACGCTGGAGGCCGCGACACGCCCCAGCGAAGGTTTGCGCCGGCTGGAGACCGAGCCCTTCGACGCCCTGATCCTGGACGGCATGCTGCCCGAGGTCGATGGCTTCGAGTTCTGCAAGCGCCTGCGCGCGGGCGACGAGCCCTGGCGACAGCTGCCCGTGCTGATGCTCAGCGCGCGCGGTGACCTGACCGACCGCGTCGTCGGCCTGGAACTGGGCGCGGACGACTACCTCGCCAAGCCCTTCGAGCCGCGCGAGCTGGCCGCCCGCCTGCAGAGCCTGCTGCGACGGGCCATCCGGCTGGGCCCACCCTCTGCCGCCGCCGTGGTCGCCACGCCGGCAGGGGCGGCCCGCCAGCGCCGCTTCGACGGCCTGGTGCTTGATCTGGACCGCCGCGAGGCCCGCGCCGACGACGGCCACGTCTTCGAGCTCACCAGCACCGAGTACGAACTGCTGCTGGTGCTGGCCACCGAGCCGGGCAAGGTCTTCACCCGCGACGAGATACTCAACCGCCTGCGCGGCCAGGACGCGGAGCTCTTCACCCGCTCGGTCGACATCCTGGTCAGCCGCCTGCGCAAGAAGCTCGGCCCATTGGATGCGATCAAGACCCTGCGCAACGCCGGCTACTGCCTGGCGCTCGCACCCCGATCCTGACCCTGAAAGGGTTCTCGACATGTTTTCCCGACACCACCGCCAGGCCCGCCGCGCGCGGCGCATGCAGCGGCACTTGGTGGCCATGGGCTACCCCACGCCCGAAGCCTGGTTCGAAGCCTGGCGCGCCGCCAAGCTCGAGGCCATGAGCACCGGTCGGTTCATGCCCTCGGGCATGCCCCCGCGCGGCCCCGGCGCCGGCATGGGCCATGACCCACGCATGCCCTACGGCGCCGACTGGCACCAGCACGCCCCCCCTGCCCGGCACGCCCGCGACCACTGGCGCACCCTGCGCGCCTACGACCGCCTGTGGCACTGGCATCACCACCACGACCACGCCTTCAACTGGCGCAGGCGCTTCAAGCATTCTCTGGGCGCTCGCCTCACGTTGGTCTTCCTGGTGCTGGCTGGCATCGGCGGTGGTTTCCTGCATTGGGCCGGGCAGCAGGGCCTGGCCTGGGGCTGGATGTTGGGCGGTGTCCTGCTGCTGACCTTCATCGCCTACGCCAGCACCCGCCTGATGCTGATGCCGCTGCGGGTGCTGGCCCACGGCGTGGCCGCGTTCGGACGCGGAGACCTCTCGCACCGTGTGCACCTGCGCCATGCCGATGAGATCGGCGCGCTCGCGGCCCGTTTCAACCGCATGGCCGACGACATCCAGGCCATGCTGGACGCCAAGCGCGAACTGCTGCTGTCCATCAGCCACGAGTTGCGCAGCCCGTTGACCCGCGCCCGCCTGAACGCCGAACTGCTGGACGAGGGGCCGGGCCAGCAGGCAGTGGTGAAAGAGCTGGGCCAGATGCGCGACCTGATCGAAAGCCTGCTGGAGCGCGAGCGCCTGGACACCGGCCACAGCGCCCTGCGCCTGGAGGACTGCGCCTGGCCCGAACTGGTCGACGACCTGTTGCAACGCCGCTTCGCCGAGCAGCGGCAAGCCGGTCTGCTGACGATCGATGTGCCGGCTGAGCTGCCCGCCATGCGCCTGGACCGCAGCCGTATCCAGGTGCTGCTGGGCAACCTGCTGGACAACGCGCTGCGCCACAACGACGAAGCCAACGGCCCCGTGCACCTGTCCATCCAGCCGATACCAACACCGGCAGGGCAGGGCGCTCACCCCGCGATCCGCCTGCAGGTGCGAGACCAGGGCCCCGGTGTGCCCGACGACGTGCTGGGCCAACTGGGCCAGCCCTTCTTCCGGCCCGACGCCGCCCGCACCCGAGGCAGCGGCGGCGTCGGCCTGGGTCTCAACCTGTGCCGCCTGATCGCCTCGGCGCACGGCGGCGCCCTGGTGCTTCGCAACGCGCAACCCGGCCTGGAAGCCACCATCGACCTGCCATTGACGCCAGCCAGCACGGAAGGCCAGGCAACCGGAGCACGCGCATGAAAAAAGCCCCGGCGCTTCCAATCAGAAGCCCGGGGCCCTTATCCGGCGGGGGAAGCCAGCAATGTCAGCGCACGCTCACATTCCCCAACAGATTCAGTCCTTGATCTCCAGCGCCCGGTTCACCCGCAGCGCTGCCAGCGTGCACACCGCACCCGACAGCAGGTACAGGCTCAGGTAGACCAGCCCGAAGTGCGCCGACAGGCCCAGGGCCACCAGCGGTGCGAACGCCGCCCCGATCAGCCAGGCGAAGTCCGCCGTCAGTGCCGCCCCCGCATACCGGTATTGCGGCGCGAAGTTCGCCGTCACGGCGCCGGCCGCCTGGCCGTAGGACAGCCCCAGCAGCCCGAAGCCCACCAGGATGAAGACATCTTCGGTGGCCGGCCCGCCGCTCAGCAGCATCGGCGCGGCCGCGCTGAACACCCCGATCGCCACGGCGAGCGAGCCCAGCGTGCGCCGACGGCCGATCTTGTCGGCGATGCGGCCCGAGGCCAGCATCCCCACCACGGCGATGGCCGCGCCAACGATCTGCACCGACAGCACGTCATTGACCGACTGCGTGTTGCTCAGCACGATCCATGACAGCGGGAACACTGTCACGATGTGGAAAAGCGCGTAGCTGGCCAGCGCGGCGAAGGCCCCCAGGAAGATGTTGTAGCCCTGGGCCCGCACCAGCTCGTGCAGGGGCACGGGTTCCAGTTCACGCTCTTCCAGCAACTGGGTGTATTCCTCGGTCACCACCAGGCGCAGCCGGGCAAACAGCGCCACCACGTTGATGGCGAAGGCCACGTAGAAAGGAAAGCGCCAGCCCCAGTCCAGGAAATCCTGCGACGACAGGTTGCTGTGCAGGAACAGGAACAGGGCGCTGGCGATGACGAATCCCACCGGCGCACCCAGCTGCCCCAGCATCGCGTACCAGCCGCGCTTGCCTTCCGGCGCGTTCAGGGCCAGCAGCGAAGGCAGGCCGTCCCACGATCCGCCCAGCGCGATCCCCTGGAGGATGCGCAATCCGGACAGCAGCAGGATCGCGTTGAATCCCAGGGCGGTGTACCCGGGCAAGAAGGCCATGCCGGCGGTCGAAAAACCGAGCAAAAACAAGGAGATGGTGAGCTTCGTGCCTCTGCCCCAGCGCCGCTGCGCCGCCATGAACAGCGCCGTGCCGAAGGGCCGGGCCACGAAAGCGAAGGAGAAGATCACGAAGGACCACAGGGTGCCCGTCAGCCGGTCCATGTGCGGAAAGAAGACCGACGGAAACACCAGCACCGAGGCGATGCCGTAAACGAAGAAGTCGAAATATTCGGACGCGCGTCCGATCACCACGCCGACCGCGATCTCGCCCGGGGCGATGGGCGAGTGCCCGTTGGCGGTCCTGAGTCTGGCGTCCTCTTCCAGCTGTGTGGAATTCGGTTCCGGGTGGGTACTGCTGATACTGGTCATCATGCGTTCTCCGTTATCGGATGTTGTTCCATTCGGACAACTCAAGAGTCGCACCATCCGGGAAAAAAGACCATGGACAAAACGTCCAATTCCCAGCCCATCTCATTGGGTGTAGATTTTGCGCCTTCTGGGCCGTCCTGCGCTCCAAAATAATCCCGTTCGGCAATGCCTTCATTCAAGAACTTCCGGGCCCTCCTTCTGGCCCCACTCATCGCCCTGCTGGCCGGTTGCAATGCGGTCGTGATGAGCCCCTCCGGTGATGTGGCCCTCCAGCAACGAGACCTCATCGTCATCTCGACCGTGTTGATGCTCCTGATCATCGTACCGGTGATCATCTTGACCCTGCTGTTTGCCTGGCGTTATCGCCAGTCCAACACCAAGGCCAACTACGCGCCGGATTGGGACCACTCCACCCAGCTCGAACTGGTGATCTGGGCGGCCCCGCTGCTGATCATCATCGCCCTGGGCGCCCTGACCTGGATCAGCACCCACAAGCTCGATCCGTACCGCCCGCTCGACCGCATCTCGGCCGACAAGCCGCTGCCTGCCGACGTCAAGCCGCTGGTGGTCGAGGTCGTGTCGCTGGACTGGAAATGGCTGTTCGTGCTGCCCGAGCAGGGCATCGCCACGGTCAACGAGATCGCCGCCCCGGTGGACCGTCCCATCCGCTTCAAGCTCACCTCGAGCACCACGATGAACGCGTTCTACGTGCCCGCCCTGGCCGGCATGATCTACACCATGCCCGGCATGCAGACCGAGCTGAACGCGGTGATCAACAAGCCCGGTGTCTACCAAGGCATGTCCTCGCACTACAGCGGTTCGGGCTTCTCGGGCATGACCTTCAAGTTCCATGGCGTGAGCAATGAGGACTTCGACAAGTGGGTCGCCAAGGCCAAGGCCGAAGGCAAGGCCCTGACCCGCAGCACCTACAGCGAACTGGCCAAGCCCAGCGAGCGCAACCCGGTAGCGCTGTTCTCCAGCGTCGATCCCGATCTGTACAAGCGTGTGCTGAACCTGTGTGTCGAAGATGGCCAGACGTGCATGCACGAGATCATGGCCAAGGATGCCAAGCGCAACAGCGTCAAGGGTGGTGGCGAAGCTGGCCATGAGGCGGGCGACGAACACGCCGGCCATGCCGCCCACGCTGAAGCCGCCGCTGCCAGCAGCGCCAGTGGTGCCCAAGCGGCCCACGGCGAGCACCACCACGGTGGTGGCGAGCATTGAGATCGAGTGGGGCCTCGCCTTCAGGCAGGCCCTCGCGAGCCCTTTTTGAGTGACTAGCCATGCATGAACATTCTTCCGTAGCGCCCCACTGGCTGTTGGGGCGGCTGACCTGGGACTCGATCCCGATGGCGCACGAGCCCATCGTGCTGGTGACCTTCATCGCCGTGATGCTGGGTGGCCTCGTCCTGCTGGGCGTGCTGACCAAGCTGCGCCTGTGGGGCCCGCTGTGGCGCGACTGGTTCTGCAGCATCGACCACAAGAAGATCGGGATCATGTACATGATCCTGGGCATCGTGATGCTGCTGCGCGGCTTCGCCGATGCGCTGATGATGCGTCTGCAGCAGGCCCTGGCCTTCGGCGACAACATGGGCTACCTGCCCCCGCATCACTACGACCAGGTCTTCACGGCCCACGGCGTGATCATGATTTTCTTCGTGGCCATGCCGCTGGTCACGGGCCTGATGAACTTCGTCGTGCCGCTGCAGATCGGCGCGCGTGACGTGGCCTTCCCCTTCCTGAACAACTTCAGCTTCTGGATGACCACCGCCGGCGCCGTGTTGGTGATGATGTCGCTGTTCCTGGGTGAGTTCTCGACCGCCGGCTGGCTGGCGCTGTCCAACCTGGGCAACCAGAATCCGGGCGTGGGGCTGGATTACTACATCTGGTCATTGCAGATCGCGGGGGTGGGCACGACGCTGTCGGGCATCAACCTGCTGGTCACCATCGTCAAGATGCGCGCGCCCGGCATGACCATGATGAAGATGCCCATCTTCACCTGGACCTCGGTGTGCACCAACGCCCTGATCGTGGCCTCGTTCCCGATCCTGACCGCCGCCCTGGTGCTGATGTCGCTGGACCGTTACGCCGGCACCAACTTCTTCACGAACGTGCATGGCGGCAACCCCATGCTGTACGTGAACCTGATCTGGATCTGGGGCCACCCCGAGGTCTACATCCTGATCCTGCCCGCCTTCGGCATCTTCTCCGAAGTCGTGGCCACGTTCAGTCGCAAGCGCCTGTTCGGCTACACCTCCATGGTGTACGCCACGGTGTGTATCACCATCCTGTCCTACCTGGTGTGGCTGCACCACTTCTTCACCATGGGCTCGGGCGCCAGCGTGAACTCGTTCTTCGGGATCACGACCATGATCATCTCGATCCCGACGGGCGCGAAGATCTTCAACTGGCTGTTCACCATGTACCGTGGCCGCATCAAGTTCACGGTGCCGATGCTGTGGACGGTGGGCTTCATGGTCACCTTCGCCATCGGCGGCATGACCGGCGTGCTGCTGGCCGTGCCCCCGGCTGACTTCGTGCTGCACAACAGCCTGTTCCTGATCGCCCACTTCCACAACGTGATCATCGGCGGCGTGCTGTTCGGCCTGATGGCGGGCATCAACTACTGGTTCCCCAAGGCCTTCGGCTACCAGCTCGACGAGTTCTGGGGCAAGTGCTCGTTCTGGTTCTGGCTGGTCGGCTTCTACGTGGCCTTCATGCCGCTGTACGTGCTGGGCCTGATGGGCGTGACCCGTCGCGTCAACCACTTCGAAGACCCGTCGCTGCAGATCTTCTTCGTGATCGCCGCCTGCGGCGCCGCGCTGATCGCCGCCGGCATTGGCTGCTTCCTGCTGCAGCTGATCGTCAGCTACCTCAAGCGCGAACAGCTGCGCGACGTGACCGGCGACCTGTGGAACGGCCGCACGCTGGAATGGGCCACCTCGTCGCCCCCGCCCAACTACAACTTCGCGTTCACGCCCGTGGTGTACGAGCAAGATGCGTGGTGGGACATGAAGCAGCATGCCTACAAGCGTCCGCTGCAAGGCTTCCAGGACATCCACATGCCGAAGAACACCGGCGCTGGCGTGGTCCTGTCGGCCCTGTCGCTGGTCTGGGGCTTCGCGATGATCTGGCACATGTGGCCCCTGGCGATCATCTCGTTCGCGGCCATCGTGATCGGCGCGATCATCCACACCTTCAACTACAAGCGTGACTACCACATCCATGCGGCCGAAGTGACCGCGACGGAAAACGCACGCACCGAACTGCTGGCCCGCCATGTCTGATCTTGCCCATACCGCCGGCAACGCCGGCACCGCCCGCGAGTACCATCTCGCGCACGATCCGCATCCGGAGAACGGCACCGCGCTGGGCTTCTGGATGTACCTGATGAGCGACTGCCTCATCTTCGCGACGCTGTTCGCCACCTACGGCGTGCTGGGTCGCAGCTACGCCGGCGGCCCCGGCGGCGCCGAGCTGTTCGACCTGAAGCTGGTGGCCATCAACACGGCCTTCCTGCTGATCTCGTCGATCACCTTCGGCTTCGCCATGCTGCGCAAGCAGTTGAACGACAAGAGCGGCACGCTGGTGTGGCTGGCCGTGACCGCCGTGTTCGGCCTGGCCTTCCTGGCGCTGGAGCTCTATGAGTTCCATCACCTGATCCACGAAGGTGCCGGCCCGCAGCGCAGCGCCTTCCTGTCGTCCTTCTTCACGCTGGTGGGCACCCACGGCCTGCACGTCACCTTCGGCATCATCTGGCTGGTGGTGCTGATGGTGCAGATCAGCAAGCACGGCCTGATCCACGAGAACAAGCGTCGCCTGATGTGCCTGTCCATGTTCTGGCACTTCCTGGACGTGGTCTGGATCGGCGTCTTCACCTTCGTCTACCTGATGGGAGTGCTGCCATGAGCGCGCATACCGACCAACACGCTCAGCACGGTCATGCTGATCATGCCCACCACGATGAAGGCGGCCACGCCGAGAGCACGCTCAAGGGCTACGCCATCGGTTTCGTGCTGTCGGTCATCCTGACGGCCATCCCTTTCTGGCTGGTGATGGACGGCGTGATCGCCGACAAGGGCACGCTGGCCCTGACGCTGCTGGGCTTCGGCGCCGTGCAGATCATCGTGCACATGGTGTACTTCCTGCACATGAACTCGAAATCCGAAGGCGGCTGGACCATGCTGTCCACCATCTTCACCGTGGTGCTGGTGGTGATCACGCTGAGCGGCTCGCTCTGGGTGATGTTCCACATGAACACCAACATGATGGGTGGCCACACCCACGAAATGCCGCAGCACATCGAGTAAGACGATGCAGCACACCGAGGGAGCGGCGCCCGCGCGCCGCGGCCCCCGCTCGAAGGCCGCGTTGATCGCCCTGGCGATTGTCGCGGCCTTGCTGTTTGCGGGTTTCACGGCGCTGGGCACCTGGCAGGTGCAGCGCCGTGCGTGGAAGCTCGATTTGATCGAGCGGGTCACGCAGCGGGTCAACGCGCCCGCGCAGGCCGCGCCGGGGCAGGGCGAGTGGCCGCGCATCAATGCGGCCGAGCACGAATACCGCCATGTGCGCCTGACGGGCACCTTCCTGCACAAGGACGAGAGCCTGGTGCAGGCCAGCACGGTGCGTGGCGGCGGCTTCTGGGTGCTCACGCCCCTGCGGCTGGATGACGGCAGCGTGGTGCTGGTCAACCGCGGCTTCGTGCCGCCCGAGTTGAAAGACCCGGCCGCGCGCGCCACCTGCAACCCGGGCCCGGTCACCGTGAGCGGTCTGCTGCGGCTGAGCGAGCCGGGCGGCGGTTTCCTGCGCCACAACGACCCGGCGGCCGGCCGCTGGTTCTCGCGCGACGTGCAGGCCATCGCGCAGGCACATGGGCTCACGAACGCGGCGCCTTACTTCGTCGATGCGGATGCGGCCAGTTCGCCCGGTGGCGACTCGGCGCGGGCGCCAGAGGGCGGCCTCACGGTGCTGGCCTTCTCCAACAGCCACCTGGTCTACGCCATCACCTGGTACACGCTGGCGCTGATGGTGGTCGGCGCCGCCTGGTACGTGGTGCGCGTGGAGCGCCGCGATGCCCGCATGCAGGACAATGCGGGCCATGCCGATTCCGACGCCCGATCCGCTGACGCGCCCCGCTGAGGCGCCCGACAGCCGCCCCGCCCAGGGCGTGGCTGCGGCGCGCATCCGCCGTTTCTCCGAGGCCACGGGCCTGAAGAACATGCAGCTGCTGATCCAGCTGCGCTGGATCGCCGTGGCCGGGCAGGTCATCACCATCGCGGTGGTGCACTTTGGGCTGGGCATCGCGCTGCCGCTGGAGCCGCTGCTGATCGTGCTGGCGGCCATCGTGCTGTTCAACGTGGCCAGCCGTCTGCGCTGGCAGGTGCAGCACATGGTCACCAATGGCGAACTGCTGCTGGCGCTGCTGGTCGATGTCGGCATGCTCACGCTGATGCTGTACTTCACGGGCGGGGCGGCCAACCCGTTCTCGTGGCTGTACCTGCTGCAGGTCACGCTCGGGGCCATGCTGCTCACGCCGCAGGCCACCTGGATCATGGTGATCGCCAGCACCATGTGCTTCGCCTGGCTGGCTCTGCTGGCCCGACCGCTGCCGCTGCCGGCGCACATGGACGGTGGCCTGGCCAATCCGTATGTGCAGGGCATGCTGGTGTGCTTCGGGCTCAATGCCTTCCTGCTGGTCACCTTCATCATCCGCATCACGCGCAACCTGCGTCAGCGCGATGCGCGCCTGGCGGATCTGCGGCAGCGCGCGGCGGAAGAAGAGCACATCGTGCGCATGGGCCTGCTGGCCTCGGGCGCCGCGCACGAGCTGGGCACGCCGCTGGCCACGCTGGCCGTGATCCTGGGCGACTGGGCGCGGCTGCCATCGTTCACGTCGGATCCGGAGTTGCTGGAAGAAGTGATCGAGATGCAGGCCCAGATCCAGCGCTGCAAGGCCATCGTCAGCGGCATCCTGATGTCGGCGGGCGAGGCGCGCGGGGAGTCGTCGGAAGAGACCACCATCTGCACCTTCCTCGATGACCTGGTCGAGGAGTGGAAGGCCTCGCGGCCGGTCACCTCCTTCGTGTACGACAACCGATTCGGCCATGACGTGCCGGTGGTGTCCGACTCCACGCTCCAGCAGACCATCTGCAACATCCTGGACAATGCGCTGGAGGCCTCGCCCCACCACGTCAGCCTGGAGGTCGACCGTGTCGACGATGCCTTGCGCATCACCGTCAAGGACAACGGCACGGGCTTTCCGCCCGAGATGCTGGCGCAGCTGGGCAAGCCTTACCAGTCGAGCAAGGGCAGGCCGGGCCGGGGCATGGGCCTGTTCCTGGTCGTCAACGTGGCGCGCACGCTGGGCGGGCGGGTCACGGCGCGCAACCGCGTGGGCGGTGGCGCGGTCGTGACGCTGACCCTGCCGCTGTCGGCCATCACTTTGGAAGAAGGAGAAGCGCCATGAGCGATGAACGCGTGCTGATCATCGTCGAGGACGATGCCGCGTTCGCACGGACCCTGGCACGCTCGTTCGAGCGCCGCGGCTATGTGGTGATGATCGCGGGCAGCCTGGACGAGACGGCGGCGCTGATCGAGCAGCGCACGCCGGGCTACGCCGTGGTCGACCTGAAGATCAACGGCGAGGCCTCGGGCCTGGCCTGCGTGCAGAAGCTCAACGCGCACAACCCGGACATGCTGATCGTGGTGCTGACGGGCTTCGCCAGCATCGCCACGGCGGTGGAGGCCATCAAGCTGGGCGCCTGCCACTACCTGGCCAAGCCGTCCAACACCGACGACATCGAGGCCGCGTTCGGGCGGGCCGAGGGCGATGTGGAGGTGGAGCTGACCAACCGGTCCACGTCCATCAAGACGCTGGAGTGGGAGCGCATCCACGAGACGCTGGCCGAGACGGATTTCAACATCTCCGAGACGGCCCGGCGGCTGGGCATGCACCGCCGCACCCTGGCGCGCAAGCTGGAGAAGCAGCGCGTTAAATGAGGCGCAATGGGCGGCCGCAAGGCTCGAGCCAAGTGCATAAGCTTGGCTCAAGTCCCGCCCGTGCCTACTTTGTCACGCGAAGGCGTGAAGCCCGGTAAAGATTGCCGGATGTAAGCGCCTGCCGGCTTCATCCAGTGCCGCCATGGCCGATACAGGCTCATGGCCTTTCAAGATGTCCAAGGGGTGGGCTCGCGCTGGCGCTTTGTCGGCGGGGGCTGGGCGTGAAGCTCAAGACGGTCTCGCACACCATGTTCGTGGGCGCCATCCTGGCGCTCATGGCCAACTTCGCCTTTTTGCTGGTCATCCGTTCGGCCTTCGACAACAGTGCCGAGGTGGCCGAACGGCGCGAGCAGACCACGCGGGCGCTGGAGCGACTGCGCCAGGAGACGGACCTGCTGCGCCGCCTGGTGCGCGCCTACACGGCCACGGGCAAGGCCCAGTACCTGCTGACCTACTACGACATCTACGCCATCCGCCAGGGCGAGAAGGGGGACCCCGCCGTGGGCGATCCCGCGGCCTTCTGGGAAGCCCGCCTGATGCGCCAGCGCACCGAGGCCGAGCCCTTGCCCGAGAAGGGGGCCGGGCTGTCGCTGCTGGCGCGCATGAAGGCCCTGAACCTGAGTGCGGAAGAGCTGGCCAGCCTGCAGCGTGTGCTCGATGCCACCGAGCGCCTGAAGAAGACCGAGCAGGTGGCCTTCGCCGCCACGCAGGGCCTGTACGACGCGGAGCGTCACGCCTTCGTGTCCGAGGGCGAACCGAACCTGGTCTACGCCACCCAGCTGGTGTACTCGCGTGCCTACGAACAGGACGGCGCCGACCTGACCCGTGCCATCGCCGACCTCACGCAGCGCGCCGATGCCCGTACCGAGGCGGCCGTGCGCGAGGCTTCGACGCGGGTGTCGCGCTTCATCGGCATGGCGGTCGCGGTGGACCTGCTGCTGCTGCCCGTGATGGCCGGCGCGCTGATGGTGATCCGCCGCCGCGTGCTGCGCCCCATCGATGCGCTGAGCCGGCAGGCCCGTGCCTTCGCGGCCGGCAACTACGCGCAGCGCAGCACGCTGCGTAAGGATGCCGTGCGCGAGATGTACGCGCTGAGCGCCACGATGGACACCATGGCCCAGTCCATCCAGGACGACCTGGCCGCCCGCGCCCAGGTGCAGGCCGCGCTGCAGGAGGCGCGCGACCAGGCCGAATCGGCCACCAAGGCCAAATCGCTGTTCCTGGCCAACATGAGCCACGAGATCCGCACGCCGATGAACGCCATCATCGGCATGACGCACCTGGCCCAGCAGACGCCGCTCAGCGAGCAGCAGAGAGACTACCTGGACAAGGTGGCTTCGGCGTCGCAGATCCTGCTGGGCGTGATCAACGACATCCTCGACTTCTCCAAGATCGAGGCTGGCCGCATGACGCTGGAGGATGCGCCCTACCGCGTCGAGGAAGTCGTGGGCAACGCGCTGATGCTGGTGCGCCAGAAGGCCCAGGAACGCGAGATCGAGTTGCTGTGCGAGTTCAGCGATCCGGCCCTGCTGGGCGAGGCCGCCGTGGTGCGCGGCGACATGCTGCGCGTGGGTCAGATCCTGACCAACCTGCTGTCCAACGCGGTGAAGTTCACGCACAGCGGGCACGTCAAGCTGCGGGTGGATCTGGCCGGCCGTGACCAGGCCAGGGCCACCTTGCGTTTCGACGTGATCGACACCGGCATCGGCATGAGCCCCGAGCAACTGGGACGCCTGTTCCAGGAGTTCACGCAGGCCGATGACAGCACCACGCGTCGCTATGGTGGCACCGGCCTGGGCTTGAGCATCAGCCAGCGTCTGGCCGCGATGATGGGCGGTGCGATCGAAGTGAGCAGCCAACTGGGCGCGGGTTCCACCTTCAGTGTCGTCCTGCCGGTGACCGTGTCGGCCGAGCCGGCGGGCGTGCAGGCCATGCCCTTGCCGGTGGAGGCCCTGCGTGTGCTGGTGGTGGATGACCAGGCCGATACGCGGGAAACCATGGCCGGGCTGCTGCAGGCCATGGGGGTGGGCCAGGGCAGCCGGGATGGCCACGATGGCGCGGTGGCCGTGGCTGGCAGCGGCGCCCAGGCCCTGGCGCTGGCCCAGGCCGCCGCGACCCTGGGCCAGCCGTTCGACCTCGTGCTGCTGGACTGGGTGCTGCCGGACATGCCGGGCGACGAGGTGCTGCGCCGCCTGCGTGGCGACCAGCCCGCGCTGGACGTGGTCGTGATCTCGGCCTACGGCTGGGACAGCCTGCAGGCCCATGCGACGAGTGCGGGGGCCGACAGCTTCCTGCCCAAGCCCATTCTGCCGACCGCCTTGCGCGGTCTGTTCGCACGGCTCACGGGTGTCGTGCCCTCTGCCCCTGTGGGTGAGAAGGCGCAGGATGCCACCGTGCGGCTGGACGGGCTGCGGGTGCTGCTGGTGGAGGACAACCCGTTGAACCAGCAACTGGCCATCGAACTGCTCAGCCGGCGCGGTGCCGCGGTCAATTCGGTGGACAACGGCTGCGAGGCCGTCGAGCACCTGCGCATGAACGGGCCCGCCGCGTACGACGTGGTGCTGATGGACCTGCACATGCCCGTGATGGACGGCCGCGAGGCCACACGCCAGATCCGCGCCGATGAACGCTTCCGCAAGCTGCCCATCCTGGCGATGACCGCGCATGCGATGGACGAGGAGCGCGAGCAATGCCTGGCCATTGGCATGCAGGATCACATCAGCAAGCCGCTGGATCCGCGCAAGCTGTACGCCACGCTGGCGGCCTATGGCCCGCAGGCGCGAGCCAGCAGTGCGGTGATGTCTCCCGCCGCGCCGGTGGTGGGCAGGCCTGCGCGTGCGATGCCGGCATTGCCGCAGGTGCCAGGACTGGATACGTCATCGGCGGTGGCACGCCTGGACGGCGATCAGGTGCTTTACATGCAGGTGGTCCAGGGCTTCGTGGCCCATGCCGATGCCCACCGGCCTTTGCTGGAGGCCGCCCTGAACCTGCATGGCTGGGACACGGTGCACCTGGAGGCCCACACGCTCAGAGGCCTGTGTGCCACGATCGGCGCCCACGCGCTGGCCCAACTGGCGGCGGCGCTGGAGCAGGCCACCCACCGGCGCGATGAGTCCGCCATCGGCACGGCGGGGGCCCTGCTGCTGTCCCAGATGGACGATTTCCTGGACGCGCTGCGTCCTCAACTGGCCGGCCATGCCGGGCCGACGCGTGCCACTGATGTGGCCGTGGACGGTGTGGCCGAGCCCGCGCCCCTGGCCGGCACAGCCGTTCAGCACGGCATGCACGCGGCGCTCGAACACCTGGTGAATGATGCCGACAGCGCCGCCATCGGCCTGTGGCGTCAAGAGCGCGAGGGCTTCAGGGCCGTGCTGCACCCGCTGGTGTTCAGCCGCCTGGACACCGCCATCGAGCAATGCGATTTCGACGCGGCGCTGCGGCTGCTGCAGGAAGAAAGAGGTGTGCATGCGATCGATTGACACGAGCCGCGCCGCCGAGCACGCGGCCGAGGCGGCCTTGGGGTCAACCGGCCCGCAGACCATCCTGGTGGTGGACGACGCACCGGCCAACCTGACCCTGCTGGCCGGCCTGCTGGACCAGACCTACCGCGTGAAGCTGGCCTCATCGGGCGTGAAGGCGCTGGAGCTGGCACAGCGCTCGCCACCGGATCTGATCCTGCTGGACGTGATGATGCCCGGCATGGATGGTTACGAGGTCTGCCGCCAACTCAAGCAGGACGATCGCACCAGCCACATTCCCGTGATCTTCCTGACCGCGATGCAGGAGGCCGAGGACGAAACCCGCGGCTTCGACGTCGGCGGAGCGGACTACATCACCAAGCCCATCACGCCCATCGTGGTCAAGGCGCGCGTGAAGACGCATCTGCAGAACAAGGCCTTCCAGGATTTCCTGAACCAGCGCAACGTGACCCTGCAGTCGCAATTGCAGACGCAGATAGAGCAACTCGACCGCCTGCGCGATTCGACGCTGCACATCATGATCTCCTTCGCCGAGTTCCGCGACGAGGACACGGGCAACCACGTCAAGCGCACGCAGGAGTATGTGCGCGTGCTGGCCACGCGCCTGTGGGAGCAGGGCCTGCACCACGACCAGCTCGATCCGCACCGCATCCGGCTGATCGCCAAATCCGCGCCCTTGCACGACATCGGCAAGGTGGCCATTCCCGACAACATCCTGCTCAAGCCGGCCAAGCTCACGCCCGAGGAGTTCGACGTGATGAAGGGCCATCCCCTGCATGGCTGGGACATGCTCAACCGCGCCGCCTCGCGCCTGGGCGAGGACACCGACTTCCTGCGCTATGCGATGGAGATCGCACGCTCGCACCACGAGAAATGGGATGGCTCGGGCTACCCCGACCAACTGGCGGGTGCGCGGATCCCGCTGTCGGCGCGGCTGATGGCCGTGGCCGACGTGTACGACGCGCTGATCAGCCGCCGGCCCTACAAGGAACCTTTCCCGCACGAGACGGCGATGCGCCTGATCGACGAGGGCAGCGGCAAGCACTTCGACCCGGACATCGTGCGGGCGCTGCACGACATCGAGGACACCATCGCCGCCATCGCGCGCGAATGGCAAGACTGATGCGGCAGGACTGACGACAACACCCCCTGGATCATCGAGAGGAACGACGACCATGAAGAAGATCAAGCACCCCTGGCGGAGCGCCGCGACGGCGCTGCTCGCGGTGGCATCGGCAGGCACGACGGCCACGGCCCATGCCCAGGAGAAGATGTCCTACTCGCTGTTCGGCACGGTGGGCGCTGCGGTGTCCAACCGTGACTACGCCTACCAGCGCCACATCGATTCGAACGGCACGCTGGAACGCGACAGCGTGCTGGGCGGGCAGGTGGACGTGCAGTTCACGCCCGAGTGGTCGGCCACGCTGCAGGCCAAGGTGGCGCCCTCGATCAAGCGTGAAAACCGCTGGGACATCACCCCCAGCTGGGCCTTCGTTTCCTGGCGGCCGAACAACGACTGGCTGCTGCGCGCCGGCAAGCTGCGCATCCCGCTGTACCTGGCCTCCGAGAACCTGGACGTGGGCCAGAGCTACGACTTCGCGCGGCTGCCCACGGACATGTATTCCATCTCGCCGACCAGCGACGTGATCGGCCTGTTCATCACGCGCAGCTGGGCCGTGGGCGATGCCGACCTGAGCGTGGACGCCTACAGCGGCCAGGCCCGCATCTGGAACCGCTTTTACACCCGCGACACGGGTGCGAAGTACGATGTCTTCAAGACCAAGGTGAGCGGCCTGGTGCTCACCTGGCGCGCCGACGAGACGATGCTGCGCCTGGGCCTGCACCACGCGGACACCGAACCGCGCGGCTCCACCGTGTTCTACGAAACGGCGGTGTATAACCCCATGGGCCCGGGCCTGGGTTACTACACGCCCTCGGGCATCGCGCCCAAGATCGTCAACGACATCGTGACGGTGGGCGTGGACCAGAAGCTGCCGGGCAACTGGCGCGTGATGGGCGAGCTGGGCCGCAGCTTCCAGCACAAGACCGATTTCGGCCAGAACACGCTGGGCGGCTATGTGGCCGTGCTCAAGAACATGGACCGCTGGACGCCCTACGTCTATGCCTCGTCGCTGAAGTCCCTGGGCGCGCCCGAGCGCCTGCACGAGGCGCTGACGCAGTCGTCGGTGCCCGCGTACATCCCGGGAGCCGACATCATCAATGCCGGCCAGCGTCAACTGGCCGACGGCGTGCCCTTCTACGACCAGCACTCGCTGGCCCTCGGTACCTCGTTCGCGCTCACGCCGCGCAGCAAGCTCAAGGCCGAGTGGCTGCGCACCTGGGTGGACAAGGGCTCGATCATGGTGGATTCGCAAGGCACCGGCCAGGCCGTGCACGACGAGACCATCGACGTGCTGTCGCTGAGCTACAGCTTCGCGTTTTAAGGAGTGCCGCATGACACGCCTTAAATTCAACCGCGCCTTGTGCGCAGTGATGCTCGCGGGCTTCACGCTGGCGCAGGCCGCTGACCGCATCGTGGTGATCGGCCATGCCAATGTGCGCAAACTCGACCAGGCCACCCTGCAACGGATCTTCACCGGCAAGACCATCGAGGTCGATGGCGTGCGGGTGCAGCCTGTCAACGCGGCACCTGGCACGGCCGTGCGCCAACGCTTCCTGAGCCAGTACCTGCAGACCGACGAAGACCAGTACGTGGGCTACTGGACGGTGCGCCGCTACGTGGGCAAGGGTACGCCGCCGCCCGAGGTCAAGCAGGGCGCCGAGATGGTCGACATGGTGGGCAAGACGCCCGGTGCCATCGGCTACATCGACGAGGCCGACCTGCAGCCGGGCATGAACGTGCTGCTGCGCAAGTGAACGGGCCAGCCGGTGCGTGGTGGCTCAGGCCACCCGTGCCGGCTGTGGCTCGGGCTCGACCATGTGGTCGCGGCGCGCCAGCGTCGGGAACAGGCGGAACCACAGCGCGGCCACCAGCAGCGTGCCGGCCCCGCCGAACACCACCGAGCCCACGGGCCCCATCAGCGCGGCCGTGGCGCCCGATTCGAACTCACCCAGCTGGTTCGATGCCCCGATGAAGATCGAGTTGACGGCCGACACGCGGCCGCGCATCTCGTCAGGCGTGTCCAGCTGGACCAGCGTGGAGCGCGTGACCACGCTCACGTTGTCGGCGGCGCCGGTCACGGCCAGGGCCAGCAGCGACAGCAGGAAGTGTTCCGACAGGCCGAACACCACCGTGGCCAGGCCGAACACGGCCACCGCGCCCATCAGCTTGGGGCCGACACGCCGCTCCAGCGGCCAGCGCACCAGCACCAGCGACATGCCTAGAGCGCCGATGGCCGGCGCCGCGCGCAGCAGGCCCAGGCCCACCGGGCCGGTGTGCAGGATGTCGCGCGCGTAGATGGGCAGCAGCGCGGTGGCACCGCCGAGCAGCACCGCGAACAGATCGAGCGAGGTGGCGCCCAGGATCAGCTTGCGCTGCCACACGAAGCCCAGACCGGCGAAGAAGCCGCTCCAGCCGGCCGCATTGGCGGCGCGCTGGTGGGCGTAACGCACGCTCAGTGCCAGGCCGCCGGCCAGTGCCAGCAGCACCACGCAGGTGATGTACACCGTGTTGGCCCCCGTGACGTAGAGCACGCCGCCCAGTGCCGGGCCACCGATGATGGCCGCCTCCATGCCGCTGGAGCTCAGCGCGATGGCCCGCGGCAGCAGTTCACGCGGCACCAGTTGTGGCGTGAGCGCCTGCTGCGCCGGCATCTGGAAGGCCCGGCACACGCCCAGCACCACCGAGATGCCCAGGATCAGCTCGCGCGATGCGAAATGACCGTCCGTGGCCGCGACCAGCAGCAGCGCCATCAGGCCTTGGGTGAGCATGCAGGCGGCAAAGATGCGGCCCCGGTGCACGCGGTCGGCCACATGGCCCGCTGGCAGCGTCATCACCAGCGCCGGCACGAACTGGAACAGGCCGACCAGGCCCAGATCCCAGGGGCTGGAGGTGATGTCGTACATGTGCCAGGCCACCGCGACCATCAGCATCTGGTTGGCGATGGTGCCGAACAAGCGCGCCAGCCAGAAGCGGATGAATTGGCGTTGGGCGAACAGGTCGGCAAGGTGGGACAGCATGGTTCGGCAGTGTAGCAATCGACCCTCGGGCGCGCTCGGGCAGGGACATCCCGTTATGCTGTCTTGATGAGCGCCAACACCCCTGCCCGATCGCCCGAATCCCCAATAGGCAAGCCATTCGTGCTGCAGGTCGGAAGGCTGCCGCCCTGGCTTGAACAGCGTCTGAACAGCGAGTTCGACATCACCTTGCTTGACAGGCAGGCCGACCGTGCGGCCTTCCTGCGCGACGAGGGCGCGCGCTTCACCGGCGTGGTCACGTCCGCTTTTGCAGGGGCCGATGCCGCGCTGATCGGTGCGCTGCCGTCGCTGCAGGTGATCTCCAATTTTGGCGTGGGTGTGGACCGCATCGACCTGGCCGCGGCCAAGGCACGCGGCATCGCCGTGGGCCACACACCCGATGTGCTCAACGACTGTGTGGCCGACACCGCCATCGGCCTGATGCTGGACATCGCCCGCCGCAGCGTGGAGGCCGACCGCTTCGTGCGCGCGGGCAAGTGGGCCGCGGGTGGTGGCAAGAGCATCGGCCTGGGCCGCAAGGTCAGCGGTGCGCGCCTGGGCATCGTGGGCCTGGGGCGCATCGGCCAGACCATCGCCAAGCGCGTGGGCGGCTTCGACATGGCGGTGCGTTACCACGCGCGCCATCCGGTGGCCGATGCGCCATGGACCTATGAGCCCTCGTTGATCGAGCTGGCCCGATGGAGCGACTTCCTGGTCGTGATCGTGGCGGGCGGTGCGGGCACGCGCCACCTGATCAATGCCGAGGTGCTGCAGGCCCTGGGGCCGCGCAGCTTCCTCGTCAACGTGGCGCGGGGCTCGGTGATCGACGAGGCGGCC
>DXIO01000131.1 GCA_019112875.1 Candidatus Aquabacterium excrementipullorum
GAAGTAGGGGTGGTTCTCGATCGGGCTGAGCGCCAGGCCGAAGCTGCTTGGGTTGGCCACGATGTTGCGCACGGCGTGCAGCTTGGGCACGTAGTTGCGCGTCTCGGGCGGCATGTTCAGGCTGAGGTAATCGGTGGGCAGGCCGGCCTTGGTGTTGCGCGCAATGGCGCGTTGCACATTGCCTTCGCCCCAGTTGTAGGCGGCCAGGGCCAGGTGCCAGTCGCCGAACTGGCGGTACAGGCGCTGCAGGTAGTCCATGGCGGCGCGGGTCGAGGCCAGCACGTCACGGCGGTCGTCGCGGAACAGGTTCTGCTTGAGCTCGAAATCCTTGCCGGTGGCGGGCATGAACTGCCAGATGCCGGAGGCGCGGGCGGTGGACAGGGCCTGCGGATTGAAGGCGCTCTCGATGAAGGGCAGCAGGGCCAGTTCGGTCGGCATGCCGCGGCGCTCGACCTCTTCGACCACGTGGAAGAGGTAGCGGTTCGCGCGGTCGGTCATGCGCTGCACGTAGTCGGGGCGGCTGGCGTACCAGCGCTCATGGTCGGCCACGAGCTCGGATTCCAGCACGGGCAGCGCGAAGCCCTGGCGCACACGGCCCCACAGGTCCTTGGCGGCTTCGCGGTCGTCGAGGTTGAGCGTGGTGTCCGGGCGCAGCGGGTCGGTGGGGGCGCCGGCGGCGTCCTTGGCCTCATCGACATCGGCAGCAGGTGCCGAGGCCTGTGCGCCGTTGAGCGTGTCCAGCGACAGACTGCGCGTGATCACGGACGGGGCGTTGGGCGAGCGGGCGCCTTCGACGGCCAGCGGTGCCGAGTCCTTGCCGTTGGCGGCGATTGCCAGCCGGTTATTGCGGTCGGCTGCTTTGCCACTGGCGGGCGGTGCTTCGGCCAGTGTGGCGTCGGCATCGCGCTTGGCGAAGGGCAGATCAGGCAGCGATCCGCAGGCGGACAGGATGGACAGGGACGAGAGAGTGAGCAGGGTGCAGGCCGTTCGGCCCAGGCGGGATAGGGTGTGCAGAGTGCTCATGCTGGGTAATGGTTCTTCCACTGGCGCAAGGTGGTGAAGACCGACAGGGCGGAGGCGTCGGGTGCGCCTTGCTTCAGTGCTTGCGCGGCCACCGTCGGCTGGCGGCAGCGCAGGAAAGGATTGATCTGGCGCTCACGGGCCACGGTGGTGGGCAGCGTGAACTCGCCGCGCGCACGGAGGGCGAGGCTTTGTGACAAAGCTTCGGCCACATCCTGGTTGCCGGGTTCGGCAGCGCTGGCAAATCGCAGATTCGACACGGTGTATTCGTGGGTGGGGCACAGCCAGGTATCGGCCGGTAATTCAGCCAGTCGATCCAGGGAGTGCAGCAACTGCTCGGCGGTACCGCCCAACAGGCGTCCGCATCCGGCAGAAAACAAGGTATCCCCACAGAATACCAGTGTCTGGGGCCAAGGCATACCCTCGGCTGGTAGCGCGAGGTAACTGACATGCCCTTCGGTGTGGCCGGGCGTGTCCCATGCCTCGAAGGTCAGGCCCAGCGTTTCGAACCTGTCGCCATCGCCCACGTGGATGTCGATGCCCTCGATGGACTCGTGCTTCGGGCCGTAGACCGGGCCTTGGAGCACGGGCCGCAGGGCTGGCAGGCCGGCGGTGTGATCAGGGTGCCGGTGGGTCACTAGAATGGCGGCCAGTGACAGTTGAAAGTCTTGCAAGGCTTGCAACACGGGCGCGGCATCGCCTGGATCGACCACGATGGCCTGGCTGCCGTCGCTGATCATCCAGATGTAGTTGTCGGTGAAGGCGGGCAGAGCAAGCAGTTTCATGACGAAAGTCGATCCGATTATAGAGTTGCACCCCTGGCTGGCCTTGCCCGCCGGCCGTGCGCTGCTCGAATGGGAGCAGGCTCAGATGGATCGGCTGGTGGCGGATGTGTTCGGTTTTCATGCGCTTCAACTGGGCTTGCCCGAAGTCGATGCGCTGCGGGCCAACCGCATGCAGCACCGCTGGCTGGCCCTGGACACAGCCTACCAGGGGTGGACACCGCCGCCCGAGGGCCCGACGATCAACCTGCCTGTGCAGGGTGTGGATCAGGCGCTGGGCGATAGCGAAGCCTTGCTGCCGACCGGCGGCGTGCATCTGCGCTGCGATTTCGAATCGCTGCCTTTCCCGAGCAACAGCCTGGATCTGGTGGTGCTGCCGCATGCGCTGGAGCTGGCGCGCGATCCGCACGACACGCTGCGCGAAGTCGAGCGCGTGCTGGTGCCCGATGGGCGTGTGGTGATCGCCGGCTTCAATCCAGCCAGTCTCTGGGGCCTGCGCCAGCGCATGGGCCGCTGGGGCATGGGCAGCACGATGGTGCTGCCGCAGGGCGAGTTCATCGCGTACTGGCGTCTGCGCGATTGGTTGCGTCTGCTCGACTTGGAAGTCGAGGGCGGCAGCTTCGGTTGCTATCGCCCGATGTTGCGCAACGAGACCTGGTGGTCGCGCTTCCAGTGGATGGAGTCCGCGGGCGAGCGCTGGTGGCCGGTGCTGGGCTCGGTGTATTTCGTGGTGGCCGTCAAGCGCGTGCGTGGCATGCGCCTGGTCGGCAAGCTCAAGCGGGCCAAGGTGGCGCCGCAGGCGGCACCGGCCGTGGTGGCCAACCGCCATGTTCAATCGGTGGGCGCTCCCGCGCCTGCCACGCAAACGGATTCGAAGTGATGAGTGAGACGGCGACGCCCAAGGTGGTGGTCTACACGGATGGTGCCTGCAAGGGCAACCCGGGCCCGGGTGGCTGGGGCGTGTGGATGGTCAGCGGCCAGCACGAAAAGGAAATGTGGGGTGGCGAGGACGGCACCACCAACAACCGCATGGAGCTCACGGCCGTGATCCAGGCGCTGAGCGTGCTCAAGAAGCCGTGTGATGTCATCGTCTACACGGACAGCGAGTACGTGCGCAAGGGCATTACCGAATGGATCAACGGCTGGAAGCGCCGTGGTTGGAAGACGGCCGACAACAAGCCCGTGAAGAACGCCGAGTTGTGGCAGCAACTGGAGGCCGCGGCCTCACGCCACAAGGTGGATTGGCGCTGGGTGAAGGGGCACGCGGGTGACCCGGGCAACGAGCGCGCCGATGCGCTGGCCAATCGCGGCGTGCACGACGCCTCGGCCTGATCAGGCCGGGTTGGCCTTGGTGCTCACAGGATCAAGGCCATCGTGAGGCGGTCGATGTAGCGCACATGGCCGGCGCCGTCGACCAGCCGCACAGCGTGCGGCACGCTGCCGCAGGCCTTGAAGCCGGCGCGTTCGTACAGGCGGATGGCATCTGAAGTGCCCGTGCTTACGCGCAGGGTGATCAGCTCCAGCCCGACGGCCTTGCGGGCCTGGGCCAGGCATTCCTTGACCAGGCTCATGCCGATGCCCTTGCCGCAATGGCTGGGCTTGACCAGCATGCTGTTGAGTTCGGCGCTGTGTCGCAGCTTGGGCAGGCTGTGACGCTCCAGGCCGATCATGCCGACCATCTCCTGGCCCAGCCAGGCACCGATCAGGAAAGTGCCGCCCAGCGGCTCGTACAGGCCCAGTCGGCCGATGTAGCTCTCGGGCGGGCGAGCCTGCTCGCCTTCGATGTCGGCGTCGAAGGCTTCGGGATGCAGGCGCAAGCCTTCATCACGCAGGGATTTGAATGAGCTCAGCTCCGCGGGCGCCACACGCGCCACGCGAAGTGCCTCATTGCCTTGGGCTGCCATGCAGTGTCTCCGGCGTGTTGATGTTGATGAAATCCTCTGGGCGCTCGAAGCATACGCCGATCCATGGGCATGCGCGTATCCATTGCCCCACGCGGCGCTCACTTTGTCCGATCATCTGTTGCAAGGCCTCTCGGGTGTCGCGGTGGGCCAGCGCGGCTGTCCAGTGGTGCCATTGTTCACCGGTGGCGGCGTCGATGCTGCAGGGCACGGCGATGAGGGCATTCGCCTCTTGGGCCGCCTGCCAGAGTCTGTGCGTCAGGTCAGGGGGCAGGGCGGGGCTGTCGCAGGGGCTGAACTGCACCCAGTCGCCTTGCGCATGGCGCAGGCCGGTCAGCATGCCGGTCAGCGGGCCGGTTTTCTCGGGCAGGTCCGCGTCGTCCGGCTGCACGGGCCAGCCCCATCGGCCGTAATCATCAAGGTGGCGGTTGGCATTGAGCGTGATGTGCCGAACCTGGGGGGTCATCCGGCGTGCCACATGCAGCGCCAGGGGCGCGTCTTGCCAGGTGAGGAGGCCCTTGTCCTGGCCACCCATTCGCCGGCCTTCGCCGCCGCACAGGATCCAGCCGTCGATGTTGGCAGGCATGCGTGAATGCTCAACCGCCGATATAGCTCATCTCGATGCGCGATGAGGTGGTGTGAGGCGAACCAGCGTCGGGTGTGCTGGTGGCTTGGGCAGTTGCGCGCAGTTCCGAGTAGCGATCCTGGCGTTGGTGCCACAAGGCCTGGAGGCGTGCCCGCAGCGTGTCGTCATCGTCGCCGGCACGCAGGGCGGCGCGCAGATCGTGCCCCTGGCTGGCGAACAGGCAGGTGTACAGGCGGCCGTCGGTGGACAAGCGCAGCCGGTTGCAATCGCCGCAAAAGGCCTGGGTGACGCTGGAGATGAAGCCCACGG
>DXIO01000132.1 GCA_019112875.1 Candidatus Aquabacterium excrementipullorum
GTTCGCCGTCGCGCAAGGTGGTGTCGAAAATGATGAGCTTGTCGGTCATGGTGGTCTCCGCGTGGGCAAGGGTTCAAGCGGCTGGTCTGGCGCCCTGGGGCTGTCTGGATCCGGCTTGGAAACACCTCGCCAAAACAAAACGGCCCGCAAGAAGCGCTTGGCGGGCCGTGATGCAAAGGGGTACTGATGTACAGACGTCAGCGATCAACGCGCCCGGGGCACTCCCAGAAGTCGTAGCGAGAAAGGGCGTTGGTTCAGCGACATACGGGCCAATATACCACGCACGTCTTGCGCGCGGCATGGGCAAAGTCCCGGGAAAAAGCCATCAGCGGTGCAGGCCCGCTTCATCGGGCTCGTCGGTCGAGGTGGAGATCACGCTCACCGGTTTGCCCTTGAGCCGCTTCCAGACGAACACGGCATAGCCTGACAGGCCGTAGACCACGAAGATGCCGAACAGCACGCCTGCAGGGTGCAGGTTGATCACGGCGATGCCCAGGGCGATGGCCACGATCACGATGAACGGCACCGTGCGCTTGAAGCTGATGTCCTTGAAGCTGTAGAAGGGCACGTTGGTGACCATGGTCAGGCCCGAGTACAGCGTGAAGGTGAAGGCGATCCACACCATCCACGGCAGAGTCTGGGCGCTTTCACCGAGATCGGTCACGACCCAGATCAGGCCGACGACCAAGGCGGCCGCAGCCGGGCTGGGCAGCCCCTGGAAGAAACGCTTGTCGACCACGCCGATGTTGGTGTTGAAACGCGCCAGGCGCAACGCAGCGCCCGAGCAGTACACGAAGGCTGCGATCCAGCCCAGCTTGCCCAGGCCCTTGAGCGCCCATTCGTAGACGATGAGCGCTGGCGCGGCGCCGAAGGACACCATGTCCGACAGGCTGTCCATCTGCTCGCCGAAGGCGCTCTGGGTGTTGGTCAGGCGGGCGACGCGGCCATCGAGGCTGTCAAGCACGGCCGCACAGAAGATGCCGTAGGCCGCCTGCTCGAACTGGCCGTTCATGGCCATCACGATGGCGTAGAAGCCACCGAACAGCGCCGCCAGCGTGAACAGGTTGGGCAGGATGTAGATGCCCTTGCGACGGGGGCGGGGGTGCTCCTCCAGCTCGTCCGGGTCGATCAGGGGGGTATCGGGGCCTTGGGTGGGTTGAATGCTCATGCCGTGGTGGGCAGGGTCGCCAGGATGGTGGTGGTGGCCGACACGCGATCCCCCGGAGCAACCCGGGGCATGGCGTCGATCGGCAGATAGACATCGACGCGTGAACCGAACCGCACACCGCCGTAGCGCTGTCCTCGCGTCAGCACCTGACCTGGCCGTGCATGGCACAGGATACGGCGGGCCAGAAGACCCGCCACCTGCACCAGCGTCACGGTCCGGCCGTGGCTGTCGATGACGACGGCGCTGCGCTCCTGGCTGGACTGGGAGACACTGGCCGAGGCGCTGGCAGGCAGACGATTCACGAGCTCACGGGCAAACGGTGTGCCCGGAAAGTATTGCACCTGCTGCACGATCCCGTCCACGCAGGCGCGGCTGGGGTGAACGCGAAAGGCCTGCATGATCACGCTGATGACCAGCGCCTCACGATCGGTATAGGGATCCCGGGCGTGCTCGATGCGCTCGATGCGGCCATCGGCCGGTGCCAGCACGGCGCCCGCCTGGGAGGGGACGTGGCGCGGTGCATGCATGAAGAAGCCCGCGATCAGCATGGCCGCCAGCCAGCACAGGCCTGACACCATGCCCAGGCCCAGCGCGGCGGTGGTGAGCAGGGCCGCCGCGACGCTCAGGGCCAGCATGGGCCAGCCCTCGCGGGCCAGGGTGGGATACGGAAGGTTCATCGTGCGCCGGAGGATACCTCAAGGGCAGCAGCCCCACCTTCGCCTTCCGTGGGCGGTGCCACAGCCGCCACGAGGAGGCCCTGCGGCAGGTGGACGACCCGCTGCGGATAGGGGATCTCCACCTTGAGTTCATTGAGGCAGCGCAGGATCGCCAGATTCACGTCGGACAGGGCATTCGTCTGGCCGTTTTCCGGATCGCCCACCCAGAAGTTCACGGTGAGCTCCAGGCCGTCGGATGGAAACGCCGTGAGGAAGACCAACGGGTCGCCTGTCACTCGAGGGACCGAGGCGATGGCCTTGACCAGCAAGGGACGCAGCCAATCCAGATCGGTGCCATAGGCCACCTGCACCACCGTCGCCATCAGCAGCTTCTTGTCGACGGTGGAGGCGTTCTCGACGCGCTGCGTGATCAGCAGTTCGTTGGGCACGATGGACTCGCGGCCATTGCCCGCCCGCAGCACGGTGTAGCGGGTGTTGATGTCGGTGATGCGGCCCTCGAACCCATCCACGCGGACCAGATCGCCGATGCGCAGACTGCGCTCGGCCAGGATCACGAAGCCGCTGACATAGTTGGCGGCCAGCTTTTGCAAGCCGAAGCCCAGGCCCACGCCGATGGCACCGCCCAGCACCGACAACGCTGTCAGGTCCACCCCGGCCGCCGACAGCGACAGGATCAGGCCCAGCGCGATCAGCAGCACACGCAAGACGTTGGCCGCGATCTTGCGCAGCGAGATGTTGTCGGTGGCGCCGCGCAACAACCGGGTTTCGATGGCCGACGAGAGCGACAGCGTCAGGATCAGCACCAGCACGGCAGACAGCGTGCCTTCGACCAGGCTGCGCAGGCTGATCTTGGATGCGCCGATGTGCAGCGTGATCGACGCCATCTCGTCCTGGATCAGCGGCAGGATGCCGGTGATCCAGAGCACCGACCCGATCCAGGCCAACCAGGACACCGTCCGTTCGATGGCCTTGACGGTATTGGACGCCGGGAAGGCAGCCCGCAGCACCTTGACGGTGAGGCGGATGATGGCCAGGGAAAACAGGATGGGCAGCACCAGCCGGAACACCGCCAGCGGGATGTCATCAAGCAGGGCTCGGCGCGCCACCAGGGCCAGTACCAGGGCCAGCAAGGGAAAGAGCACGCCGTCGAAGATGCGATGGCCGAACCAGATGGAGCCATGGGCCACGGTGCGGCCGCGCCACAGCCGTACCAGCCCCCAGGCACCCACCAGGCAGCCCAGCAGGACCACCGCCTCGATCAGCGCCGTGGGTTGCTGCAACTGGTACCACAGCTGCATGAGTTCTTCGGCCGTCAGCGGCGTGGGATGGTGGAGAGGAGTCGTCGTTGCCATGACCGCGATTGAACCATGGGGCGCGGCCGCCTCCGCCGTCGCCTCCACATGGGAAGCCGGACAACACCTGCCTTGCGCCCCCTTACCCTGGGGATACGGGTTGACACCAAGTCATCACGCGGCGACACTGTGAATTAATACGAATTATTCGCATTTATTTGTTGCCGATGGCGCCTCCGTGGGGGAGGGAGTCGGAATTCGATCGAGGGCATCTGCCCTCTCGTGTCCATTCCTGCCTTCCATTCTCGGAGTAACGCCATGACGACCTCGTCCAGGTTCCAGTTCGCCTTCGCCACGCTCGCAGCGCTGCTGGCCGGCACCGCCCACGCCCAGACCTACACCGGCATCCAGGATGCCATCCCCGTGAACGTCGGCCTGGCCGGCAACGTCAAGGACAACGGCTGGTACAACCTGACCTCCACGTCACAGACCAAGACGGTCGATGGCGTGGCACAGACTTTCGCCGCCAACACCGGTTACCCCACGGTGTTCACCGCCGCCAATGCCTGGCCCACGCCCATCGCCTCGCAGGTGAACACCGGCGGCACGGCGGCGGCCCTGAACAAGGTGGCCAACGGCAACGGCACCGGCGGCCTCGGCAAGTTCAACGCCGACGGCACCCGCAACAGCACGGCCTGGGGTGGCACCGGCTTCGGGCCCTACCCCGCTGGCGACTCGTTGTACGCCATCTCCTTCAGCAACGAGCCCAACACAAAGGGCGGCACGCTGGGCGTGTTCGAGGCCAATCCGGTGGCCAACCTGAGCAACGTGGTGTTCCAGGTGGAACTGGGCAGCGCCAATGGCTACGACTTCTACGAGCCGAGCGTGGGCGCCACCACCGCCCTGGGCACCGCTGGCTCGCGCCAGGTCGGCTCGCTGACCGTGACCGACTATTTCCCGACGCTCAATCTGACCCTGGCCAACAACACCACCGTCTCGCTGAACGCCACCTACGCCGAGCTGTCCGCCAAGGGCTTCAACGGCACCATCGAGATGCCCACGGGCACGGATGGCGCGCTGGAGGACCAGCCGATCTGGATCAACCTGTACGCCTTCCAGTGGGACTTGAGCGGCTACAACAACATCGCCTCCTACAACAT
>DXIO01000133.1 GCA_019112875.1 Candidatus Aquabacterium excrementipullorum
TGGTGCGCACCTGCACCACCACCTCGCCCTGCGGCGTGAACTTCACGGCGTTGTCCACCAGGTTGATCACGACCTGGCGCAGGCGGGACACATCGCCCACCACCTGGCGCGGCACGCCGGGCGCGATGTCCAGCAGCAGCTCCAGCTCCTTCTGCGAGGCGCGGCCCGAGACCAGGTCCAGCACGCCCTCCATGCAGTCGGCCAGGTCGAAGGGCTGGCGCTCCAGCGCAAGCTTGCCCGCCTCGATCTTGGAGAAGTCCAGGATGTCGTTGATGATGGTGAGCAGGTGGTCGCCGCAGTTGCGGATGGTCTCGACGAACTCGCGCTGCTGCGCCGACAGCTCGGTGCCCATCAGCAGCGTGGTCATGCCGATCACGGCGTTCATCGGCGTGCGGATCTCGTGGCTCATGTTGGCCAGGAACTCGGTCTTGGCGCGCGCCACGCTGCGCACGTCCTCTTCCCATTGGCGGCGCAGGCGGGCCAGCTCGTCCTGGTGGTCGTCGGCCACCTCGGTCAGCGTGAGCAGCAGTCCGCCGACCCGCCCCTGGTCATCGGGCACCGGGCTGACGGCCAGCGTGTGCAGCGGCGAGCCGGGCACCGCGCCATCGACATGTCCGGGCGATACCGGCGGCATGAAGGACGACACCATGCAGGCATGCCCGCTGCAGGCCTGCTCGATCGCCCCGTGCACGCGCGGCCACACGCCCGACCAGTCCTGCGGCAGCAGGCGCCCCATCATCGACAGCGGCTCGCTGCCGCGCAGGCGCCAGTGCAAACGGAACCAGGCCTCGTTGGGAATCTGGACCAGGGCCGGGCCCCAGGCCAGCAGCATCGGCATGGGTGCGGCCAGCACCATCGCCACGGCGGTGCGCAGTGCCTCGGGCCAGCCCGGCTGCGGCCCCAGGGGCGTGGCGGCCCACTCCATCGCCCGCAAGGCCCGCGCCATGTCGCCCACCTCCGGCAGCCAGCCCGGGAGGGCGTTGGACTGCTCGGCGGAGGGTACAGCTGCCTGGATGGGCTCCATGGCGGCTCCTGAAAAAGGGGGCGGACGTTAAGACGCTGGTTCGCTCGATTTTAGTGAAGCGCCAGACTTGGGGACATCGGACACGCCCTGTTTTGCATGTCAGCCGATGCCTACCGTCGTCAAGCAGCGGCGGGGCGCGCCATGTCCGCCTTGCGATCGGCCGCCACGCGCTGGGCCGCGGGCCGCTGCTCGATCAGCTTCACGTAGGCCTTCCAGTCGATGCCGGCGGCGTTCACCAGGTCTTCGCCGACCACAAGCTTGCTGGCCAGGCCCGCCAGCGGCAGGTGCACGAAGGCGCTGCAATCGGCCATGGTGAAGGTGTCGCCCGCCACGTAAGGCCCGAACACCGCCAGGCGCTTGAAGGCGGCCAGGTGCTTTTCCAGATCGCCGCGCACGCGGGCAATGTACTTCTCGGGCAAGGTGCCGCCAAAGAAGGCCTGCGGGTAGAGCTGGCGGGCGCACAGTTCCACGTGCAGCTCCAGGAAGGTGTTGATCTCGCGCACCTTGGCGGCCTGGAACGGATCAGCCGGGATCAGCGCCGGCGTGGGCCAGCGCGCCTCGATGTAATCCATGATGACCTGGCTCTCGCACAGGGTGCCCTGCTCGGTCTCGATCCAGGGCACCTTGCCCAGGGGCGACATGGCCAGCATGCCCTCGGGCTTGGGCCCCATCTTCGGCGTGGGCACTTCCTCGAAAGCGACGCCCTTCTCCAGAAGGGCCAGCTTGACCTTGCTGTAGTAGTTGGACAAAGGGAAGCCGTAGAGCTTGAGCATGCGGGTCTCCGGTCGTGTGGGGGGAGGGTTTTGATGGGATCGCCCGCGCAGCATAGGGCACGCACCCATGAAAAAACCGGCGTGGCCCGAAGGCGCACGCCGGTTTTCACCGGATGGTTGCGAGGTGGATCAGGCCACCAATCACGCCACCACTTGGGCCAGCTTGCCGCTGGCGTACTGGGCGGCGATGTCGCTCAGCGTGATGGGCTTGATCTTGGCGCCCTGGCCTTCGCATCCGAACTCCAGGTAGCGCTGCTTGCACACCAGCTTGGCGGCTTCGCGGGCGGGCTTGAGCCATTCGCGGGCGTCGAACTTGTCGGGGTTCTCGGCCAGGAACTTGCGCACGGCACCCGTCATCGCCAGGCGGATGTCGGTGTCGATGTTGATCTTGCGCACGCCGTACTTGATGGCTTCCTGGATCTCCTCGACGGGCACACCGTAGGTTTCCTTCATCTTGCCGCCGTACTGGTTGATGATGGCCAGCAGCTCGGCCGGCACCGACGACGAGCCGTGCATCACCAGGTGGGTGTTGGGGATGCGCTTGTGGATTTCCTTGACGCGCGAGATGGCCAGGATGTCGCCCGTGGGCTTGCGGCTGAACTTGTAGGCGCCGTGGCTGGTGCCGATGGCGATCGCCAGGGCGTCCAGCTGCGTTTCACGCACGAACAGGGCGGCTTCCTCGGGGTCGGTCAGCATCTGGCTGTGGTCCAGCTTGCCTTCGGCGCCGATGCCGTCTTCCTCGCCGGCTTCACCGGTTTCCAGGTTGCCCAGGCAGCCCAGCTCGCCTTCCACCGTCACACCGACCTTGTGGGCCAGCTCGACCACCTTGCGGGTGACATCGACGTTGTAGGCGAAATCCGCCGGGGTCTTGCCGTCTTCCTTCAGCGAGCCGTCCATCATCACCGAGCCGAAGCCCAGGTTGATGGCGCCCTGGCACACGCCCGGCGACGTGCCGTGATCCTGGTGCATCACCAGGGGAATGTGCGGGAAGGCCTCGACGGCGGCCTGGATCAGGTGCTTGATGAAGGGCTCGCCAGCGTACTTGCGGGCACCGGCGCTGGCCTGCAGGATGACGGGGGCGCCCACCTCGTCGGCGGCGGCCATCACGGCCTGAACCTGCTCCAGGTTGTTGACGTTGAAGGCCGGAATGCCGTAGCCGTGCTCGGCGGCGTGGTCCAGCAGTTGGCGCATTGAAACGAGTGCCATGGCGATCCCCAGAGGAAGTGGAAGCGGTTGAACTGCGGCGGATTTTAACGGGGCCTTGCTGCGCCGCTCCCTGGGCCCCCCTTGATCCGGCGGGCGCGACAGGGCGATAAAGGGTGAACGCCCGGGGCCGGGAGGCACCTCAGGCCTTTTCACGGAAGGCTGACGCCGCCGCGAGACACAATTCAGAAACCGGTGCGCGATTTGAATATGACCACGCAACAGCCGGTATTTCTTGTGGAGAATGTCACGCGTCTGGCGACACAATCCGAGAGGCTCGTTTTTCCAGGGCCGCATTTGTTCGTGATGAACCGTCACGCTATGAGCCATTCATCCGCCTCCGGGCAATATCCGCCGGTCGACACGGTCGTCCGGCGGCAGATTCGCGCCGAACAGTTGCGGATGCTGTTCGGTCATACCGCCGCCGCCACCGTGCTGGCCACCGGCTTCGCGGTGCTGCTGGCCATGTACGCGGCCCGCCACATCGACCCTCAGCTGGCGCACACCTGGCTGGCCCTGAAGATCGCCGCCGCCCTGCCCCGCATCGTGCAGGAGCAGCTCTTCCTGGCCCGCAAGGCCCGCCCCACCAAGGCCTGGCACCGCTGGGCCGTGGGCCTGATCCTGCTCGACGGCTTCTGCTGGGGCCTGGCCGGCCTGATGCTGCTGCCCGCCCATGACGAGCAGACCATCGTCGTGATCGGCGCCAGCCTGATGGGCGTGGCCTCGGTGGCCACCTTCACGCTGCACGCCAACTGGATCGCCAACGCGGCCTACTGCCTGCCGATGATCGCGCCCATGGCCGTGAACCTGCTGTGGCGGGGCGATGCCTTCGGCCTGTACATCGGCGCGGCCATGCTGGTGTTCATCGCCAGCCTGCTGATCGTGGCCCGCCGCGCCCAGCGCACCGTGCTCGAACTGCTGTGGCACCGCTTCCTGATCGACCGCATCGTGGCCGACAAGGACGCCGCGCTGGATGATGCCGAGCGCCAGAACCTGATCAAGAGCCAGTTCGTGGCCACCATGAGCCACGAGCTGCGCACACCATTGCACGGCATCCTGGGCCTCACGCGCATGCTGCTCGACAGCGTGCCCGACCTGGGGCACCGCAAGCAGCTTGGCCTGGTGCAGCGCTCGGGCGAGCACCTGCTCACCATCATCAACCACATCCTCGATTTCTCGCGCATCGAGGCCGGCCACCTCAACATCGACCACCGCGCCTTCGACCTGGACGCGCTGCTCGAAGACGTGATCAGCCTGACCGGCGTGTCGGCCGAGAACAAGGGCCTGATCCTGTACGACCACATCCAGCTGCCCAAGCCCTGCTGGGTCGCCGGCGATGCGCCCAAGGTGCGCCAGGTGCTGCTCAACCTGGTGGGCAACGCCATCAAGTTCACCGAGAAGGGCCGCGTCGAGGTGCGCGCGCAGCGCCGCGCCGAGGACGGCCTCATCGTGGTCCAGGTGGTCGATTCGGGCATCGGCATTGCGCCGGACGACCTGCAGCGCATCTTCGATCCCTACCGCCAGGCCGATGCGACCGTGGGCAATGCCGTGGGCGGCACGGGCCTGGGCCTGACCATCTCCCGCGAGATCAGCCGGGCCATGGGCGGCGACATCACCTGCACCAGCCGCGTGGGCCATGGATCCACCTTCGAGTTCACCGTGCCGCTGCCCACCGTGGCCGCGCCCGCGCAGGCCGAAGTCCCGCCCCCCGTGCCCGCCTGGGAAGCCTCGCGGCCCATGCTCTACGACGACGAGCAGCCAGTCCGTCTGCGTGGCCACGTGCTGCTGGCCGAGGACAACGAGGTCAATGCCCTCATCGTCGAGACGCAGCTGCGCCGCATGGGCCTGACGGTCGAGCAGGTGCGTGATGGCCAGGAAGCCTACGACCGCCTGACCTCGCTGACAGGCCGCCGCCCCGACCTCGTCCTGATGGATTGCCAGATGCCCCGCATGGACGGCTTCGAAGCCACGCGCCGCCTGCGCGAGCACGAGCGCGATCAGCGCCTGCCACGCCTGCCCGTGGTGGCCCTGACCGCCAGCGCCATGGCCGAGGACAGCGAGCGCTGCCTGGACGCCGGCATGGACGCCCACCTGCCCAAGCCCTTCCACGACACGCAGCTCACGGCCGTGCTGGCCCACCACCTGCGCGCGGCCCCCTCGGCCTTCGCGACCTGAGTGAGCCTGGCCGCGAGCTTATTCAGTCGCTCAGCGACGCGGCACGCCCGCCCAGGCCGGCCCGCCCGAGAACACCTGGATGTCCGGGTGGTAGGTGCGCACCATGAACTCGTACAGCGGGTGGCGGATGTCGAACCACAGCCGCTCGGCGGCCAGCACGTCGAAGCTCAGGATGGAATGCGGGATGTCGTTCGCGTAGCTCAGCGGCACCCACAGCTCGTCGTCGCCGGGTGATTTGAACCCCAGGGATTTGTAAATGCGGTTCAGTGGACGCCGCGCGGCCACCCAGATGTACTGCACCTGGTGCGCGTAGCAGTACAGGTACATGGCCTTGAACAGCGCCAGCCGCACCGAGGTGTTGTTGTAGCCCGGCTGGATCGAGAAGCGGCACAACTCCACCAGCAACTGCCCCCGCATCGACTTCGGGAACTTGAAGGCCCCCTCGATCGGCAGAGATTCGTGCAGGTTCGAGTGGATGCGCATCGTGCCCACCACCGCGCCGGTGGCCTTGTCCTGCGCCATCAGGATGGTGGTGCCGGGGGCGTGATCGGCCGCTTCCGGCGCCTGCAGCGATTGCCCGAAAGCCGGCAGACGGCGCCCGTAGGCCTCGGCGCGCAAGGCGCACACCTGGTTCAGGTGCTCCTGCGTGCGCACCACCCGCACCACGAAAGGCAGGGCGTTGGCCCCTCCCAGGCCGGGCATGACCCGAGCCGGCGTGTCGGGCACCACTTCTTCAACAAAGGGGTCGGGTTCTCTGACCAAGGACACCGAATACAACATCGCACAGCCCTGCAAAACAACGGGGGTAGCGATGCGTGAAGCCGATACAGCTATCAGGGTTTCCACGCGGTTTCGCTATGGAAAAATTCTGACACGCCTGACACATCGTGAAAATAGCACGCCCCATGAATGGGGGGTGAAAACCTGTGGTTCTGGGGATTGCTTCAGGCGCCCACTTCGCAAACCTTGAGCATGTTGGTGCCGCCCGGGTAGCCCATGGGCTCGCCGCAGGTGATGGCGTAGGTGTCACCCGGGCGCAGGATGCCGCGCTCCACCAGGATCTTCTCGGCCTGGTGCAGCGCCTCGTCGCGGTCGCTGAAGCTGGGCACCAGCAGGGGCTGCACGTTGCGGTACAGCGCCATCTTGCACAGCGAGATCGGCTGCGCCGTCAGCCCGAAGATGGGCACGTGGATGCGGTGGCGGCTCATCCACAGCGCGGTCGAGCCGGATTCGGTCAGTGCGATGATGGCCTTGCAGCCCAGGTGGTAGGCCGTGAACAGCGCCCCCATGGCGATCGACTGGTCGATGCGCTCGAAGCGCTTGTTGGTGAAGTCGGCGTCCAGCGTCACCTCTTCGGCGCGCTCGGCCTCCAGGGCCACGGCGGCCATGTGCTCCACGGTCTCGACCGGGTACTTGCCGGCGGCCGTCTCGGCGCTCAGCATCACGGCGTCGGTGCCATCCAGCACCGCGTTGGCCACGTCGGACACCTCCGCGCGCGTCGGCACGGGGTTCACGATCATCGATTCCATCATCTGCGTGGCCGTGATCACCACCTTGTCCATCTCGCGGGCCAGCTTGATCATGCGCTTTTGCAGCGCGGGCACGGCGGCGTTGCCCACCTCCACGGCCAGGTCGCCGCGGGCCACCATGATGCCGTCCGAGGCGCGCAGGATGGTCTCCAGGTTGGGGATGGCCTCGGTGCGCTCGATCTTGGCGATCATGGCCGGGCGGTGCTTCCACTTCTCGCCGGCCACGTTGGCCAGCTGGCGCGCCATCTCCATGTCGGTCGCGTTCTTCGGGAAGGACACGGCGATGTAGTCGCACTGGAAGCTCGCCGCCGTCTTGATGTCTTCCATGTCCTTGGCCGTCAACGCGGGCGCGGTCAGGCCGCCGCCCTGCTTGTTGATGCCCTTGTTGTTCGAGAGCTCGCCGCCCAGCTTGACGATGGTGTGCACCGCCTCGCCGCGAACGGCGTCCACCGTCAGCACGATCAGGCCGTCGTTGAGCAGCAGCACGTCGCCGGCTTTGACGTCGCGCGGCAGCTCCTTGTAGTCCAGGCCCACGCCTTCGATGTCACCCAGGGCGGTGCGGCTGGCGTCCAGCACGAAGGGCTGGCCGGGCTCGAGCATCACGCGCCCGTCGGTGAACTTGCCCACGCGGATCTTGGGCCCCTGCAGGTCGGCCATGATGGCCACCACCTTGCCGACCTTGGCCGCCACCTCGCGCACCAGGTGGGCGCGGTCGATGTGGTCCTGCGCCTGGCCGTGCGAGAAGTTCAGCCGCACCACGTCCACCCCGGCTCGGAGGATGCGCTCGAGCATCTCGGGCGAGGACGAGGCGGGTCCCAGGGTGGCGACGATCTTGGTGGCGCGGGGCATGTCTTTTATTCCTCAGAACGGCGCAAGGGCCGGTCAGGCTAGTTTCACATCAAAAAACGTCCGTTGATCCACCGAGCAGCCCTGCCCTTCGGGATGTTTGCCACATTTCGGTCGAGGTCTGCAGCGCCGGCCCGGCTGTCGCAAAATGACAATGGCGGCAGATGTCGCCACAGGGTCATGAAGATGCCGCGGGATGCCCGACCTTCTGCCCTGGCGCGGCCCCTGATCTTCAGATCCCGCCCGGCCTGCCGTCAATGCATCTGACACCACTCTCGATTTCCGGTCGCCCATGAACGCCGCCTCCACGGCCCCCGCCCACGCCACCATCGTCTTCTCGCACGCCAACAGCTTCCCCGCCGGCACCTACGAGGCGCTGTTCGAACACTGGCGCGCCCAGGGCTACCAGGTGCGGGCCGTCGAGCGCTTCGGCCACGACCCGCGCTACCCCGTCACCCGCGACTGGCCGCACCTGGTGCGCCACCTGCACGACGTGATCAACGACGACATCGGCCACCCGGTCTACCTGGTCGGCCACTCGCTGGGCGGCTACCTCAGCATGATGCTGGCCTGCCGCCACCCGCAACTGGCGCGTGGCGTGGTCGTGCTCGATTCACCCCTGCTGCACGGCTGGAAGGCCGACTCCATCGGCATGGTCAAGGCCCTGGGCCTGATGCCCGTGGTGATGCCCTCGCGCGTCGCGGCGCAGCGGCGCCACCTGTGGTCCAGCGCTGGCGAAGCGCGCGAGCACTTCCAGGCCAAGCCCAAGTTCGCCGCCTTCCACCCACGCGTGCTGGCCGACTACCTGCGCCACGGCATCGAGGCGCCGCCAGGCGGCCACCCCCACACCCTGCGCTTCCAGCGCGAGGTCGAGACCCACATCTACAACACCATGCCGCACCGACTCACCCGCGAGTTGCTGCGCTATCCGCTGCAGTGTCCCATCGCCTTCGTCGCAGGCACACGCTCGCGCGAACTGCGGCAAGTTGGCCTGGGTGCCATCCGCCACGTGGTCGGCCCGCGCCTGTCGTGGATCCAGGGCAGCCACCTCTACCCATTCGAGCGCCCCGACGAAACCGCCAGCGTGGTGCTGGACTGGCTGCGACAATTCCGCGAAGACCAAGGGCAGGCCCAGCGCCAGCCCGAACCCGCCTGAGCCGCCCCACCTGACCGCCGCCCCGTGGACGACGCCACCGCCCCCACCTCCGACGACACGCCCATTCCCTTCGTCACCGTGACCAACTGGTCGCGGGCTGCGGCGCTGTGCGGCTTCAACGTCGGCCCGCTGCTGCGCGAGGTCGGCGTCGACACCGACCACCTCGATCCGGAAGCCTCCGTGATCAGCGTGCAGGCCATGCGCGTGCTGATGGAGCGCTGCGTCGAGAACACGCGCCTGCATGCGCCCCACCTGCACTTCCCGGTCGTGCTGGGCGAAACCTTCGCCTTCGATTACCTGTCCGACCTGGAAACCTTCATCACCACCAGCCCCACCCTGCGCGAGGCCATGCCCGCCCTGCAATGGCTGCGGCCGCTGCTCAACCCCTTCATCCGCTGGGATCTGCAGGAGCACGGCGACAAAGCTCGCCTGCGCATGGATTTCCACCACGCCGAGGCCCAGGCGGCCACCACCTGGGCCTTCGCCGAATCCATCTTCGTCACCCTGTGCAAGTTCACCCGGCAGATGATTGGCGCGCCGCTGTGGGAGGGCGAGCTCACCCTGCGCCACCCGCCGCAACTGGGCAGCGAACGGCTGGCCGGCGCCATCGGCGTGCCGGTGCGCTTCGAGCAGCCCGTCAATGCGCTGTGGTTCGACCGTGCGCTGCTCGATCACCCCTTGCGCGGCGCCTTGCCTTCGCTGCACGAAACCGCCGCCCGGCGCGTCGCCAAGCAACTGGCCCAGAAAGATCACGCCACCGGCCAACCCGAAGGCGAGACCACCAGCCTGCACGCCCAGATCGACGCCCTGCTGCGCCGCCAACCCGAACTGCTCGGCCAAGGCCTTGACGCCCTGGCCGATGCGCTGAAGCTCCACAGCCGCACCCTCCAGCGCCGTCTGCGCGACGAAGACGCCAGCCACTCGAGCATCGTCGCCCGCGTCCGCCACGACCTGGCCCGCCAATGGCTGGCCGATCCGGCCCTGAGCATCGAAGACATCAGCGAACGCCTGGGCTTCACCGACCGACGCAGCTTCACCCAGGCTTTCAACAAGTGGCAGGGCCAGTCGCCCAGCGATTTCCGGCGAGCGCCTCGCGACTAGGGTAATCCCCAGCGGCACTCTGTCGCGATTTCTTCCGCGCTGTCGCCACCCTGCATTGCGAGGGGCTGGCCCCATCCTTACAGTGCGAAGCATGAGCCGTCATCCCGCCAACCCCATCCCCGACATCGTCCCGCGCGAGCGCCTGGACTTCGACCTCGGCGGCGACATCCCGCGCCACTGGCTGGGCGGCGATGCCTTCAAGACACGCCTGTTCGACGCGATGTCCACGCTGTTCCCGGTCGGCGAGCGCTTCTTCATCACCTGCGTGCGCGATTACAAGGACCAGGTCACCGACCCGGCCATGCGCGCCCACATCAAGGACTTCACGCGCCAGGAAGGCCAGCACGGCATCGTTCACACGCAGTACAACGACCGGCTCACCGCCCAGGGCGTGCGCGTCGATGTGATCCTCAAGGGCCAGGAGCGCCGCCTCTTCGGCATCCTGCGCAAGCACCTCTCGCGCGAGTTCACGCTGGGCGTCACCGCCGCGGCCGAGCACATCACCGCCATCATGGCCGACGCCTTCGTCGAGCGTCCCGACATCCTCGAAGGTGCCGACGACCGCATCCGTGCCGTCTACGTCTGGCACGCCATGGAAGAGATGGAGCACAAGGCCGTCGCCTTCGACGTGCTCACCGACGTCGCCAAGGCCAGCTACCGCACCCGCGTGCTGTCCATGCTGCTCGTCACTTTCCTGTTCCCCATCAACGTGTTCCGCATCATGGCGCACATGCTCAAGGTCGATGGCTACACGCGCTGGCAGCGCACCAAGCTGTGGGCCAAGGGCCTGTGGTGGCTCTACAAGCCCGGCGGCGTCTTCCTGCCTTTGGCCGGCCGCTACTTCGCCTACCTCAAGCCCAGCTTTCATCCCTGGGACGATCCCGTCGTGTCCAGCTACGCCAGCTGGCTCGACCTGATGGACAAACACAACCCCGTGGCCGCCAGCAACCTGCTGACCGCGCAACTGGTCGCCCAGCATCAACGCTGATCGACACGGCAGACCAGACAGCCCTCGCTCGCTCGTCAAGCCGTACCGACGGCGGGCCCCTCGCACTGAGAGGAGAGCCCCATGACCTCGACACCGCACCACATCGTCCCGCGCGAGAAGCTCGACTTCGACCTCGAAGGCGACATCCCGAAATACTGGTTCGGCGCAGACCCGTTCAAGACGCGCTTCTTCGACGCCATGTCGACCATCTTCCCCGAAGGCGAACGCTTCTTCATCAGCTGCGTGCGCGACTTCCGCGACCAGGTCACCGATCCCAAGCTCAAGCACGAGATCCGCGACTTCATCCGCCAGGAAGGCCAGCACGGCCTCATCCACGACCAGTTCAACAAACGCCTGAAGGCCCAGGGCATCGACGTCGACATGCTCGAACGCATCGAGACCAAGCTGCTCTTCGGCTTCATGCGCAAGTACGTGCCCAAGAAGCACACGCTGGCCGTCACCGCCGCCTCCGAGCACATGACGGCCATCATGGCCCACAGCTTCTTCGAGCGCAAAGAGGTGCTCGAGCGCAGCGACCCGCGCATGCGCGCCATGTACGCCTGGCACGCCATGGAAGAGATCGAGCACAAGGCCGTCGCCTTCGACGTGATGCAGAAGGTCGCCAAGGTCTGGTACCCGCGCCGCGTCCTCGCGATGATGGAAGTCACCCTGGGCTTCACCATCCACTCGCTGCTGGTCACCCGCTACATGCTCAAGGTCGACGGCTTCAGCCGCTGGCAGCGCGCCAGGATGTGGGCCAAGGGCCTCTGGTGGCTGTACAACCCGTTCAACGGGCTCTTCACCTCCATCGCCGGCCACTACCTCCAGTACTTCAAGCCTGGCTACCACCCGTGGAAGGCCGGCCAGCTCGAGAGTTACCAGATCTGGCTGGACACCTTCAACCGCACCGGCAACCCCATCCTCGCCGGCGAGGCCCTGCACGCCGCCGGCCACTGACAACGAGCCCACAGGCAGTCGCCCAAAGAAAAAGCCCAGCCATTCCCGGCTGGGCTTTTTTCATGCGCAGGCGCGATACGGCATCGCTCTCTCGCACACGCACCGCATGCCTCCATGCACGCGGCCGATCGACCTCAAGCGGCCAGACGGATCATCTCCATCTGGCCTGCACTGCTCAACCAGCAGCGCGCTTGCTCAGGATCTCGAACGCCGGCAGCGTCTTGCCCTCCAGCACTTCCAGGAAGGCACCACCGCCCGTCGAGATGTAGCTCACATCCTTCTCGATGCCGTACTTGGCGATCGCGGCCAGCGTGTCGCCGCCACCGGCGATGCTGAAGGCGCTCGATTCGGCGATCGCGCGCGCGATGGTTTCCGTGCCGTTGGCGAAGGCGTCGACCTCGAACACGCCCACCGGGCCGTTCCACACCACCGTGCCAGACGATTTCAGCTGTGCGGCCAGCTTGGCAGCCGTCTTCGGCCCGATGTCCAGGATCATGTCGTTGTCGCCAACCTCGCTCGCGCGCTTCACGACAGGCTTGGCCGCCGCCAGGAAAGCGCCGAAATCGAACTTGCCCTCCGGCACGTTCTCCGCGACCACCACATCCTCAGGAATGGGCACCTCGGCACCGCGCGTCTTCATCGCCTCGATCACGGCCGTGGCCTCGCCCAGCAGGTCCGGCTCCGCCAGCGACTTGCCGATCTTCAGGCCAGCCGCCAACAGGAAGGTATTCGCGATGCCCCCGCCCACGATCAGACCGTCCACGTTCTTGGCCAGCGATTGCAGGATCGTCAGCTTGGTCGACACCTTCGAGCCAGCCACGATCGCCACCAGCGGACGCTTGGGCGCTTCCAGCGCCTTGTTGATCGCATCGATCTCTGCCGCCAGCAGCGGGCCGGCACACGCCACCTTGGCGAACTGCGCGATGCCGTAGGTCGTGCCCTCGGCGCGGTGCGCCGTGCCGAACGCATCGTGCACGAACACGTCGCACAGCGCGGCCAGCTTGCGGGCCAGCTCTTCGTTGTTCTTCTTCTCGCCCTTGTTCAGCCGGCAGTTCTCCAGCAGCACCACCTGGCCCGGTTGCACGTCCACGCCGTCCACCCAGTTGCTCACCAGCGGCACCTCACGGCCCAGCAACTCGCCGAGGCGCTTGGCCACCGGGGCCAGCGAATCTTCCGGCTTGAACTCGCCCTCGGTCGGACGGCCCAGGTGCGAGGTCACCATCACCGCCGCACCGCCCTTCAACGCCAGCTCGATCGCGGGCACCGAGGCGCGCACACGCGTGTCTTCCGTGATGTTGCCGGCATCATCCTGCGGCACATTGAGGTCGGCGCGGATGAACACACGCTGGTTGGCCAGCTTGCCCTGGGCCACGAGATCTTCTAAACGGAGGATGGTCATGATGCGGATGCGCGGAAACAGGTTGTCCCTGAATGGGAAACCCGCATTGTAGGCATCTGATCTCGCGCGGCATCCCCCTGCCTGCGCGTGAAACCGCAGACGGCCCCTCAACGATGACTCAGCGAAGACTCAGCGCTTCTGCATCGGCACGCCGTCCATGGAAGGGGCGAGCTACACGCCGGAGTCGCCCCGCCGCGGAGAGCAACGCCTTGGACTATCAGGCCGGCTTCGCCGGCGCAGATGCTTCCTTCTCCGGGGATACAGCAGGGCTGGACGGCGCCCCCTTCACGCCTTTGCTGGCGCCGGAGCGATCCTCCTCGACAGTTTCCGTCTCGGCCTCATCGCCATCTTCGCTCTTCTTCTTAGGTTTGGCGCCAGGCAGCGGAGGCCGCGGCACAGTGGGCGCCACGCCTTCCAGCTTGTTTTCGCGCATGTACTCGTCCATCTCCCGCCAGCCTGTGAACACCGCAGACTTTTCTGCCTTCGGATTGAGCACATAACAATCTTCGATGGCCCGCATCGCATGACGGCAAGCCGATCCGATCGCCTTGGCTTCCGCCTCCTGGCGTTCCGCCGACTTGGCGGGGGTTTCGATGCCCAACTGGTCACAGCCGGACAACTGCACGCCCAGCAGCAGGCATCCCGTCCACCACAGAGGTTTCAACAGCCCCTTGGTCATGTCCATACTCTCCTTGAGCGGCACGCGTGCATCAAGCGACGCACTGCCAGCCTATCCGAGACAAACGCGCGAAATGCACGTCGCATTGTTCTCATTTACGGCAGGAGGGGGCAGATCTTGACGGCGGCGTGAGTTGCGCGGTGAGTATCCACGCGGGAAGGAAAGAGTGATGGTGAAAGCGGGCCGCCAAGAGCAACGCAGCACGAGTTCAGTGGATGACCCGCTCGCCTTCATCGGCAAACAATTCGTCCAGGATGAGGGCATCGGGCTCTTCGCCTTTGGACCAAAAAGCCATGAGCACGATCACCTTGAGATCCTCAAGGCTCACCGGCCCGCCGGAAATGGCCAGCATCCGGTCCAGGATCATTTCGCGAAGTTGGGGAGACAACACCCCCGCAGATTCCAGGAACTGCAGGAACCCCAGGGCTTCTGCCCCAAGGTGCTCCAGTTCGACCGGCGAATAAATGCGGACACTGTCTGACTGCGGAGCAATGGGCTCCGCCAGGGCAGCCTGCGTCAGACCTTCCAGCCAAGTCAGTGCTTCGGAAATCTCTTCAGCCTCGAAACCGACGGCCGAAAGCTTGCGCGTCAGCAAGTCCGTCTCAGGGAAGGCGTCTGGGCGCCAATAGTGCTCGTAGAGATAGACAAGTACGTCGAACATGGAACCACTATAGCGCATCACTTTCCGACGTGCCGAAAGTGATCACAGAAAAAACAAAGCCCCCGTCTTACGACGGGGGCTTGTTTGCTATTAATAGCCTGACGATGTCCTACTTTCACACGGGAA
>DXIO01000011.1 GCA_019112875.1 Candidatus Aquabacterium excrementipullorum
CCACCTGTTTGGCGAAGCGCATTTCGGAAAAGCACGAACACGCGTCGGCGGCTGAGCGCCGCAGGCCAGGCTGGCCTGTTCAGCGATTGGCCGAATGCAGCCAGCGCCGCAGGTCGGCCGCGCCCATGGCGCCGCTCTGGCGTGCCACCTCGCGCCCACCCTTGAACAGGATCACCGTCGGGATGCTGCGGATGCCATAGGCCGCCGCCGTGCGCGGTGCGGCCTCGGTGTCCAGCTTGGCGAAGCGTACGCCTGGCTCCTGCGCGGCGGCCTGCGCGAAATGCGGCGCCATCATCTTGCAGGGCCCGCACCAGTCGGCCCAGAAGTCCACCAGCACGGGCTGTTCCGTCTTGCCCACGTAGGCCTGGAAGTTGTCATCCGTCAGCGCCACGGGGTGGGTGGGCGTCAGATCGGTGCCGCAACGGCCGCAGACGGGGCCATCCTGCAGACGTTCGTCAGGGACGCGGTTGGTGGCCTGGCAGGCCGGGCAGACGAGGTTCATGGCCTTGGCTTTCGTTCAAGTGCTGCGCATCAGGGCGCCCAGGTTCACTTGATGGGGATGACCGTGGCTTTGTCAATGGGCACCACCGTCACGCTGTTCTTGGGGGAGCCCTCGACCAGCTTGTCGGAGTAGCTCAGGTAGACCAGCACATTGCGCGCCGGATCGGCCATGCGCACCACCCGCAGCCGCTTGAACAGGATCGACTGTCGTTCGGTGAAGATTTCTTCCTGCTGCTTGATCGGCCCGCTGAAGCTCACGGGCCCCACCTGGCGGCAGGCGATGGACGCATCGGCCTTGTCCTCGGCCAGTCCGATGGCGCCCTTGATGCCACCCGTCTTGGCGCGGGCCACGTAGCAGGTCACGCCCTTGACCTTGGGATCGTCATAGGCGTCGACCACGATCTTGTGGTCCGGGCCCAGCAGCTTGAAGACGGTGTCGACTTCGCCGACTTTCTGGGCCTGGGCGGCCAGGCTGGTGGAAAGCAGCACGCAGGCCAGCAGGGGGACCAATGTCTTCATCCGGGACTCCTTCTTGGGGTTTGCGGGCATTGTCGTCCAAGGCTCGCGGCCTTGTCCGGCCCGGGCCGAGTGGCCTTATGTTTTTGCAGATTCGGCCGATATCCCGGAGTGAACAACGGCGATTCACGAGCCGTGACGAAAGTCACGCGCGCCGCCCCGCATTACCCCTCCCCCCTGTAGCTGCCCTTGTGAACGACTCCAGGTCCCTGACGTCCCCCTCCGCCAGCCCCAGCCAGCGGCAGCACCGGGACGACCCCGTCCGCCGCAAGGGTGCCGATGGCGATGCCGTCGACACCGCCGTGCCACCGCTGCACGAGCAAACGGATGGCCTGGGGCTCCCCGGGCACGCGCCCGCGGTGTCGCCCCGCCCCGAACCAGGCTCTCTGGAGGCGGTCGCGGCCCAGGGGCACCGCTGGCTGCGTTTTCCCAGCGCGCTGGAGCGCCAGTTCAACGCCGACACCTTGCAGCAGCGGCGCAAGTTCCTGACGCTGTGCGCCATCGTCGGCATCCTGGGCATTTGGGCCGGTGCCTGGTGGGCGGAGGCCTCGCTGCCCAACATCGCGGGGCTTGCCCGCCAGCTCGTCACCATCTACCTGGGCATCGCCACCACGAGCCTGGTCGTGCTGCTGCTCACGCCACGGCGCTGGCAGCGCATGTGGCAATCGGAAAGCGCCATCTTCGCCAACGCCTTCGGGCTGAATCTGGTCATCGTGTGGGCCTGCATGGCCAGCGGGGTGGACACGGCCTACACGCAAAGCGGGGCGGTGATCGCGCCGGTGATGTTCGCCTGCATCGCCGCGCGCCTGCGCTTCATTTGGGCCCTGGCCTGTGCGCTGCTGACGCTGGTGGTCTATGTGGTGTGCATGCATGGACAGACACCGTTGCAGCAACTGGTGGTGGCCGGCAACATCAAGCTGCAACTGCTCAGCTTCGCGTTCGCGCTGGTGGCCAACTACACCCTGGAGTACGCGGAGCGCCGCAACTGGGTGCTGCGCAAGCTGCAGGAAAAGCACCGTGCCGTGCTGCACGACACCTCCGAGCAACTGCGCCGCCTGTCCGTGCGCGATGCCTTGACGGGCCTGTACAACCGCCGCCAGTTCGACGCCGATCTGGCCGCCGCCTGGCACCAATGCGCCGCAGCGGGCCAGCCCCTGGCCCTGCTGATGCTCGATGTGGACCACTTCAAGCTCTACAACGATGCCTATGGCCACCCTGCGGGCGATGCCTGCCTGACCCGTGTGGGCCAGGCGCTGGCCCGCGTCGCCCAGGCCCATGGCGGCATGGCCGCCCGGCTGGGCGGCGAGGAGTTCGCGCTGGTTCTGCCGCGCCAGGCCGAATCGGGCAGCCGTGTGGTGGCCGAGGCTCTGTGCGCGGCGGTGCGCCAGGAGGCCATCGAGCACCGCGCGTCCAGCGTGGCGGGCCATGTCACGGTCAGTGTCGGCGTGGCGCTGGCGTGGCCAGGGCAGGGCGGCCGCACGCAGGCGTTGCTCAGCACGGCTGATCGGGCGCTGTACCTGGCCAAGGCGCAGGGGCGTGACCGCGTCGCGATCCTTGAGTCGCTCTTGGCCTCTTCCGAGAAGGTGGTGGCAGAGCAAGCCATGGCTTCGGGCGATGCCGTGCTCACCTCGGAAGCCGACGTCAAAGAATCGCCTGAGACGCCGTACCTTCAGACCCTCGAAGGTGGCTTTGCAGGCCTGCGTTTCCCGCCTCAGCTGGAACGCCGCTACCGCAAGCACAACATGGAGGATCGCCGCAAGCTGCTCGGCATCAACGTGCTGATCGGCATGCTGATCTACAACCTGTTCGTGCTGCTCAGCCGGGACATGTTCCCGGATGTCAGCCACCGCGTGCTGGTGATGCAGGGAGCCCTCAGCGTGTTCCTGTTCGCGGCGGCCTTGCCGATCTACGCGCGCAAGCGCCTGGCGCCCAACCTGTACGAATCGGTGTTCTGTGTCGGCTCCTCGATGGTGGCTGTCATCTCGGCCTGGATGCTGTCGCAGAGCCAGGAAACCAGCACGCTGGCCTATTGCGTGGCCCTGGTGCTGGTGCCCATGTTCTCCGGCGTGGGCGCGCGCCAGCCCTTCTGGTTCACCTGTGTGCCGGCGGTGATCACGGTGGTGGTGGCCCTGGCGCTGTTCAAGCCAGTGGGCGAAGTGCAGTCGCTGGTGTTCTCGCAGAGCGCCTTCCAGATCGTCAACACCACGCTGTACACGCTGATCCTGGCCTACACGCTCGATTACGGCGCGCGCAAGGCCTGGCTGCTGGCCCAGGTGGACCGCCTGCAGGGCGAGGCCCTGCACGAAGCCACCGAACGGCTGCACCGCCTGTCCGTGCAGGATCCGCTGACCGGCCTGCCCAATCGCCGCCAGTTCGAGGCCGACCTGCTGCGCCTGTGGCGCGAAAGCGCGCGCGAACGCCAGCCCGTGGGCCTGCTGATCGTGGACGTGGACTTCTTCAAGCTCTACAACGATGGCTATGGCCACCCCGAAGGCGACCGCTGCCTGCAACGCCTGGCCGGCGTGCTGCGCGAAGTGGCCGAGCGGCACCAGGCCCTGGTGGCGCGGCTGGGCGGCGAAGAGTTCTCGCTGATGCTGCCCGGCGCCGATGCCGCCCGGATGCTTGCCGTGGGGCAGGCCGTGGGCCAGGCGGTGCGCGAGGCCGGTATCGCACACCGCCATTCGCGCGTGGCCGGGCACGTGACGGTCAGCATCGGCGCGGGCAGCCTCATGCCCCTGCGCGCGGCTGATCGCCACCAGTTGCTCAAGGTGGCCGATCAGGCGCTGTACCGCGCCAAGACCACGGGCCGCGACCGTGTGGCCGCAGCTGGCGAGCCGCCCGCCCACGGCCTCGCCACCTTGCCGCCTCGGCCTGCGGCTGCAACTGGCGCCTGATCACACAGTTCGACGCGGTTTCAACGAAGCGTCACGCAGCGTCCGTACGCTGTGGCCCATGAGCCTCAGCCAGGAACAGTACCTCTTCGAGCACTGGAAGTTCAACGTCGACCAGCGGCTGAAGACCTTCAACTTCTTCGTCGCTTTCTCGATCTTCGCCAACGGCGGGGTATTCACCGCCTTCGAGCGCTGCACGCACCCGGTGGTGCTGCTCCTGCTCGGCGGCTTCGTCGTGATCCTGGCGCTGGTGTTCGGGATGATGGACGCACGTTGCCGTGCCTTGCTGCGCCTGATCAAGCGCGGCCTGATGGACTACGAGCAGAACCTGCCCGTGCACTGCCGCCCCTTCGAGACGGACCGGGCGCGGCGCAACCCGCTGGTGCGTTTCACCGTGGCGTTCAACGCGCTGTTCGCCTTGCAATGCCTGTTCGGGCTGATCACGGTGGCCTATGCGCTCGCAGCCTGGGCCACGGGCGGCCATGGGTTCCCATGGCCGGACTGGCCGCTGGCCTGCGCCTGATCAGGCCGCCAGCTTGAACACCGCCACGGCATCCACCAGCTGGCGTGCCTGGTTCTTGAGCTGCTCGGCCGCGGCGGCGCCTTCCTCCACCAGCGCGGCGTTCTGCTGCGTGGTGCGGTCCATCTGCGCCACGGCTTCGCCGATCTGGGCCATGCCGGTGCTCTGCTCGCTGTTGGCGCTGCTGATCTCACCCATGATCTGCGTGACGCGCTCGATGGCGTTGACCACCTCGCTCATCGTGGCGCCGGCGCGGTCGACCAGCTGGCTGCCGGCTTCCACGCGCTCCACGCTGGTGCCGATCAGGGCCTTGATCTCCTTGGCGGCGGTGGCGCTGCGCTGCGCCAGTGTGCGCACCTCGCCGGCCACGACCGCGAAGCCGCGGCCCTGGTCGCCTGCCCGGGCCGCTTCCACGGCGGCATTGAGCGCCAGGATGTTGGTCTGGAAGGCGATGCCGTCGATCACGCTGATGATGTCGACGATGCGGCGCGAGCTGTCGTTGATGCCGCGCATGGTCTCCACCACTTCGCTCACCACCTCGCCGCCCTTGAGCGCCACGGCGCTGGCACCCTTGGCCAGGGTGTTGGCCTCGCGTGCGTTGTCGGCGTTGTGCTTCACGGTGGCGCCGATCTCCTCCATTGAGGCGGCGGTTTCCTGCAGCGCGCTGGCCTGCTGCTCGGTGCGGTCGGCCAGGTTGTTGTTGCCCAGCGAGATCTCGGCGCTCGCGTTGGCCACGCTCTCGGCGTTCTGGCGAACGCCCATCACGATGCTGGCCAGCCTTGCCTGCATCTCGCGCAGGGCGCCCAGCAGTTCGGCCACCTCGTCACGGCCCTGCACGTGGATGGGGCGGGTCAGGTCGCCCTCGGCCACGGCGCGCGACAGGCCCACCGCATGGTCGATGGGCTTGACGATGGCCCGGCTGACCAGCACGCCGATGCTCACGCCCACGGCGCTGACCACCAGCATCACGGCCAGGCTCACCACGGTGGCTTGGTGCGCGTCCGAGGTGGCCTGCGCGGCGATGGCGGCGCTGTCGGCGGCGATGCGCCCGCTGGCATCGGAGAGGAACTTGCTCGGCGCGCGGTCCATGCCCTTCACGGCCGCATCGCCCACCGGCGCCTGGTGGCCGCTGGCCACGAACTTGTCGAAGGCCGCGCGGTAGTCCTGTCCCATCTTGGCGTGGGCGTCGATGAACTGGTCCATCAGCGCCTTGCTGGGGCCATCAGGCAACTTGGCGCCGAGCGCACGGGCTTCTTGCGCCACGTCCCGCTCGGAGTCCTGGAAGGCTTTCCAGTACTTGTCCAGCTGCTCGGGCTGCTGGCCGCGCAGCAGGGTGTTCTTCCACTCCTGCACCTGCGTCTTGAACTGGTTCTCGATGTGGGCCACGGCGCGTTCATGTGCCACGTGCGTCTGCACATCGGTGCCGTACAGGGTGAGGGATTGGTTCAGTTGCCGGATGCCGAACAGCGCGGCGGCCAGCACCAGCAGCAACATGCCCGCGAAGGCGAGCGGCAGTTTGAGTCGGAGTTTCATGGGGATGTCCGTGGGCAGGGACGGGCCATCCTGGTCGGCGTCGTTGCCGGGCCCGCAGGCGACGGCCTTGTCCGCGGGCTACGAGGGTTTTCGGCAGGTGCGCGCCAATCTTGAAAAACTGGCAGAACCGCGAAGCCGTTTAGAGTGTCCGCTCAGCCACCCCGCACCGGAGACCGCCATGGCGCTTGTCCTGCACTACCATCCGCTGTCGTCCTGCTGCCACAAGGTGCTGATCGCGCTGTACGAGCTGGGCCTGCCCTTCGAGCCGCGCCTGCTCAACCTGGGCGATGCGCAGGCCCGTGCCGCGCACCTGGCGCGTTGGCCCACCGGCAAGATGCCCCTGCTGGAAGACGATGGCCTCACCGTGCCCGAGACCAGCATCATCATCGAGCACCTCCAGCAGCGCCATGTGGGCGCCGTGCGCCTGCTGCCCGCCGACCCTGAGGGTGCGCTGGAGGTGCGCCTGTGGGACCGCCTCTGCGACCAGTACGTGATGACGCCGATGCAGGCGCTCGTGGCGCAGCGCCTGCGGGCACCCGCCGAGCGCGACGCCCGCGCGGCGGACGAGGCCCGGTTCAGCGTGCCAGGTGGGGCGACACCACCTGCGTGATCCAGTCCAGCACGGCGCGCACGCGCGGCGGCACCTGGCGGCGGTGCGCGTACAGCAGCGACACCGGTAACGGGGGGGCCGTGAACTCGGGCATCACCGCCACCAGTGTGCCGGCGTCCACATGTCGGCGCATGCCCAGCACCGGCGCCTGGATGAAGCCCAGGCCCGCCAGGCAGGCGGCGTGGTACGCGTCCGTGCCGTTGACCACCACGTTGCAGCGCATCGGCTGGCTGCGCGCCACGCCGGCCTTGTCCACGTACTCCCACGCCGCGCCTTGCAGGCCCAGTTTGCTGGCGTAGTGCACCAGCCGGTGCGTGGCCAGGTCCTCCAGCGTCCTGGGTGTGCCGTGGCGCCGCAGGTATTCGGGGCTGGCCACGTTGATCTGGGGCAGTTCGCCCAACCGTCGCACGACCAGGTCAGAGTCCGTGAGCGTGCCCACGCGCATCACGCAGTCGAACCCCTCCTGCACCAGGTCCACCCGTCGGTCGGTGGTGCTGATGGCCACTTCCAGCTGCGGGTGTGCAGCCAGGAACTCGGGCAGGCGAGGGATGACGACGTCGCGCGCCAGGGCATGCGACAGGTCGATGCGCAGCCGCCCCCTGAGGCCGCTGCCGGCGGGCTGGAACATGGCCTGCAACTCGTCGGTCTCCTGCAGCAGCTCCTTGGCCCGCTCCAGGAACTGCTCGCCATCCTGCGTCAGGCGCACGCTGCGGGTGGTGCGCTGCAGCAGGCGCGTGCCCAGGGCGGCTTCCAGCCGGGCGACAGCGTCGGAGACTCGGCCCTTGGCCATGCCCAGTTGCTCGGCCGCGCGCGTGAAGCTGGCCAGCTCGGCCACACGGACGAAAGTGCGCAGGTTGTCGAAGTCCATGGCTTGATTGTTCCTAAAACGGGAACGTTATGGGCGATTTTGCCCACTTTATCCCCTGCCAGCGCCTGCCTACAGTCACACCATCGCCCCGTTGGGCACTGACCTGGAGAAAGACACATGAGCGCAGCCAACACCCCCCGCATCGCCTTGATCACCGGCGGCAGCCGTGGCCTGGGCCGCAATGCCGCCGTGCACCTGGCCCGCCAGGGCACCGACGTGATCCTGACCTACAAGGGCAACGAGGCCGAAGCGCAGGCCGCCGTGCGCGAAATCGAGGCCCTTGGCCGCCGTGCCGTGGCCCTGCAGCTGGACGTGGGCGACAGCCGCGGCTTCCCGGCCTTCGCCGAACGCGTGAAGGCCGTGCTGGCCAGCCATTGGCAGCGTGAACGCTTCGACTTCCTGGTCAACAACGCGGGCATGGGCGCGCACGCCAGCATCGCCGAGACCACCGAAGATCAGTTCGACCAGCTCTTCAACGTGCATCTCAAGGGCACCTTCTTCCTCACGCAGAAGCTGTTGCCGCTGATCGCGGACGGCGGTCGCATCATCAACACCTCCAGCGGCCTGGCCCGCTTCAGCCTGCCGGGCTACGCGGCCTACGCGGCGATGAAGGGCGGCATCGAGGTGCTGACGCGCTACATGGCCAAGGAGCTGGGCCCGCGCGGCATCGCGGTCAACACCCTGGCCCCGGGCGCCATCGAGACGGACTTTGGCGGCGGCGCCGTGCGCGACAACGCGCAGCTCAATGCGCAGGTGGCTGGTCTGACGGCGCTGGGACGCGTGGGCCTGCCGGACGACATCGGCGGTGCGGTGGCGGCCATGCTGTCCGAGGGCAATGGCTGGATGAACGGCCAGCGCGTGGAGGTATCGGGCGGCATGCTGCTCTGAGCCGGTCCCCGGACAAAGCCCCGCGTGGTCGCGGTCGGGCGCAGCTGCCTAGGATGGAGGGCACACCACCCCAGGAGCCTCCGATGGAAACCCAGGAACTGCACCGAGGCCGCCTGATCGACCACCTCCAGCTGGTGGTGCGCGATCTGGCGGCCAGCCGGGCCTTCTACCAGGCCGTGTTCGACGTGCTCGGCATCCCGATCGGCGGGGCAGGCGAGGACTACTTCTGGGCCGACGAGTTGTTCGTGTCCACCGCCGACAGCGTCGCGGCGCAGGGTCATTTGACTGGGCGCCACCACCTGGCCTTCCAGGCGCGCGACGAGGCCATGGTCAAGGCCTTCCATCAGGCCGCGCTGGCCCACGGCGGCCAGGACAACGGCGCGCCCGGGCCACGCCCCTACCACCCGGGCTACTACGCCGCCTTCGTGCTGGACCCGGACGGCAACAACATCGAGGCCGTTTTCCATGGCGCGGCCCAACGCAGCGTGCCCTCGGTGAAGATCACCTTCTGAGCCGGGCCCGCGCTGTTGGTAGCAACTCGACACAGATCCCCCTTCAGGGGGATCGTCCCTGTGCCTGGATCCCGTTAAGGTGTCGCCCCGAAGCCCGCGCTTGTCCGAGGGCTTCGCACCAACACCAATTCACCTAAGCACAGGGACGACACCATGAGCCAGAACCGAATCTCGCTGGACCTCACCGACGAGCACTACACCCAGATCGACGCCGCGTTGGACACGCTGGAAACCGCGTTGCGCGGCTTGATCGATCTGTCGCTGAGCGAGCGCCGCAGCCTGCCCAAGATGGGCGACAAGTCGGAGGCCTTCTGCCGCCAGACACTGACGGTGCTGGCCCAGAACCCGCTGATCGTGCCGCCCGGGCTGGACGTGGCCGGCGCCCAGAACGACCTGAAGCAACTCGATGCGCTGCGCCACCGCACGATGCGCCTGCGCCGCCTGCTGGGCCGCGCCGAGGATTCCGAGATGGCACTGGGCAGCGACGTGATGAGCGCCTCGCTGGAAGGCTATGCGCTGCTGAAGGTCTTGGGGCGCGGCTCGGGCCTGGAGTCGCTGCGCCAGGACATCGGTGCGCGCTTCACCCGCCCACCCCGGCAGCCGCGCTCCGATGTGGCGACGCCGATGCCCGACCAGTGAGCCTTGCCCGCACGGTGGCCTTGCGCCGCCGTTGAGGTGCCGAGCCCCGCGATGCGGGGCTTTTTCATGGGCCTTGCATGCTGGCGTGAGCCCCATGCACGTGCACCCGCCGAGTTCGCGGCCGCACGAACCGCGACTGTGGCCCGGTGCGCGGCGCTCCTGGCTCGGTGGGGGCGGTTCAGCGGTGCGTGCGCCGAGCATTGATGTCGGTGGATGCCCCTTTGAGGTGCGCGTGCCGAGTTCAAGGCTCGGAACGTCGAGTCTGGCGCCCGGCGCATGCCCCTGCGAAGGGCGTGTGCCGGGTCAAGGGTGCCGGGCGCCGAGCCAGCGGGTTGCAGCGCACCAGACGTGTTGCCTGGCGGCCGTCGTCGCCCGTGTCCGCACCACAGGCGCATCCTGCCGATGGTGGTCGGCGGGCGGCTCAGCCCACGACGATCTTGTGCAGCAACTCCCGATGCTGGGCGCTCGAAGGGGCCTGGTCATGCGTGCGCACGCGGTCCAGCAAGAAACCGTCGATGGCCATCACCAGCAAGGGCGCGATGGCTTCGGGCCGGGCCACGCCGGCGCGTTGCAAGGCGGCCAGCGCCGCCTGAAGGAAGTGCTGGCGGTGCGTGTCCAGGATGGCGGCCAGTTCCGGTTCGCGCGATGCCAGCAGGAACAGCTCGAAGCGGGCCACCAGCCGGCCGCGCTTGGCCGGTGAGAGCCAGTCGTCCACGCGGTGCGCCAGCAGGTCCAGCAGATCCTGGGCGGTCCAGGTGGCTTGCTGTGCACGCTCGGCGTCCTGCATGACCTCGGCCAAGTCCAGCGCGGCATGGCGTTGCAACGCCAGCCGCAGCAGGTCCAGCCGCGAGCGGCAGTAGAACGAGGTCGAGCCGGTGGGCAGGCCCGCCTCGGCGTCCACGGCGCGGTGGGTCAGGCCACGCGCGCCCGCGCTGCCCAGCAGGGCGATGGCGGCGTCGGCGATGAGGGTCTTGCGGTCTTGTTCCATCCGAGGGGCAGGCAGGGCCAAGGGTTTGCCAGATATCGGCGTGATCTCTACATGTGTAGAGTTGTGTCACTCTACAAGCGTAGATCATAGACATCTGAAAGGTTCAGGCCATGGCTTTCGCGTTCATTTCTCCCTTGTTCCGGCGGCGTGCCGGGCTGTGCCAACTGCTGGCGTCCACCGCGATGGGGCTGGCGCCCGTGGCGGCCTCGTGGGTGGCCCTGCCCAGCGTTGCCCAGGCACAGACGGCGGCGGCCTCGGCCAGCTTCACCATCAAGGATGCGCGTCCGGAGGCCTACAGCTGGTTCTGGGACAACGCCGACGAGGGTCTCTTCAAGGGTGCGAATCTGGAGAACCGCAGCTTCAAGTGGCTGCAGGTCCCGGCCACGCCGCAGCACCTGGGCTACTCCACCGGGGCCAGCTACGAGGCCTTGTCCTACTTTGGCGGCGCGCTGCACAAGGTGGTCGTGACCTACCTGGAGCCGGCCACCCAGCAGAGCCGCGTCGCCTCCGACAACTTCCTGGGCAGCAAGCCCTACAGCTTCCTGGCGGCCAACGTGGCCATTGACGGCAAGCCGCCCTTCACGGTGCTGGTGCAGTACAACGCCGTGGGCCAGGGCTATGGCGACAGCCAGTTCCGCATCGAGGCGACCAACGCCGCCGACACGGCCCTGGCGCAGGCCTACGTGAGCCACCTGGGCCGCACGCTGCGCGGGCTGCAGAGCGGGGTGATGGACGGGCTCAACGAGCGCTACTTCAACGCCGTGCTCAAGACGCGTGGCCACTACACCATCGGCAAGGTCGACAAGAACCTCAACGTCACGCTGACCATCGTGCAGGAGATCCGCGGCATCACGCCCGAGATGCTCAACTGGTGGTGGGACCACATCGGCAACACCGAGCGCTACCGCCTGTGGCAGCCCATCGACCACGTCACCTTCGAGTGGACGGTGCCGCCCAACAGCCCCGACCTGATGTACGACATCGGCGCGGTGCAGAAGGTCAAGGAGTACGTGGGCAAATCCGCCTGGACGCTGAGCATCGCCGGGGCCGATCCCCACGCCGCGCCGTTGCCGCCGGTGGCCATCACGGATCCGGGCTATTTCTACGCCCGCACCAACCTGACCTTGCTGCAGAGCGTGCTGCCCAGCAACTCGCTGGTGCACCAGTGGAAGCCGAACGCCACGGGCGACGGCGTGGTGCTGACCAGCACCTTCGTGAACACGGCCCTGGCCCTGGTGCTCAACCCCACGTTCTTCAATGACCTGGGCTCGCACGCGTTGCGCGAGTTCCAGATGCTGCCGTACTTCCTGCCGCGCCTGTACCGGCGCGAGCAACTGGGGGAGTAGGCGGGCTGGGCGCCGGGCGCCGGCCCGGGCTCAGCCGCTGAAGCCGCCGCCGTCCAGGAAGGCTTGTTCTTCGGGCGTGGTGGCGCGGCCCAGCAGGGCGTTGCGGTGCGGGAAGCGGCCGAAGCGGCGGACGATGTCGCGGTGGCCTTTGGCGAACCTGAGCGCATCGCCGCCCGCCGGGGTCTGCAGGCACACGGCCAGATCCTGGTCGGCCAGATCCTCGGAATGGGTGAAGGGCAGGCCGAAGAACAGGCGCAGACCTGCCTCGACGCGCGCGGGGTGGCCGGCGGCCTGGGCCTGTCGCGCGATCTCGCGCGCCTGTGGATCGGTGGCGTACATGCGCGCGCTGCCCCGGAAGGCGTTGCGCGGGAACTGATCCAGCAGGATCAGCAGCGCCAGCGCGCCCTCGGGCGTGGCGGCCCAATCGGCCAGATCGCCCCGCGCGGCGGCCTCGTGCAGCGGCAGGAAGCGCTCGGTGAATCGCCGGTCGAAATCGGCGTCGTGGCTGAACCAGTGGGCCTCGGCCTTGCGCCACCACTGGACGACATCGGACGCTTGATCGGCCATCACGCGAGCGTCCTGGGTGGGGTGCCGGATTCCGGCGGGCCGCCCCGGTGCGATTTGGTCCAGCTGTAATCGGCCGGCAGTTCATCGCTGACGCCGGGCTTGCCGACGTTGCCGCCCAACTCCGAATTGAGCACCACGTGGTGGTTGAGGGACTGGCCTTGTTCGTCCTTGTCCTTGCGGCGCGCTTCTGCGAAGGCCAGGGCAGGCAGCAGCTGATCGTCGGTGAAGGTTTCGACGAAGGGTTGGCCGGCGCGAAGCCAGAAGACGACGATGCTCATGGCGGCAGTGTAGCGGTGTGTTTCCGGTGGCCTGCTGTCCTACACAGCGCTCAGGCGTGGCTGACAGACAGCCTGCCCTCCGCAGGCGAGCATGGCGCCCATATCCACTACATGGGAGCGCTCCATGAGCACCGTTCTCACGACCCCCGCCCCGACCTATGCCCCACCCGTGGCGCCCGCCACCAGCGCGGTTTCCTGGGGAGCGATCTTCGCGGGGGCTGCGGCCGCGGCCGCTTTGTCACTGATCCTGCTGATTCTGGGCGCGGGCCTGGGGCTGTCGTCGTTCTCGCCCTGGACGGGCGTGGGGGTGTCGGCCACCACCTTCGGCGTGTCGGCCATTCTGTGGATCACGCTGACCCAGCTGGCCGCGTCCGGCCTCGGGGGGTACCTGGCAGGCCGTCTGCGCACGCGCTGGACCGATCTGCAGACCGACGAGGTCTATTTCCGTGACACGGCGCATGGCCTGCTGGCCTGGGCCGTGGCCTCGCTGGTCACGGCCGCCGCGCTGACCACGACCATCGGTGCGGTGCTGGGCCAGGGCCCGCGCGCCGGGGGACCGGTGGGTGAACCGTCCGCCACGGTGCAAGGCCGCGCGGTGGATGCCTACTACATCGACACCCTGTTCCGGCCTGATCCGGCGCATCCGCTGGCCGTCGCGTTGCCGCCGCCGAATGCCGAAGTGGCACGTGTTGTCGCCAAGGGCCTGCGTGAAGGGGCGCTGCTGGACGAGGACGTGCGCTACCTGGGCCAACTGGTGGCCCAGCGCACCGGCCTGAGCCAGCCCGCAGCGGAAAAGCGGGTGACGGACACCTTCCAGCGCGCCAAGGACGCCGCGGCGAAGGCTGCGAAGGCCGCCGGCCACGCCTCGCTGTGGATGTTCATCTCGCTGCTGGCGGGGGCTTTCGTGGCCAGCTGGCTGGCCACTTACGGCGGGCGCCGCCGCGACCTGTGATCACGGCTGTGGACGCTGTCCCCGCTTCAGAGATTCCTTCAATCCATCATCCGAGGAGACCATCATGGGTGCATTGCTGCTTTGGCTCTTGGGCATTCCGCTGCCCATCATCATCCTGTTCGCCTTGCTGACCTGAGGCACGGCCTGGGTGCGCCCGCCGCCGCCTCAGCGCACGCTGGTCAAGGCGGTGACGAGGCCGGTGGCATGGGGTGTGCCCAGGCCGGTGACCAGGTCGTAGCCGGCGATGGCGCCGCAGGTGCTGCAACTACCGTTGCTGCCCGCGCTGATGTCCAGGAAGGACGACCGGTAGTTGGCCGTGTTGGCGCCCACGCCATACAGGGCCTGCTGTGCGGCCGTGCCGGTGTAGGCCGTCTTGCCGGCGTAGGTGCGTGCCCCGTTGAGCACGGCCACGAAGGCCGCCCACTGCGGCGCACCGGCACTGGTGCCACCGATGCTGTACCAGCTGCCGTTCTGCACGACGTAGAAGCCGGAATACGGGCTGGCGTCATACGCCACATCGGGCACACCACGGTACATGCGCGAGGCATTGGCGGCGGTGTTGGCCGGATTGCCCGGCACGGTGATGGCGCCTTGCCATGTGGGCATGCGCACGTACTTGCTCAGCCCGCCACCGCTGCCCGACCAGGCCGATTCGGCGCGAGGCGACACGTTGGTGAGGAGCGTGCCCCCCACGGCCAGCACGTTGCGCGACACCGCCGGCCACATCACGCCCGTGCCGCTGTCGCCCGACGCGGCCACCCAGGTGGCGTTGCCGGTGATGTAGCTGTCCAGCGTGGCGCTCTGCGAGGTCTCGCTGGCGCCGTAGGACATGGAAATCACCTGGGCATTGAGTTGGCTGGCGAACTGCATGGCCTTGAGGATGTCGTTGCCGCTGCTGCTGGCCGCTTCCACCAGCACGATCCTGGCCAGCGGGGCGATGGCATGGGCCCATTGCACGTCCAGTGCGATCTCGGTGGCCCAACCGCTGTTGACAGCGGGCGCCGTGGTGGTGGCTGTGCCGGCGGCGTTCACGTACACCGTCTGGAAGACGCAGCCGTCGCTGACAGAGGCGGCCGTCACGATGGATGAAGCGCTGGCGCCGTTCTTGTAGGTGCTGGCCGGCAGCTTGCAGCCGGGCAGGCCGAACTTGGTCGAGAAGGCGTTGAGGTCGCTGCCCGTGGTGGCGTTGTGGTACGCATCGATGATGACGATGGTCTGCCCGGCGCCCTGGTAGACGCCCTTGTTGGCGGTGGTGGTGGCGGGCAGCGCGGCGAAGCCGTAGGCCTGTCGGATCTGCGCAGGGGTGTAGACGGTGACCGTGGAGGTGCTGGCGGCGGCGGTGACGTCGTCCAGACCGGTGTCGTTCGCGCCGCCCGGGGCCATGGCGCCGCCCGCCTGCGGACGGCGTGGCTGCAGCGATGCGGTGGGCGCCTTGGCGGTGGCCGGCGCCTGGCTGGCCGACGCGCGGCTGCCGTCGGCATCGATGTCGGAGGGCTCGGCCACGCGGATGGTGTAGAGGCGGGGCAATTCGACCTTGGCCGGAGCGGCCGACGTGTCCTGGGCCGTCATGGTCGTCGCGTCGCTGGTCGCCGTGCTGCCAGCGCCGGCCACGACGCTGTCTGTCATGGTGGGTGAAACCTCGTCGATGATCGGCGCGGACTGCCGTGTCGATGCCCGCGAGAAGGGCGACTGCATCGTGCGCGTGACAACCGGGGTGGTGGCGGCCGGCGTGTCTGCCCGTGCCATGACAACGAGCGCTTGGCCTTCGGCCACGGCCGATGCCGTGATGCTGACCGTCGTGTCGTCGGAGGAGCTGGTGGTGGCCAGTGCCGCTGCGGCTGCCACGGCGGCCAGGGCCAGCGGGCCTTGGCCGCTGCGCAGCGCTTTGCGCAGGATCGGGAGGATGCGTTGCAGCTTCGGCATGTCGTCGCCTTTTCTCAGGTCAAGGCAACGCCGGGCGGACGGATGTCTGCCCTCTGCAGCCCCGCTGGCATGGGCTTGATCCATGAACGATCAAGCCCGGCAGCCCGGAAGCTTTGCGTCCCCGGCTTTCACCGGGTTTGCCGAAGGCTTCAATCTACGTGCATCCCGCCGAGCGCGGGCGTGACCGATTTCTCCAGATCGTCGCCGCCGTGTTCAGCCTGAACGGAGGCTGACAGTCTGGCGTGATGCGGCGTCATGTGTTTTCACTGCCAGCCATGGCGCCGCGCGTAGAAGCCCTTCATCAACTGCGTCAGGCCCATGTAGGCCAGCAGGATCACCGGCAGCAGCGCGAAGTACAGCGGCGGCAGGGCCTGCAGCTTGAAGTAATGCGCCCACGGCCCCATCGGCAGGAAGATGCCGATCGCGGTGATCAACCCGCCCATGGCCAGCAGTGGTG
>DXIO01000134.1 GCA_019112875.1 Candidatus Aquabacterium excrementipullorum
CAAGCCCATGGACACGCCACCGCCGCCATCGCCGGCCCTGGCCGCCAAGCTCAACCCCCTGGGCGCCAGCGCGCTGCAGGTGCTGCGCACGGTGGCCTGCGAGCGCATCGTGCAGGCCACCGCCGCCAAGCTGGTGCTGGTGCGCGCGCCCGCCGGCTTCGGCAAGACCACCGCGATGCTGCAGGCCAGGGCCGGCCTGGAAGAGCAAGGCATCGCCACCGCCTGGCTCACGCTGGACCGCGCCGACAACGATGTCTCGCGTTTCCTGAGTGGCCTGGGCGCGGCCGTGGCCCGGCTGGCGATGGAGCCCGTGGCCCAGGGCACGCCCGTGGACGTGGTCGAATCGCTGGCCCGCCACAACGCGCCTTTCGCGCTCTTCCTCGATGATTTCGAGCTGATCCAGGAGCCTGCGGTGCTGGGCCTGGTGCGCGAGATCATCGACCACCTGCCCCGCCGTGGCCAGCTGGTGCTCGGCTCGCGCGGCCTGCCCGACCTGGGCCTGGGCCGCCTGCGCGCCCGAGGCCAGCTGGTGGAGCTCGACACCGAGCACCTGCGCTTCAGCCTGGAAGAGACCACGCACTTCTTCCAGCTGCGCAGCGCGCAGCCCTTGAGCACCGAGGCCCTCGCCAGGCTGCACGGCAAGACCGAAGGCTGGGTGGCCGCGCTGTGGCTGGCCTCGATGGCGCTGGACCGCCGAGGCAGTACCGACAGCGACTTCATCGAACGCATCTCGGGCTCGAACCGCGCCATCGCCGATTACCTGGCGGAGGATGTGCTGGCCCACCAAGGCACCGAGGTGCGCGAGTTCCTGCTGCGCACCAGCATCCTGCGGCAACTCAATGTCTCCGTGTGCCAGGCGCTGAACCCGCGCCTGGACAGCGCGCGCGTGCTGGAGCAGCTCGACAGCGCCAACCTCTTCCTCACACCGATCACCGGCGTGGAAGGCAGCGGCCCGCTGTGGCGTTACCACAGCCTGTTCGCCGATTTCCTGCGCAACCAGCTGGCGCGCGAGCACCCCGATGAGCTGCCTCGCCTGCACCTGGCCGCCTCGGCCTGGTACGAGTCGCAAGGGCAGGCCGTGCCCGCCGTGGAACACGCCATCGAGGGCGGCGACTTCCCGCATGCCCTGAGCCTGCTGGAGCCGCACGCCGACGAGTTCCTGTTCAAGGGTCAGTTGCGCCTGCTGGCGCGCTGGTTCGGCGTGATTCCGGACGAGGCGCTGGCCACGCACCCGCGCCTGCAGGCCATCCGTGTGTGGGCCACCTGCTTCACGCAGGGGCCGTGGCAGGCCATGGACCAGCTGGAGCGCATCGACACCGACCGTGCGGACGCCGCGCTCAGCGCCAACGTCAACGCGCTGCGCCCCTTGCTGCTGGCCATGATGGATCGCTACGAAGACGCCTACCGCGTGGGCCACGAGAGTCTGGCCACCCTGCCGAGCGCCAGCGCCTTCGCCGACAGCGTGCTCACCAACGCGATGGCCAACGTGGTCTCGGTGATGGGCCACCACCACGAGGCACACCGCCTGCTCGACGCCGCCCGCGCCACGCAAGGCTCCAGCCACTTCGTGCGGATGTACACCGAGTCGATGGAAGGTCTGCTCGACCTGCAGGAAGGCCGGCTGCGCCAGGCCACCGCGCGTTTCCGCATGGCGGTGACGGGTGGCCACGGCACCACCTACAACCACACCAACGGCCACGCCTGGGCCGGCATCTTCTACGCCTCGGTGGTGTACGAGGCCGACCAGCTCGACCAGGCCGAGCACCTGCTCAACGTCTACCTGCCGCTGGCGCGCGACGTGGGCCTGCCCGACCACATGATCCTGAGCCACGTGCTGCGCTCGCGCATCGCCTTTTTGCGCGGCGACATCGACGCGGCCTTCCACGCGCTGACCGAGCTGGAGTACCTGGGCCACCACCGGCAGTTGCCGCGCGTGGTGGCCAGCGCCAAGCTGGAGCGCTCACGCATGCTGCTGCTGCAGGGCCATGCCCAGGCCTCGCGCGACGAGCTTTCGCGCGCCAACGACCAGATCCTGTGGCAGCGCGTGGCCCGCCAGCGCCTGCCCGCGCACGAGCTGCACGACCTGCGCCTGGCCCGCCTGCGCTGGGACATCTGCTTCGGCGACGCGCAGCAGGCGATGCTGCCGCTGCAGGAAGAGCTGCTCGACGCGCAGGCCCGCACGCGCCACGGCCGCGTCCACAAGCTGCGCGTGCTGCAGGCCCTGGCCCAGCAGCGCACCGGCGACATCCGCGGCGCCACAGAGACCCTGCTGGCCGTGCTGCGCCAGACCTGCCACGATGGCTTCATCCGCCTGATCCTGGATGAAGGCCCGGCCGTGGCCGTGCTGCTGCACCGCTGCCAGGCGCATCTTCAAACGGAGGCGCTGAACACGGCAAGCCCGGTCCACGAGCCCACCGACCCGATCTTCGACGAGTACCTGCAACGCCTGCTCAAGATCGTCGGTCCCGTGGCTTTGGCCGAGACCGATTCATCGGGCACGCCGGCGCAGCCGCTGGCCGAGCCGCTCACGCGCAAGGAGATCCGCGTGCTGCAGCTGCTGGCCGAGGGCTACTCCAACGGCGCGATGGCCGAGAAGCTCTTCGTGTCCGACAGCACCGTGCGCACCCACCTGCGCAACATCAACCTCAAGCTGGGCACGCACAGCCGCACGCAGGCCGTGGCCATCGCGCGCAAGCTGGCGGTGATCCGCTGATCCTGCCTACCGGGATCAGCGGCGCACCGGGTCGCTTCACAGCGCCCGGGCGATCACCTCTTTCATGATCTCGTTGGTGCCGCCGTAGATGCGCTGCACGCGGGCATCCGCATACATGCGGGCGATCATGTACTCGTTCATGTAGCCGTAGCCGCCGAACAGCTGCAGGCATTCATCGACCACGCGGCCCTGCGTCTCGGTGGCCCACAGCTTGGCCATGGAGGCCGTGGCCGTGTCCAGCGTGCCTTCCACCAGGCGCTCGACGCACTGGTCGATGAAGGCGCGACCCACCTTGATCTGCGTGGCCACCTCGGCCAGCTTGTAGCGCGTGTTCTGGAAATCCGCCACGGGCTTGCCGAAGGCCTTGCGCTCGCGCGTGTAGGCCAGCGTGGCCGCGTAGGCGCCTTCCATGGCGGCCAGCGCCGTCACGCCGATGATCAGGCGCTCGTACGGCAGGTCGCTCATCAGCTGGAAGAAGCCCTTGCCCTCTTCGCCGCCGAGCACGCGGTCGCCCGGCACCCACACCTCGTCGAAGAACAGCTCGGAGGTGTCCTGCGCCTTCAGGCCGATCTTGTCGAGCACGCGGCCCACGCTGTAGCCCTTGGCGCCTTCGGTCTCGACAATCAGGATGGAGGTACCGCGCGCACCTTGCGTCGGATCGGTCTTGGCCACCACCAGCACCAGGCCGGCCAGGTAGCCGTTGGTGATGAAGGTCTTGGTGCCCGAGATGGCGTAGCCGCCGTCGCGTTTTTCGGCCTTGGCACGGATGGCCTGCAGATCGGAGCCGGTGCCGGGTTCGGTCATCGCGATGGCGCCCACCAGCTCGCCACGCGCCATGCGCGGCAGGTAGGTGCGCCGCTGTTCTTCGGTACCGTGGTTGAGGATGTAGTGCGCCACGATGGCGTGCACCGAGGTGCTGATGCCGGTGAGCGCGCGGCGCGCCAGCTCTTCGTACACGGTGGCCTCGTGGCGGAAATCGCCGCCACCGCCCTCGTACTGCTCGGGGATGTCCGTGCACAGCAGGCCGTTGGCGCCGGCCTTGTGCCACAGCGCATGGCCCACGTTGCCGCGCTTGCGCGCCTCTTCATCGTGCGGCAGCACTTCGTTCTCGACGAAACGCACCACGTTGTCCCGGAACAGGTCCAGATCGGGGTCGCTCCACGAGCGACGGGTGTCCAGCGTCATGACGCCTCTCTGACTAAGTTGAAAATTGGTTTCAGCGGCCGGTTCAGTTGACCGAGCGCGCGCGACCGGCCCAGAAGGGCTCACGCAAGATGAACTTCTGCAGCTTGCCGGCGGGCGACACAGGCAGCTCCGTACGGAACTCAACGCTGCGCGGGCACTTGTAGCCGGCGATCAGCGCCTTGCAGTGCGCGATCAGCGCGGCCTCGTCGAGCGACATGCCTTCGCGCAGCACCACCACGGCGTGCACGCGCTCACCCCAGTGGTCATCGGGCACGCCGATCACGGCCGACATCGACACCTGCGGCAGCTGCGCGATGGCGTTCTCGACCTCGGCGGTGTAGACGTTCTCGCCGCCGGTCACGATCATGTCCTTGATGCGGTCGACCACGTAGAGGTAGCCTTCGGCGTCCATGTAGCCGCCATCACCCGTGTGCATCCAGCCGTCGCGCAGAGCGGCCGCGCTCTGCTCGGGCTTGTTCCAGTAGCCCTTCATTACCATGGGGCCGCGCGCGACGATCTCACCCACCGTGCCCGCGGGCACTTCGTTGCCGACAGGGTCGACGATGCGCACCTCGGCGATGGGCACGGGCTTGCCGGCGGAGCGCAGGCGCTTTTCCTGGTTCGGGCCTGGGCGGTGGTCGTGCGGCAGCAGCACCGAGATGGTGGGCGCCAGCTCCGTCATGCCGTAGGCCTGGCAGAACTCGGTGTCCGGCAGGGCTTTCATGGCCTGGTCCAGCAAGGCCGCATCAATGGGCGCGGCGCCATAGAGCAGCATGCCCAGGCTGGACAAATCGAACTCCTTGAAGCGTGGGTGATCGACCAGGCGCTTGATCATCGTGGGCACGAGGAAGCTCTCGGTCACCTTGCGGCGCTGGATGGTCTGCAGGATGGCGACCTCGTCGAACATCGGCACCACCACCTGCGTGGCCAGGCGCTGGATCAGCTGCAGCGACAGGCCGCAGCCGGCCACGTGAAAGAAGGGCGCGACCACCAGGCCGACCTTCTCGCCCGGGCGGGGCACGGCGGCCACGGCGCTGAGCGCGTTGATGTAGAGGTTGGTGTGCGTGAGCGTGACGCCCTTGGGCTTGCCGGTGGTGCCGCCCGTGTACATCACGGCGGCCAGGTCTTCGCCCTGGTGGCGCGCGTCCTCGGCCGGCGCGGCCTCGGCCATCAGCTGCTCGTAGCCCAGCATGCCGGCCGGCACCTCGCCATCATCGCAGTACACCAGCGTCCTCAGGCACTGCGAGGTCTCGCGCAGCATGGTGGCCTGGGGCGCGAAGAACTTGTCCACAAGCAGGATGCGGGTGTCGCAGTCGTCGAGCGAATAGCCCACCTCGGCCGGGCTCCAGCGCACGTTGACGGGGTTGATCACGCCGCCGCCCCACCACACGCCGTAGAGGTACTCCACGTAGCGCGTGGAGTTCAGCGCCATCATGCCGACACGGTCGCCGGGCTGCATGCCCAGCTTGCGCAGCACGGCGGCCAGGCGAGACACGCGGTCGGCCAGCTGGGCAAAGCTCAGTTCCTGGTCGCCGCAGGCCACGGCCAGGGCATTGGGGCATTCGCGCACGGCCTTGTGCAGGGCCTGGGTGAGCTGCATGAGGGGTCTCCTTCTCGTCGTTGTTGTCCTAGGCCGCGGGGCGGCTGTCGGTGGTGGGTGCGGATGATTCTGTCGATGTGGCGCGGCCGTGCCATCGGGCAATCCCCGCCTCGCTCAGGCCCCAGTCGCGCAACACGTGCTGCGCCTGCTGGGGCACCCGCCGACGGGGCGGCGTGGCCGGGGTCCGGCTGAAACGCGGCGCGGGCGCGGGCTGCACCACGCCATCCACGGACACGAAGGTCTCGCGGGCGCGGTTGTGCGGGTGGCGCGGGGCCTCGTCCCAGTCCAGCACGGGCGAGAAGCACGCGTCGCGGCCTTCCAGGATGCGGCACCACTCGTCGCGGGTGCGGGTGCGGAACACATCGGCCATGCGCAGCTTGAGCAGGGGCCAGCGGGCCGCGTCCATCTGCGCGTCGAAGGCCTGGTCCTGCACGCCGCACAGATCGAGCAGCTGCGCGTAGAAGCGCGGCTCGATGGCGCCGATGGCCACGTACTTGCCGTCGGCGCAGGCGTAGGTGTCGTAGAAGGGCGCGCCGCCATCGAGCAGGTTGGCGCCGCGCTGGTTGCTCCACTGGCCGGCCGCCTTGAAGCCGTACAGGGCCGAGGACATCAGGGCCGCGCCGTCCACGCAGGCCGCGTCCACCACCTGGCCATGGCCGGATCTCTGCGCCTCGTACAGCGCGGCCAGCACACCGAAGGTCAGCAGCATGCCGCCGCCGCCGGCATCGCCCAGCACGTTCAGCGGCGGGGCGGGCGCGTCGCTGTCGCGCCCCATGGCATGCAGGGCCCCGCTGATCGCGATGTGGTTGATGTCGTTGCCGGCCGTGTGGGCCAGCGGGCCGTACTGGCCCCAGCCCGTGACTCGGGCATAGACCAGGCGGGGATTGCGCGCCAGGCACACCTCGGGCGGAAGGCCCCAGGCCTCCATCACGCCCGGGCGATGGCCCTCGATCAGCACGTCAGCCGATTCGACCAAGTGCAGGAAAGCTTCCAGTGCATCGGGGTTGTCCAGGTCCAGCGGCAGGGTCTGGCGGCCGCGTGTGGTCACGTCGCGCGGGTCGTCGCTCGATGGCGCGCCTGGTCCAGCGATGCGCAACACGGCGGCGCCCATGTCCGCCAGCATCATCGCGCCGAAGGGGGTGGGGCCGGCGCCGGCCATCTCTATCACCTTCAGCCCTTTCAAGGGACCTGACATCGAGCGCCTCCTGCTGCGTGCCAACACGTCCAAGTACGTCTGGCTGAGGCGCCATGGTCCTGCGCGCCCTCTCGAATGACCATCGTCAGAACCGACGAAGTTCGGCCCGAAACGGCCCCGCACACCGCCGTGACACGCGTTTGAAAAATCGTCAGAACTGACGAGAGATGGCCGCCAGGCCAGGCCCTACTGTTCGAACCCTGCGCTCACCGCCCTCGGCCAGCAGTTGTTGCCCGCGTTGGCGCGAAGCCCCTCGCTGAGACAGCGATCCCCACAAGGCGATCCAGGAGACCACACGTGAACACATCCCCCAGGCGGGCCGTCCAGCTCGCCGCCCTCCCCCTATTGACACTGGCGGGCCATGTCCTGGCCGCCGAACTGCCGCTGCTCGACCAGAAGGAGATCCGCGCCCCCTGGTCCGAAGCTTGCGCCGGCCAGCCGGATGCCACGCCACTGCCGCAGGACCCGCGCAAGCTGGTCGTGCCCGGCGTCAACAAGCCCGGCGCGGCCATCCAGTTCAACGCCTACTTCGTCGACCTGCACAACCCGCCCGAGCCCTACGTGAAGAAGCTGCCGGCGCTGCCCAAGAACTGCGGCGAGTTCCGCGCCGCCTCGCTGCGCGGCTTCAAGTTCATCACGGGCAAGCAGTACTTCCAGCCCTGGGGCATCTCGTCCGACTTCTCCAAGATCTGGAAGATCTGGGGTTTGAACGAACGCCCGGCGGACTTCGACGAGCAGGTCATCAAGCGCTATGGCGCCGCCAAGGCCGACTACCGCAACCCGTACCCGATGCCCGGCGAGGACCCGAACAAGACCAATGGCGGCAGCGGCCAGCTGCCCCTGGGCTTCATGCAGGACAAGAACGCGGACGGCAAGTGGAACGGGTTGATCGGCTCCACCTGCTCGGCCTGCCATGACTCGCGCCTGGGCACCCCGGAAGAGCGCCCCTTCGCCTTCGGCCGCTCCAACGACGCCAACGATGCCGGCGTGACCCAGTCCGACATCTTCCGTGCCGGCGGCATCACGGCAGTGCTGCAGATCCTGCCGCTGCCCTGGAGCGTGGGCCGCGGCACCACCGATGCCATCGGCATCCTGGACATGCTGCCGCTGATCTGGGACATGGATTCCATCCTGCTGTCGCCCAGCCTGCTGGAGTACTTCCCGTCACACGCGGCGGGCATGTCCAAGGCGCCCAACTGGTGGCACCGTGCCTGGAAGACGCGCCAGTTCTGGGACGGCGCGCTCACCTCCGACAACGTGCGCTCGGAGATGGCCTTCGCCGTGGCCAACGTGATGCGCAGCGCCGCCACGCGCCGCAACATCTACTACGAGTTCGAGGACATCAACGTCTGGCTGATGGCCCTGTCGCCGCCGATGTACAAGAACGAGGGCGGCGCCATCGATGTGCCCCTGGCCGAAAAGGGCGCCGTGATCTTCCACGAGCGCGACCTGTGGGCCAACGGCGCCAACGGCGACATCCCCAAGCAACCCGGCAACGGCTCCTGCGCCAGCTGCCACGGGGTGTACTCGCCACGCCATGCCGCCAACCCGGCCTTCCTGCCCGATCCGCGCCTGAAGGGCGTGGCCGGCGTGATCACGCCGTCCGAGACCATCCAGACCGACGACAAGCGCGTGGGCCTGATGCAGGACGAGAAGAAGCGCCGCGCCTGGCAGACCTCCTGGTTCGCCTACAACGAGCTCAACCCGAAGTGGAAGGGCTGGAACGACAACCAGCTGATCAGCCAGCTGCGCCGCATTCCCCGCGCCACCTACGACCGTGGCTTCGGTGCACCGCCCACCTATTCGCCCACGGGGCCCAACGAATGGATCAAGCCCTTCGGCTACGTGGCGCCCCCGCTGTACGGCGCATGGCAGAGCGCTCCGTTCTTCCACAACGGCAGCGTGCCCACGCTGTGGGATGTGCTCCAGCCCGCATCGGCCCGGCCCAAGATCTGGCAGCGCCAGTACACGGCGCCTGGCATCGGTGGCAAGAACCGTGGCTACGACGCCAGCCTGGCCTCCTATGACTTCCAGAAGCTGGGATGGCGCGTGACGGAACTGCCGTGCAACAACAACCAGACGATCTCGGCGACCTACCTGCCCTGCACGAACGACGGCATGACCACGGTGGACCAGTTCTTCGCCTCGCTGGCCAACGCGGTGGGCGCGAACCTCTCGCTGGCCTACCAGTCGCCGCCGCCGATCACCGACAAGCAGATCCAGTCCCGCATGGTGTTCAACAGCCACCTCTACGGCCAAGGCAACGGCGGCCATGACTTCGTCAAGTCGCTGACCGACGAAGAACGCTGGGCCCTGCTGGAGTACCTCAAGACCCTGTGATCACCACGCCAACGCACTGATGCCTTCGGCCGGGGACGGAGCTTGCGCTCTGCCCCCGGCCGTGGCCGCAACCGCAGCCCTGTCACCTCCCACCCATCGTCCATGACCCGACCATGACCACATCGCCCAGCCCCTCTCCCTCAGGATCCCGCCCGTCCCTGCGACTGCTGGCGGGCATGATCACCTTCATCGCCGTGACCAGTGGCGCCGGCATCGCCCTGCTGGGGCACCCCACCGGCGCGGTGGCCGAGGTGGCTGGACCTGAAACCCCGCCGGCGGCACCCGTGGGCACGCAGGCCAAGGTGGCCGCCGAGGCCCCTGAGGCCAGCACGGTTACGGCCGCAGCCGCCGATGCCGGCGCCCCTCATGCCGAGGCTGACACGCACTCGCCCGCGGCCAATGCCAACCAGGAAGCACCCACCGATCCCGCCGCCATGGTGGCCCAGCTTCAGGCCCGCATGGACAAGACCCCCGACGACGCCGAAGGCTGGCAGATGCTGGGCCGCTCCTACACCGTGATGGACCGCCCCGCCGATGCCGTCAAGGCCTACCGCCAGCTGCTGCGCCTCAGGCCCGATGACTCTCAGACCCTGTCGGACCTGGGCCGCGCCATCGGCTCGGCCAACGGCCGCAAGCTCAATGAAGAGGCCGAGGCCCTGCTCAACAAGGCCATCCAGAAGGACAAGACCAACGTGATGGCCCACGCACTGCTGGGCAAGACCGAGATGGAACGCGGCCAGCCCGCCAAGGCCCGCGAGCACTGGGTGGCCGCGCTGGACAACCTGGACCCGAAGCACCCGTTCGCCGAGCAGTTGCGCAATGCCATCCAGATGACGGCGCAGCAGCAGGGCTCGGGCGCATCGCCCACGGCGCCTGCCGCCGCAACATCGACCACGACCGCCCCTTCCTCCACCGCCAAGCCGTAACGCAGCAACGCCCCGGAACACCCATGAGCACCACCGCCTCCACCATGACCATCGACGGCAAAGCCGTCACCGCCGCCGCCACGATCCCCGTCATCGACCCCGCCACCGGGCAGGTGGTCGCCAATGCGCCCGACGCCTCGCGCGAACAGCTGGACCAGGCCGTGGCGGCCGCGCGCCACGCCTTCAGCGCCTGGTCGGCCACGCCGATCAATGAGCGCCGCGCCGTGCTGGGCCGCATCGCCGGTGTGCTGGCCGCCAACGCCGAGCCCCTGGCCCGGCTGCTGTCCAGCGAGCAGGGCAAGCCCCTGGCCAAGGCACAGGAAGAGGTGATGATCTCCGCCTATTGGTGCGCCGAAGTGGCCAAGCTGCCGCTGGAGCCCACGACGCTGGTGGATGCGCCCGATTCGCTGGTGCAGGTGCACCGCGTGCCCATCGGCGTGGTGGGCGCCATCGTACCGTGGAACTTCCCGGTGGCGCTGGCCTTCTTCAAGATCGCGCCGGCCCTGCTGGCGGGCAACACCATGGTGCTCAAGCCTTCGCCCATGACGCCGTTGACGGCGCTGAAGTTCGGCGAGCTGCTGCGCGAGGCGCTGCCGCCCGGCGTGTTCAACGTGGTCAGCGGTGGCGATGCGCTGGGCCCGTGGATGACGGCCCACCCCGGCATCGACAAGATCAGCTTCACCGGCTCGACCGCCACCGGCCGCAAGGTGATGGAAAGCGGCGCGGCCACGCTCAAGCGCCTGACGCTGGAGCTGGGTGGCAACGACGCCGCCATCGTGCTGCCCGATGTGGACGTGGACGCCATCGCGCCGACGATCTTCTGGGGGGCCTTCGCCAACAGCGCGCAGTTCTGCCTGGCCATCAAGCGCCTGTACATCCACGATGCCGTCTACGACAAACTGGCCCAGGCGCTGGCGAAGCTGGCGCAAAGCACGAAGCTCGGCGCCGCCACCGAGCCCAACGTGGAGCTGGGCCCCGTGCAGAACAAGCCCCAGTTCGAGCGTCTGAAGGGTCTGCTGGCCGATTGCAAGGCGCAGGGCCTGAAGATCCTGGCCGGTGGCGAGGTGCCCGACCAGCCCGGCTACTTCTTCCCCGTCACGCTGGTGGACAACCCGCCCGAAGCCAGCCGCATCGTGCAGGAAGAGCCCTTCGGCCCGATCCTGCCGCTGCTGCGCTTCACCGACATCGACGATGCCGTGGCGCGTGCGAATGCCTCGCCCTACGGCCTGGGTGCCTCGGTATGGACGGCCGACGAAGCCAAGGGCCTGGCCATTGGCCGGCGCCTGCAGGCCGGCACCGTGTGGGTCAACGAGATCCACACCATCTCGCCGCTCAAGCCCATGGCCGGGCACAAGCAATCGGGCCTGGGCGTGGAGCAGGGTGAGGATGGGCTGCTCGAGTACACGGTGCCGCAGACCGTGTCGCTCAAGCGCGCGGGGGCTGGCGCATGAGTGCATCGCCGACCACCGAAGCCGTTGCCGACAAGGCCGGCACGGCATCGACCAAGACCGCATCGCTGCTGACGGGCGGCTGTCTGTGCGGCCAGGTGCGCTACACGGCGCAGGCCGGCCGCGCCACGGCCATGGTCTGCCATTGCCGGGACTGCCAGAAGCAATCGGGCTCGGCCTTCTCGGTGCTGTTCGCGCTGCCAGAGGTGGACCTGGCCCTGGAGGGTCAGCTCCGCACCTATGCCACCACGGCCGACAGTGGCCGCACAGTGCACCGCCGCTTCTGCCCGGGCTGCGGCTCGCCCGTGCTCACGGAGCTGCCCGAGCGCGCCGGGCTGGTCGTCGTCAAGGCGGGCACGCTGGACGATCCAGCCTGGCTGCGCCCGCGCATGCACCTGTGGTGCGGCAGCGCCCAGCCCTGGGTGACGCTGCCCACCGATGTGCCCTGCCTGGACACGCAGCCGCCCAGCAGCGGCTGAACCACGGCAGCCAGCCCGCCGTCTCATCGCCGTCCCCCAAAGCACATCAAGCCCCACCCGATGACCCTGCAGTCCCGACAACTGGCCCTGGCCCGTGGCAGCCGCCTGCTGTTCGATCACCTCGACTTCGAGGTGGCGCCCGGCGAGGCGCTGCACGTGGCCGGGCGCAACGGCAGCGGCAAGACCAGCCTGCTGCGCGTGCTGTGCGGCCTGGCGCCACCGCTGCACGGCGAGCTGCTGTGGCGGGGCCACCCGCATGCCGATCAGATCCCGCACATCCGCCAGACGCTGGTCTACATCGGCCACGCCAGCGGCCTGAAAGACGACCTCACCTTGGGCGAGAACCTGCGTATCGCCTCCAGCCTGGCCGGCCGCGCCTGTTCACGCAACGATGCCCGCCAGGCCTTGCGCCAGCTGGAGTTGGCCGACCGGCTCGACGCGCCCGTGCGCACGTTGTCGCAAGGCCAGCGCAAGCGCGCGGCGCTGGCCCGCCTGGCGCTGTCGTGCACCTCGCGCCTGATCGTGCTGGACGAGCCCTTCAACGCGCTGGACCACGAATCCACCGCGCTGCTCACCCGCCTGCTCAACGCCCACCTCGGCACGGGCGCCATCCTCGTCTACACCACCCATCAGGCCGCACCGATGCTCGGCGCACGCACGCACCAAGTGCCTCTGGGCGTTCGTGCCGCATCGCCCAATGCCGTCCCCACGGAGTCCATCTGCCATGAGCCCGAGACCTGCTGATGGCAAGCACCTTCTGGGCGGTGCTGCTGCGCGACCTGCTGCTGGCCCGACGACGGCAGGCCGAGGTGCTCACGCCGCTGTTCTTCTTCGTGATGGCCACCTCGCTGTTCCCGCTGGGCATCGGGCCCGAAGCCGCGCTGCTGCGCACGATGGCGCCCGGCATCCTGTGGGTCACGGCGCTGCTGGCCAGCCTGCTGTCGCTGGGCCGGCTGTTCGATCAGGACTGGGCCGACGGCACGCTGGAGCAGATGCTGCTCTCGCCCGATCCTCTGGCCGTGATCGTGTCGGCCAAGGTGCTGGCGCACTGGCTGATGTCGGGCCTGCCGCTGGTGCTGATCTCGCCCATGCTGGCCCTGCAGTTCGGCCTGCCCGCCGATGCCGGCGCCACCCTGGCCCTGAGCCTGGCCCTGGGCACGCCGGTGCTGAGCCTGGTCGGCGCCATCGGCGCGGCGCTGACGCTGGGCCTGCGCGGCGCGGGCGTGCTGGTCGCGTTGCTGGTGCTGCCGCTGTGCATGCCGGTGCTGATCTTCGGCGCCGGTGCGGTGGGCACCTGGGCCGGCCCGCAAGGTTCCTCGGCCAACCTGTCGCTGCTGGGTGGCCTGCTGATCGGCGCGATGGCCCTGTGCCCGTGGGCCGCCGCTGCGGCCTTGCGCCTGGCCGCTGAATGACACGGACGACGCCTCTTTCGCCCATAACACCTGAGCCCCCGCTGAGCTTGGAGGAGCCCCTCTCATGAACACCAGCACCCTCGCCCCACCGTCCACACGCAGGCCACGCCCCGCGCTTCAATGGCTGCTGCAGTACGCCGCGCCACAGCGCTTCTACCCGCAGGCCGGCAGGCTGGCCTCTGGCTTCATGCTGCTGGCCGTGGCCTTCACCGCGCTGGGCCTGTGGGTAGGCCTGTTCGTCGCGCCGACGGATCACCAGCAGGGCGAGGCCTACCGCATCATCTTCGTGCACGTGCCGGCCGCCTGGCTGTCCATGCTGATCTACCTGCTCATGGCCTTCTGGGCCGTGGTCGGCTGGGTCTTCAACACGCGGCTGTCGTCGATGATGGCGCGCGCACTGGCGCCCAGCGGGGCGCTCTTCACCTTCCTCGCGCTGTGGACGGGCGCGCTGTGGGGGCGCCCCACCTGGGGCACCTGGTGGGTGTGGGACGCGCGCCTCACGTCCGAACTGATCCTGCTCTTCCTCTACATCGGCTTCATGGCGCTGCAGGCCGCCACCGACGATCACCGCCGTGGTGACCGGGCCGGCGCGCTGCTGGCCCTGGTCGGCGTGGTCAACGTGCCCATCATCTACTTTTCGGTGAAGTGGTGGAACACGCTGCACCAGGGCGCCACCATCCGGCTGACCGCCGCGCCCACCATGGCCGACAGCATGCTGCTGGGCCTGATGCTGTGCACCGCGGGCCTGTGGGCCTACGCCATCGCCACGGCCCTGCTGCGCCTGCGCTGCCTGGTGCTCGAACGCGAGCAGCACACGCAATGGGTGGCGCACCTGCCGGAGGTCGCACGATGAACACCATGACCTGGCAAAGCTGGCAGGACTTCGCCGCCATGGGCGGCTACGGCCTGTACGTGTGGGGATCGCTGGGCGTGGTGCTGGGGACGCTTGCGCTGGAGCAGGTGCTGCTGATGCAGCGACGCCGCGCAGCGCTCCGCGCCATCCAGGGCCTGAATGAAATCGCCTGGCGCGACACCGCCGCAGGCTCCCCTGAGGGCAACACATGAGCAGCCCCCGCCGCAAGCGCCTGGCACTGGTGCTGCTCAGCCTGGTCGGCATGGGCGCATCCGCCGCGCTGGTGCTGTCCGCCTTCCAGAAAAACCTGGTGTTCTTCTTCACGCCCGCGCAGATCCTGTCGGGCGAGGCCCCGAGCGGCCAGCGCCTGCGCATCGGCGGGCTGGTGCAGGCCGGCAGCCTGCAACGCCATGCCGATGGATTGAGCGTCAGCTTCGTGATCACCGACACCGTGCGGCAGGTCTCCGTGCGCTACAAGGGCCTGTTGCCCGATCTGTTCAAGGAGGGCAAGGGCGTGGTCGCGCAGGGCCGGCTTGGACAGGACCAGGTCTTCGTCGCCGACGAGATCCTGGCCAAGCACGACGAGAACTACATGCCGCCCGAAGCCGGCGAGGCCTTGAAGCAGGCGGCCAATGAAGAGCCGCGCGGCATGGAGGTGAAGCGATGACCGCACAGATGGGCCACGGCGCGCTGGTGCTGGCCTGCAGCCTGTCGTGCCTGCTGGGCCTGCTGCCCTTGTGGGGCGCCGCCCGTGGCCTGCCCAGCTGGATGGCACTGGCCAGGCCCCTGGCCATCGGCGTTTGCGCGCTGGTGGCCGTGGCCTTCGGGTGCCTGGTCACGGCCTTCGTCACCAAGGATTTCAGCCTGGCCTATGTCGCCCGCAACGCCAACTCGCTGCTGCCCGTGCACTTCCGCATCGCTGCGACCTGGGGCGGGCACGAAGGCTCGCTGCTGCTGTGGCAGCTGATGCTCAACGGCTGGACCTTGTGCGTCGCGCTGGCCGGCGGCGACATGCCCTTGGCCCTGCGCGCCCGCGTGCTCGGCGTGCTGGGCCTGGTCAGCACGGGCTTTCTGGGATTCATGCTGATCACGTCGAATCCATTCCAGCTGGCATCGCCCGTGCCGCTGGATGGCGCCGACCTGAACCCGCTGCTGCAGGACGCCGGCATGATCTTCCACCCGCCACTGCTCTACATGGGCTACGTGGGCTTCTCGGTGGCTTTCGCCTTCGCGATCGCGGCGCTGCTCGATGGCAAGCCCGATCCGATGTGGGCGCGGCGCGCACGTCCCTGGACGCTGGCCGCGTGGAGCAGCCTGACGCTGGGCATCCTGCTGGGCAGCTTCTGGGCCTATTACGAGCTGGGCTGGGGCGGCTGGTGGTTCTGGGACGCGGTGGAGAACGCTTCCTTCATGCCCTGGCTGGTGGGCACGGCCCTGCTGCACTCCCTGGTCGTCACCGAAAAGCGCCAAGGCTTTCGCAGCTGGACGGTGCTGCTCGCCATCCTGGCCTTCTCGCTTGCGCTGCTGGGCACCTTCCTCGTCAGATCCGGCGTACTCACCTCGGTGCATGCCTTCGCCTCCGATCCAGCGCGGGGCCGCTTCATCCTGGTGCTGCTGTCGCTGGTGATCGGCGGCTCGCTCGGGCTCTACGCCTGGCGCGCGCCGAAGTGGTCTGCCGGCCCGCCCTTCGGCTGGTTTTCGCGCGAGGCGATGCTGATGCTCAACAACCTGTTCCTGCTGGTGGCCGCCGGCACCGTGCTGCTGGGCACGCTGTACCCGCTGGCCGTGGACGCGCTGGACCTGGGACGCATCTCCGTGGGCCCGCCCTACTTCGAGGCCGTGTTCGTCCCCTTGATGCTGCCGCTGCTGCTCCTGCTGCCCCTCGGCCCCTGGCTGGCCTGGCGGCAGTCTGACCCGGCCCGTGCATGGCAAGGCCTGCGTGCCATGGCCTTGATCGCGGGCCTGGGTGGCCTGGGCCTGTCTGTGGCCCGGCTGGGCTCGGCCACCATGACGCTGGGGGTGGTGTTGGGCACCTGGGTGCTGCTGGCCACACTGCGCCATGCCTGGTCACGCGCGGACTCGGCCCAGGGGCGGTGGCAGGGCGCCCGCCAGCAATCGCCCGCCTACTGGGGCATGGTGCTGGCACACGCGGGCATCGGGGTGTTCGTGCTCGGCGTCACCCTGCTCAAGGGGCTGGAGCACGCCCAGGATCACAGCCTGAAGGTCGGCGATGCCGTCGAGGTCGGTGATCACCGCTTCGCCCTGCAATCCATCGACGAGGTCAAGGGCCCCAACTACCTCGCGGCCCGCGCCCGTGTCGAGGTGACGCGCGATGGCCAGCCCGTGGCCGTGCTGCACCCCGAACGGCGCCTCTACACCGTGCAGCGCATGCCCATGACAGAGGCGGCCATCGACCGGGGCGTGCTGCGCGACCTCTATGTCTCGCTGGGCGGCACCACCGATGAAGGCCGCTGGGGCATGCGCCTGCAGGTCAAGCCCTTCATGGGCTGGGTGTGGTGCGGCTGCCTGCTCATGGCCGGCGGCGGCCTGCTCGCCGCGTGCGACCGGCGCCGTCGGCGCGCCAGGGTCCCGGTCACGGCGACGCCTCTGATCGATCCGGCGCCCGGCGCGGCATCTGCATGAGCACGACCATGATCCGCCACCTCCTGCCCCTGGGCCTGTTCCTGGCGATGGCCGCGCTGCTGTGGCAGCCGTTGGGCCGGGCGCCAACGGCGCTGCCGTCGCCTCTGGTGAACCGGCCTGTGCCCGACTTCGCCCTGCCTGCCCTGCCCGACACCACCGGCACCGGCACCGCCACGCCGGCCACACCACCATCCGGGCCGATCAGCCCCGCGCAGTACAAGGGCCGTGTCTGGCTGCTCAATGTGTGGGCCTCGTGGTGCGCCGCCTGCCGCGACGAGCATCCCCTGCTGGTCGATCTCTCGCGCACGCAGCGCGTGCCCATCGTCGGCCTCAACTACCAGGACGAGCCCCTGCGCGGCCGCGCCTGGCTCGACCAGCACGGCAATCCCTACCGCGCCACGGCGCAGGACGTGGATGGCCGCGCCGGCATGGACCTGGGGGTCTACGGCGTGCCGGAAACCTTCGTCATCGACCAGCAAGGCCGCATCCGCCTGCGCCATGCCGGCCCCATCACGCCGCAGGTGCTGCAGCAAACCCTGCTGCCCCTGATCGATGCGCTGGAGCGCCGCTGACATGCCCGTCCGCGCGTGGTGTCTTGTCCTGGCCGCGTTGAGCATGGCGGCGGTGTGCGGTACGCCGAGACCCGCTTACGGCCATGCGCCGCCCTCCTCGCTGTCCGCGGCCACGCCAGCATCGCACCACGAACAAATGCTCGATGAACGCGCCAACCACCTGGCGTCGGAACTGCGCTGCCTGGTCTGCCAGAACCAGACCATCGCGGATTCCACCGCCCCGCTGGCGCGGCAGCTCAAGGCCGAGGTCCGCCATCAACTGGCCCGCGGGGCCACCGACCAGCAGGTGCTCGACTTCATGGCCGAGCGCTACGGCGATTTCGTGCTCTACCGCCCCCCCGTCACGCCCCTGACGTGGCTGTTGTGGACAGGGCCATTGCTGTTGCTGGGGCTCGGGGCCCTGTTGATCGGCCGCCGGCACATGACGCACCTGCCGCCATTCCCCATGGACACTGACGACGACCGCTGAAGCCGTCCGCGCGGGCGGGCGGGCGGGAACATGGTTTGCCAGGAGATGGCGTGTGCCACTGCGACCTGAGCGCCCTCCATGTTCGATCTCGATCTGCCCTGGTGGGAATTCGCCCTGCGAGGCGCCATCACCTACGCGGCCCTGTTGGTGCTGGTCAGGATTTCAGGCAAGCGGACCGTGGGCCAGTTCACCCCGTTCGACCTGATCGTCGTCCTGCTGCTCAGCGAAGGCGTGAGCGCGGGCCTGACTGGAGGCGACGACTCGGTGGGCGGCGGCCTGGTCGTCGTGACCACCCTCATCGGATTGAATCTGCTGGTGGCCTTCGCGACATCGCGCAGCCGTCGTCTGGAGATCCTGTTCGACGGCACGCCAGTGTTGATCGGCCGCGATGGCGCGTTCTTTCCCGCCGTGCTGCGGACGCACCGTGTGGGTGAAGGTGAGATCCAGAAAAGCCTGCGCGAGGCCGACTGCGACCTGCACCAGATGCGTTATGCCTTTCTCGAAACCGACGGCACCATCAGCATCCAGAAGCAGCAAGGCGGTTGATTGCGATGAGCCCTTCCCGCCCCTCCAAGACCGCCGGGCAGACGCCCTGCCCCGACGACCCCTCGGCGACGCCGTTGGCACGCGAGCAGGCGGCCCAAGGCACGGCCCTGCTGATCATCGACATGCTGGGCGATTGGCGGTTCCCCGATGCCGATGAACTGCTGGCGCATGCCCTGTCCATCGCCCCCGCCATCCAGCGCCTGAAGGCGCGCAGCCGCCGGGCGCAGGTGCCGGTCATCTACGCCAGCGACAACCATGGCCGGTGGCGCTCCGACTTCCGTTCACTGGTGCGTGAAGGCCTCGACGCCGGTGGCGAGCGGGCGCGCCTGGCCCAGCTGCTGCAGCCCGATGACGACGACTACTTCGTGCTCAAGCCCAAGCAATCGGCCTTCTTCGCCACGCCGCTGGACCTGCTGCTCAGCCACCTCAAGGTCCACCGGCTCATCGTCACGGGCAGCACCATCGACCAATGCGTGCTGGCCACGGTGATCGACGCGCGCATGCGGGATTACGAACTGGTGTGTCCGTCCGATTGCCTTGTCGCGCGTGACGAGGATCGCCATGCCCATGCCATGCGCCACCTGGCCGAGGTGCTGAAGCTGGACACGAGCCCATCGACCTCGCTGCACCTGCCCGGTGGTGAGCCCGAAGAGGACGCCGGCCTCAGCTCGTCGCGCTAACGAGCATCTTCAGCTCGGGCGCGGTCTCCAGGAAGGGCGCCAGTTGGCGCCCCAACTGGCGGTAGTGGTCGGACTTCTTGTGCGCCTCGATGGCCTCTGGCGATTGGTAACGCTCGACGAACACGTAGACCGTGCTGTCATCCGTGCGCCACAGCGTGTATTCAAGGCAGCCAGGCTCCGCCCGGGACGCGGCCACCAGTTGATTGGCCACCTCTTCAAATAGAGCCTGCTGGCCTTGCTTGACCTTGAGCGTGGCAACGATGCCGACCATGTCTGTCCTTTCGATGGTGTCTTGTCAGCGAGCAGCGCTGCCGATCACGCCACTTCGAACAAGGCCGCCGCGCCCATGCCGCCGCCAATGCACATGCTGACGACGACGTGCTTGGCCTTGCGGCGACGGCCTTCCAGCAGCGCATGGCCGACCATGCGCGCACCGCTCATGCCGTAGGGATGGCCGATGCTGATCGCACCGCCGTTGACGTTGTACTTCGCCGGGTCGATGCCCAGCGTGTCGCGGCAGTAAAGGGTCTGCACGGCGAAGGCTTCGTTGAGCTCCCACAGGTCGATGTCCTCGACCTTCAGGCCATGCTGCTTGAGCAGCTTGGGGATGGCGAAGACCGGGCCGATGCCCATCTCTTCCGGGGCGCAGCCGGCCACCGTCATGCCCTTGTAGATGCCCAGCACCTGCAGGCCGCGCTTCTCGGCCGTGGCCCGCTCCATCAGCACGCTGGCGCTCGCGCCATCGGAGAGCTGGCTGGCGTTGCCCGCCGTGATCACGCCGCCGTCGATCACGGGCTTGAGGCCAGCCAGGCCTTCGTAGGTCGTGTCCGCGCGGTTGCCCTCGTCTTGCGACAGCAGCACATCCTGGTAGGTGACCTCGTCGGAACCCTTGGCGCGCACGGCCATCTTGGCCTGGATGGGCACGATCTCGTCCTTGAACAGGCCGGCCAGCTGCGCGGCCGCCGTGCGCTTCTGCGATTCCAGCGAATAGCGGTCCTGCGCCTCGCGCGAGATGTTGTATTTCTTGGCGACGAACTCCGCCGTCTGCAGCATGGGCATGTAGGCCGCCTGCGCATGCGCGATCACGGCAGGATCCCGCTCGCGGCCCACCCACTCGAAGTAAGGAATCTGCAGGCCGCTGATGTTGTCCTGGCCGCCGGCCATCGTGATGTCCATGCCATCGACGATGATCTGCTTGGCGGCGGTGGCAATGGCCATCAGGCCCGAGGCGCACTGGCGATCGATCGTCTGACCAGACACGCCCACTGGAAATCCCGCCGCGAGCAGCGCTGTGCGCGCCAGGTTGCCACCGGCCGTGCCCGCAGTGAGCACCGCGCCCACCACCACGTCCTCGATCTCACCGCCCTCCAGGCCGGCCCGCGATGCGGCATGCGACAGGGCATGGGCCATGAGCGTCGGCGACTTGATGTTGTTCAGGGAACCCTTGAAAGCCCGGCCGATGGGCGAACGGGCGGTCGAAACGATGACGGCTTCTCTCATGGTGGTGGGACCTGGTTGGGGGTTGACCAATGAATCGCGGGCCGATGGTAGGCCAAGAGCCCGACCAAGTGGGACACCTTTCTGCAGAGCGGGACTTCAAGCGGGATTCTTCGCCAACCACTCACGCGGCGACAGCCCCACCTTGGCCGAGAAGGCCCGCGACAAGGCCGAGGGGTTCGCGTAGCCGAGCTCCTCGGCCAGCAGCTTGATCGAGCGGCCCTCGCGCAGCCGGCTTTGCGCCAGGGCGATGCGCCAGCCCGCCAGGTAATCAGCGGGTGTCTGGCCGACCACCCCGCGGAAGGTGTTGGCGAACGTTGTGCGCGACATGCCGGCGCGCTCGGCCATGCGCTCCAGCGTCCAGGCCTCGCCCGGGCTGTCGTGCATGGCCACCAGGGCGCGCGCCAGGCGCGGGTCCGACAGCCCGGTGATCAGGCCGGGGCGCACACCCGCGTCCAGCGGATGGTCCAGCAGCCAGCGCAGCAGCTTCAGCACGACCACCTCGAACAGGCGATCGGCCAGCAGCCGCTGGCCACAGCGCACCCGGTCGGTTTCGGCGAACAGCAGTTCGAGCGCCATGTCCAGGCCCGGCACCTTCGTCAGCGGCAAGGCGATGAGCGGTGGCAAGGCCCTCGTCAGGGGGTTCTCCGCGCCACCATCGAAGATCAGCCGCGCACAGGTGAAATCGGCGCCCTCCACCGGGGGGTTGTGGAAGCGGTGCGTGAAAGGCCCCGGGTAGAACAGCAGCGATGGCTCGTCGAAGCGCAGCCGCTTGGGAACACCTTTCGCGGCGGGGTGGCTCACCTCCAGCCGGCCGCGACGCAGCACGTGCAGGTAGCCGTGGCCATCGCAGGCGTCGTAGTGGCTGAGCCCGCACAGCACGCCCGCGTAGTGCAGCTGCGCCTGCACGCGAAAGCGTTCGAGCAGGCCGGACAGGCGATCAATGGGCGCAGCGTTCCGCATTTGCACGAATGGGTATGTTTTATGTACTTGTTGAACCAAATCATACACAAGCCAGGCACACACTGTGGACAGCCGGCTGCATTCATTCAATCCCTTTTTCCAACTGTCCAGGAGACCGACATGGCTCGCGTCAACATCGATCCTCAACACGCCCCGTCCACTAGCCAGGCCCTGCTGGGCCAGATCCACCAGGCCTTCGGCGCCACGCCCAACATGTTCAAGGCGGTGGCCAATTCGCCTGTCGCGCTGCAGAGCATGTGGGCCGCCTTCGGCGCCCTGAGCAAGGGCAGCATCGGCGCCAAGCTCGGCGAACAGCTCGCCGTGGCCATCGCCAACCGCAACCGCTGCGAGTACTGTCTGGCAGCGCACACCGTGCTCGGCCAGAAGGCCGGCGCCACCTCGGCCGAGATGGCCGCCGCGCAGGTGGGCGACGCGTCGGACGCCAAGACCGCCGCCGCGCTGGCCTTCGCGCTGAAGGTCGTCGAGCAGCGCGCGCAGCTCGCGGATGCCGACATCACCCGCCTGCGCGAAGTCGGCTTCGGCGACGAGCAGATCGTCGAGATCCTGGCCCACGTGGCGCTGAACCTGTTCACCAACTACATCAACGTCGCGCTGGATGTGCCGGTCGATTTCCCGAAGGTGGCCTTGAAGTAAGGCCGCAGGCGGGCCTGCTCTGGCACGGCAGGCCCGCCGCAGTGCTACGCTTCAGGCCGTCCCTGTTTTCGTCTGCCCGCATGTTCCACCGCCACACCCTCCCCGTCACGGCCTTCGCCCAGAACTGCTCCCTGGTGTGGTGCGATGAAACCAACGAGGCCGCGCTGATCGATCCAGGCGGCGACATCCCCGTGCTGGAGCAGGCCATCGCATCGCGCGGCCTCACGCTCAAGGCGCTGTGGCTCACGCATGCGCACATCGACCATGCGGGCGCCACCGGTACGCTGGCGCGCACGCATGGTGTGCCCATCGTCGGGCCGCACCCGGGCGATCAGTTCTGGATCGATGCACTGCCGCAGCAAAGCCAGATGTTCGGCTTTCCGCAGGCCGAGCCCTTCGCGCCCACGCAGTGGCTCAAGGATGGCGACACCGTCACCATCGGTCGGCACACGCTGCAGGTGCTGCACTGCCCGGGCCACACGCCCGGCCACGTCGTTCTCTTTGAACCGGGCACACGCCACGCCTTCGTGGGCGATGTGCTGTTCGCGGGCAGCATCGGCCGCACGGATTTCCCGGGCGGCAACCATGCCGACCTGATCAACGCGATCAAGGGCAAGCTGTTGCCGCTGGGCGATGACATCACGTTCACGCCCGGCCACGGGCCCGAGAGCACTTTCGGCGAAGAGCGCCAGTACAACCCGTACCTGACGGGCCGCTGAGCGGCCCGTACACGGCAACGTTCAGGGCGTCACACGCACCCAGCCCGCCTCGGACGCCCCGTTGGCACGGGGCTTGGCAGTCGTCCCTGCCGTGCCGGCGCCCGTGTTGGACGCCACCACCGCCGGCGCAGCCGCCGCTGCGGCCTCCGGCTTGGACGCACCGCCCACGCCCCAGTAGGCCAAGGCATCGGGCTGGTCGGCCTGGCCCGTCTTGCGCGGCGCATCGAAGCGCTGGGGCGGCTTGGCCGAGCGTTCGTACAGCGGCATCACCTTGGGCAGGTTGGCCTCGATGTCCTGGATGCGGGTGCTGCCCGAGGGGTGGGTGGACAGGAACTGCGGCGGCGCGCCCTTGGCGGCCGCGCCCATCTTCTTCCACAGCGTCACGCCGGCACGCGGGTCATAGCCGGCACGCGCGGCCAGTTCCATGCCGATCAGGTCGGCCTCGGATTCATCTTCGCGGCTGAACTTCAGGGTCAGCAGCTGGCCCCCCATGTTCAGCAGCGCATCACCGGTATTGCCCAGGCCCAGCACGCTGGAGAGCAGGCCCGCACCGATGCGCGTGGCGGCGCTCTTGCCCATGCGGGCGCGGGCGTGCTCGCGCAGCGCGTGCGCCATCTCGTGGCCCATGATCATGGCCACTTCGTCGTCGTTGAGCTGCAGCTGCTCCAGGATGCCCGAGTAGAAGGCGATCTTGCCGCCGGGCATGCAGAAGGCGTTGAGCTCTTTCGACTTGAGCAGGTTCACTTCCCAGGGCCAGTTGGCCGCGCGCTTGTTCCACTCCAGGCTGTAGGGAATGATCCGCTTGGCGATGGAGCGCAGGCGCAGCACCTGGGGATCGTTGTCGCCGCCCAGTTCGCCCTTCTGGCGCGCCTGCGCCTTGAGCTGGTCGTACTGCTGCACAGCGGCCTGCTCGACCTGCTCGGCCGGCACCAGGCGGCTGAAGCCGGACTGGCCGCCCACATCCACACCATCACGCGCCATCACCGGGGCGGAGGCCAGCGCGGCCGCCAGGGCCAGGGTGGCCACGCCAAACAGGGAACCTCTTGTTTTCATGATCTGCAAAGTCCTTCCAGGGGCTGGCCCGGGCACACGCCACGGGCTGTCACAGGGCTTAACGCGCCTCGTCGCGGGAAAGCATACGACGAACCTGTGGCAACAGCAGGTATGCGGGGAATGACAGCCAGAAGGTGAGCATGAAGAAGGTGGCGTAGCCCATCTGCTCCACGCCCAGACCACCGGCCCAGCCGGCCACGGCACGCGAAAATCCGAAGATGGACGACAGGATGGCGTACTCGGTGGTGGCCCGCCGCTTGTCGGTGATGGCCATCAGGAAGGCCAGGAAGGCGCCCGAGCCCAGGCCCTGGGTGAAGCTCTCCAGGCCGCTGGCCGCGTAAACCATGGCCTGGTACTGCGGATCGACCATGCCCGGCTGGGCATGCGGCACGACCCAGGCCGCGGCGGCATAGCCCAGGTTGGACAGGGCCTGGGTCAGGCCCAGCACCCACAGGCCCTTGAAGATGCCGGCGCGGTCCACGTACCAGCCGCCCACCAGGCCGCCCGCGATCGACAGGCCCAGGCCGATGTTCACGCTGACCAGGCCGATCTGCGCGGGCGTGAAACCGGCGTCCACCCAGAAGGGCTTGACCATGAAGCCCATGGCCGTGTCACCCAGCTTGAACAGCAGGATGAAGAGCAGCACCGGCAGCATGCCCGGCCGCGCCAGCAGGCTGACCCAGCCGCCGAACACCGGGCCATCGGCCATGGCCGCGGCGCGCGGGTTGCGGGCGGCCGCCACCATCAGGCCGCTGCCCAGCAGCATCAGGCCGACGGGGATGGCCCCCTTGAACCACCAGGCGCCGCTGTAGGCCGCGATCCAGGCCAGCACAGGGTTCACATGCGCAGCGGCGGCCGCATCATCGGGCTGCAGCGCCTTGGCCAGCGGCCCCAGCACGGGCCACAGCAGGCCGGCGATCACCAGGCCCAGCGCCAGCAACCACAGGGGCTGGGCGCGCAAGCGTCCCCACTCGGCTGACCAGGTCGAGGTGGTCTCTTCAGCGGGAACCCGCACCAGGGTCACGCGCAAGGCCGGCGGTGGCGCCAGCAGCGCCAGCGCGCCATTGAGCAGCAACAGCACGGCCGCCAGGGCGTAGGCTGCCTGCCAGTTGGGCGCACCCGCCGTACCCGTCCAGCCGGCCACCACCAGCATCCCCCCCGCCGTGAGCATGCCCACGCGGTAGAAGCCGATGCGCAGGCCATTGGCCACGCCGTACTGGTCACGCGACAACTGTTCGATGGTGTAGCCGTCGGTGGCGATGTCATTGGTGGCCGAGAGCACCGTGAAGGCCACCAGCAGCACCCAGGGCCAGCTCTCGCCGCCGCCCAGGGCCTCGGGCCGCGTGGCCAACGCGGCCAGTGCCAGCGCCATGCCCAGGTTGGCGCCGGCGATCCAGAAGCGGTGGCCGCGCAGCGCATCCACCAGCGGGGCCCACAGGAACTTCACCGTCCAGGCCAAGCCCAGCAGGCTCAGCAGGCCGATTTCGGCCGGCCCCACGCCGGCCTGGCGCATGTGCACCGGGAACAGGTCGTAGAACAGCCCCAGCGGCAGGCCTTCCGAGAAGTACAGCAGGGCCACCCAGAACATCAGGCGGGAGGTCGTCGGCGGCCGGTTGGCCGCGGCGGAAGGCGGTTGCGTCATCCCCGCATTCTAAAAAGGGCTCAAGGGCGTCTTTCTGCGACTTATCCCCTTAATTCAGGACGCTCTTCTGCCGAAAACCCCGATGTCGCCCGTCTGCCCTGTGCAGACCCGGGTCAATGCACTGTGCTCCACAGGAGTTTTCGGGAATGAAGTTTCGAACAAGAATCTGGATGCTGCCCGTCAGCGCGGCGGCGGTCTTCATCGTCGGCATGATCGTGTCCTTCGTGATCAACGAACGCACCTCGGCGCGCTTTGATCGCCTGTCGCAGGTGGACGCGCCCTATGCCGAGCAGGTGGCGCGTGTCGAGCGCGCCATCGAGCAAGTGAGCACACACTTACAAGGTGCCGCCATCGAAGGCAGCGTGGACCGCCTGGCCGACGCGGAAGCGGCCGTGGCCGTTGGCCGCAAGGCGCTGGAGGCGCTGAAGAAGCTGGATGGCAAGAGCAAGGAAGCCACGGAGTTGTCCGACGCTTTCGAAGGCTTCCAATCGAAGGGCATCGCGGCCACACGCGGCATGATCGAGAAGACCGGGGGCGACGACGCCGTCGGCCAGATGCAGGCCGCGCTGCAGACCCTCAACAACGTGCTCAAGGCACAACAAGCGCAATCCAAGGCCGACCTGGATTCCGCCGCCGAATCGGTGCAGCAGGGCATGCGCACCGGTTTGTGGGCGTCGGTGATCACCGCCCTGGTGGTGCTGGCCGTGCTGGGCGCCGCCTCGTGGGCCATCGTCACCTCGGTCTGGAAGGACCTGGGCGATGAGCCGGCCGAGCTGCGCAAGCTGGTGGGCCGCATCGCCGAGGGCGACCTGGACATCGACATCCGCCGCGCCCATGGCGACAGCGGCTCGCTGCACGGCTCGCTGGCCGACATGGTCACCCGCCTGCGCGACACCGTCAGCGTGATCCGCCTGGCCACCGATTCGATTTCCACGGCCTCGACCGAGATCGCCAGCGGCAACCAGGATCTGTCCAGCCGCACGGAGAACACCGCGTCCAACCTGCAGCAGGCCGCCAGCTCGATGGAGCAGCTGACCGGCACCGTGCGCCAGAGCGCCGACGCCGCCCGCCAGGCCAACCAGTTGGCCTCGGGCGCCGCCACGGCCGCGCAGCGCGGCGGCGAGATCGTCTCGCAGGTGGTGGCCAACATGGCCGAGATCGATGGCGCCAGCCGCAAGATCAACGAGATCATCACGGTGATCGACGGCATCGCCTTCCAGACCAACATCCTGGCGCTGAACGCCGCGGTGGAGGCCGCCCGTGCCGGTGAACAAGGCCGTGGTTTCGCCGTGGTGGCCGGCGAGGTGCGCTCGCTGGCCCAGCGCAGCGCCAATGCCGCCAAGGAAATCAAGACGCTGATCAGCGCCTCCAGCGAGAAGGTCGAATCCGGCTCGAAGCTGGTGCAGGACGCCGGCGTGTCGATGAACGAGATCATGAGCAGTGTGCAGCGCGTCTCGGACATCATCGGCGAGATCAGCGCGGCCTCGAGCGAGCAGAGCCAGGGCATCGGCCAGGTCAACAACTCGGTCAACGAACTGGACCAGATGACGCAGCAGAACGCCGCGCTGGTGGAAGAGTCCGCCGCCGCCGCCGAGAGCCTGCGCGATCAGGCCGGCAAGCTGGCCAACGCCGTGGCGGCCTTCAAGCTCGGCCACGCCCGCATGGTGGCGCAGGCCGAGGCCCGTGGCCACGCCAGCGAAGCCATTGCCCGAGCTCAGGCCAGTGCCCGCGTGCCGGTCGAGCCCAAGGCGGCGCCCAGCCTGAGCGCCGCACGCGTGTCCACGCCGGCACCCAAGGCCATCGCGCCCGCGGCCAAGCCGGCCTCGCCGCAACTGCCGCCGGCCGCCGCGCCGCGCAAGGCCCCGCCAGCCTCCGCCCCGCCCAAGGACGACGATTGGGAAACCTTCTGATCTTCTGATCCTG
>DXIO01000135.1 GCA_019112875.1 Candidatus Aquabacterium excrementipullorum
AATGGGTCGAGCGCACGTACTTTTTCTGCTTGAGCATGTTGGGCAGCATCAGGTATTTCTCTTCGATGCTGGCCTGCCCCAGGCTGGCCATGATGTCGACCAGTCGCACGCCCACGGCCGGATCGGCCCGCCGCCATACAGCGCCGTCCTTGAAAAAGACCTGTGCGAAGCGGTCCTTTGAAAACGGTGAGCCGGGCATCTTGCGAGCCGCCTTGAACAGCGTCTTCTGCAGTTTTTCGCACACGCCCTCCACGGCCGACCCAACGGTGGTGACATGGGACGAACCGCCTTCGATCGGCGCAACAGGCAAGGTGGAGTCGCCCAGGCGGAATGTCACCCTCTCCAGCGGCAGCCCCATGGCCGCAGCGGCGATCTGCGCCATCACGGTGTAGGTGCCGGTGCCGATGTCGGTGGCGGCGCTGCTCACCTCCAGGTGACCATCGGCCGACAGCACCGCTCGGGCGCGGGCGAACATCTGAAGGGCATCCCAGATGCCGGTGGCCATGCCCCAACCGACCAGTTCATGGCCTTCACGCATGGCGCGCGGTTCGGCCGGGCGTCGGGCCCAGCCGAAGCGCTCAGCGCCCTGCTCGTAGCAGGCCCGCAGCGCCTTGGTGGAGTAAGGCAGGTCTTTCGAGGCGTCGTGGTCGGTGTAGTTCTTCAGGCGCAAGGCCAGCGGGTCCATCTTCAACTGGTAGGACAACTCGTCCATGGCCACCTCCAGCGCGTGCACGCCGTGGGCCGCGCCCGGTGCGCGCATGTCGATGGGCGTGTACTGGTCCAGGTGCACCAGCTTGTAGCCAAGTCTGACGTTGTTGCAACGGTAGAGCTGGCCCGACCAGTTCACTACCACCTCGACGTACTCCTCCTTTTGAGAGGTCTCGGCAATGGCTTCGTGGGTGATGGACGTGAGCGTGCCATCGGCCTCGGCGCCCAAGGCGATGCGCTGCCAGGTTTCCGGCCTGTGGCCGAAGGTAAACATCTGCTGACGCGTGAGCACCACGCGCACCGAGCGCTTCAGGTGCAGGCTGCCCATCACCGCCAGCAGCAACTGATACTGTGGCCGCAGGCCTGAGCCGAAGGCGCCGCCCACGTAGGGGTTGCGCACGGTTACCTTGTCCTTGGACAAGCCGAAGGCGTGCGATACCACCCAGCGACAGTTCTGCGAGCCTTGCGTCTTGTCGTAGATGGTGAGATGCCCGTCCGGCGAGCGGATCACGGTCGATGCGAACATCTCCATCGGGTTGTGGTGCTCGACGCCGCTGTAATACTCGGCCTGGTGTTTGACCGGGGCCAGCGCGAAAGCGACATCGGCATCGCCACGCGGTTTGGGCGGCGGCGAGTAACCCGCCTTCAGGCTGCTGGGCTCGAAGGCATCTTCCATGTTGGACAGCAGATGCGTCTCGTGCGGCTCTTGTTCGTAGGACACGCGCACCAGCGCGGCCGCATGCCGCGCCGCCTCGAAGCTGTCCGCCAGCACGAGCGCCACGGGCTGGCCGCTGCAGTACACCTTGTCGTCATGCAAGGGCTTGAAGGGCGAACCCTTGGGGGCGGTCATGTCCTTGTACATGAAGCCCAAGGAGCGCATGTGGGGGCGGTGATCGTGCGTGAGCACATCCAGTACACCAGGCACCGCCAGCGCCTCCGTGGTATCGATCTCCGCGATTCGCCCCTTGGCGATCGTGCTGTTGACCACCACGCCCCAGGCCAGGTCGGCCACGGGGTGCTCTGCGGCATAGCGTGCCTCACCGGTGACTTTCAACGGCCCGTCTATACGGGGCAACGGCATGCCGATGGTCACTTGGCCCGTGCCGGGCACGGCGATAGGCTGCTGGGCGTCGATTGTTCGGTTCATGCAGGCTGCTCCCCGCGGCAACGCGCGCCGTCTTCACCGGTGTTGCTCGGGATGCCTTGGGTGGCCATCTCGAGTGCCCGCACGATGGCACGGTGCGCCATCGGGATCTTCCAGCTGTTGCCGCGCGAGCTTTCCGGCACGCCGGGGCCGCCGGCTGGACGGGCGTCGGCCATCACGGCATCGGCCACCGCCATGAACGAGGCACGCTCGGCTACTTTCCCGACGAGCAGCGACTCGGCCGGCACGTTGCGCCAGGGTTTGTGCGCCACGCCGCCCAGAACCACCCGCGCCGTGCGGACACGGCCGTCTTCGCCGATGTCCAGCGCTGCGGCCACCGACATCATCGCGAAGGCATACGAGGCCCGTTCGCGCAGTTTCAGGTAGGTGCTGTGGACTGCGAAACCTGGTTGCGCCGGTGGCAGATCGATGTGCGTGATCAGCTCGTCCGGTGCCAGCGTGGTGTCCACCTCGGGCCGGTCTTCGGGCAGGCGATGGAAGGTGGCAAAGGGAATGGCGCGCCGCCCGCGCACGGATTGCACGTGTACCACCGCTTCAAGTGCCGCCAAGGCTACGCACATGTCAGAGGGATGGGTGGCGATGCAGTGCGTGCTGGCCCCGAAGATTGCGTGCTGGCGCGCCAAGCCCTTCGTAGCGGGACAACCGCTGCCCGGAGTGTGCTTGTTGCAGGGCACGTCCGCATCGTAGAAATAGTAGCAGCGTGTGCGCTGCAGCAGGTTGCCACCATTGCTGGCCATGTTGCGCAACTGCGGCGACGCGCCTGCCAGGATGGCCGCGCGCAGTAGCGGGTAGCGCGCGCGCACCAAAGGGTGGTCGGCGGTGTCAGCATTGCGTGCCAGCGCGCCCAGGCGCAAGCCTCCGTCATCGGTCGGCGCGATGTCTGCCAGAGGCAGTCCATTGATGTCGATGAGCGCAGAGGGATGCGCCAGCCGCTCCTTCATCAGATCGATGAGGTTGGTGCCTCCGGCAACGAACCTGGCCTGGCAGGGGTTCGTGCCGTTGTGGCTTGCCATGGCGGCCAGGGCCGAATCGATGTCGGTGCAGGCTGTGTAATGGAAAGGGTTCATGCCGCACCGGCCTTCCGGCGGTGCACCAGCACTTGCGACACGGCTTGCACGATCTGCGGGTAGGCGCCGCACCGGCACAGATTACCGCTCATGCGCTCGCGCAGTTCTTCAACATTGGCCGGTGGCCGCTCGTTGAGCAGGCCAGCCGCCGAACACAACTGCCCGGGCGTGCAGTAACCGCATTGGAAAGCGTCATGATCGATGAAGGCCTGCTGCAATGGATGCAGACGACCGTCGCCCTCTCCCTCCAACGATGCCAGGCCTTCCACCGTCGTGATCTCGGCGCCGTTGTGCATCACGGCCAGGGTAAGGCATGAATTGATACGGCGGCCGTTTACCAGCACGGTGCAGGCCCCGCATTGACCGTGATCGCAGCCCTTCTTCGTACCCGTCATCTCCAATTTGTCACGCAGCAGGTCCAGTAGCGTGGTCCACGTTTCAACATCGACCTGGCGATGCTGACGATTGATGCGCAGTTGTACGGATTGCGCAGGACATCGTGCCGACGATGAACAGGCAGACGAGTCGGTGTTGGTGGGCATGGGCACTCCTAGGGGTGCAAGACCTTGGCAAACGCCGTGCCTTGCAGGTTCTGATGCGCATGCACCCTTCGTCAAAGGGCGACTCAAATGCGATCAGAAGCATGGTCGCAAGCCTATAAGTCAGATCAATGCTTCCTCATAGGCCCAGTCCCATAACGGTCAAGGCATCAGCCGTCCACATCACTGCGTTCGGGGCGGCATGATGCATGGCCCATCCTGTCACTTCTGCCAGCCCGGAGCTCCCTATTGGAAGACTTGGACACCTCGGTCATTCGTACCGCACACCAATGGTGGCGCGAAAGCCGAGCGCCCGCGCTGATCACAGTAGCGCGCACTTGGGGCTCGTCACCCCGACCGCCCGGCTCGATGATGGCGATTTGCGAGGCCGGCCAGACCGTAGGCTCCGTGTCAGGCGGCTGCATTGAGGACGATCTGGTCGAGCGCATTCGCCAGGGCGGCCTTACGGCGGCGTGCCCGGCTTACAAACCTTCGGTGCGGCAATATGGCGTCAGCACCGAACAGGCACACAGTTTCGGCTTGCCATGTGGCGGCACCATCGAGCTTGTCATAGAGCCGGTTTCCCAGGGCAGCGCGTTGCCCGAATTGCTCGATGCGCTTGAAGCACGCCGCTGCGTAGCGCGCGTGCTGGATTTAGCCACAGGGCAGGTACGACTTGACGCAGGCCGTACAGGCAGCTTGCCGCAGCTGGATGATGCAAGCATGGTCAGTTACCACGGCCCCACCGCGCGCCTCATCCTGATCGGCGCAGGCGATCTATCTCGCTTCATGGCTGAGATGGCTATAGGCATGGGCTTCGAAGTTTTCGTTTGCGATCCTCGAGCGGAACGTGCATCGGGTTGGACCATGCCGGGGGTGCCAATTAGCGCCGAGATGCCGGACGACATCGTACAGCGCCTGCAGCCCGATGCGCGCACCGCGGTCGTCGCGCTGACCCACGATCCAAAGCTGGACGACCTTGCCCTGATTGACGCCCTGCAGACATCGGCCTTCTACATCGGGGCGATCGGATCGCGCCGCAACAGCAGTGTTCGTCGGCAGCGCCTGCGCGAGCATTTCGATCTGGACGATGCTGCGCTAGTTCGCCTGCGAAGCCCAGCGGGACTCTACATAGGCAGCAAGACCCCAGCACAGATCGCCTTGTCGATCATGGCGGAGGTGGTGGCAGCCTTGAACGGCATTGCCCTACACCCTCAGGCCGAGGTGGCTAAGGGGAAAGCATCCATGGCGCAAGTCTTAGTGTCCTAACCCTGCTGTTGTTCAGCTCATGTTTCAAGCATCGAATTTTGAGCAGTCGCCGCCGGATCCCGCTGTGGTCGCCTGGATCCTTGCAGCAGGCCAGGGGCGCCGGATGGGTGGTTGTGCCAAGTCTATGATCCAGATCGGTGATCGAACAATTCTGGAATCCCTCGTCCATGCTTTGAGAGCGGGCGGGTGCGGGCAGGTCAATGTGCTTGTGGGGGCGCATGCATCGACTATCCGCCCGGTAGCGGAGCGCTGCGGTGTCTCGATGCTGAAGGTCAGTAATCCGCAGGGCAGCCTGATGGCTACTCAGCGCGATGCTGTCAAGCTCCACCTGCGTCACCATGCCGATGCAGACATGATGGTTACCGTGGCCGATCTGCCGCTGATCCGTTCACCCCACATCCGGATCCTCCTGTCGGCTTGGCAACAGGCAGGGCGGCGGGGCGCCATCGCGCCCATCGTAGATGGGCAGCGAGGTCATCCCCTGATCCTGGCGGCCTCGACCGTCCGGGAGCTTGCTGCCAGTGGCGCTCGTGACGGGATCCGCGGGTGGCTGAAGTCAAATTCGTGCGCTCTTACGTGCTGGCCGAGCAGCGAACCGGCTTACGTAACCGATCTGGACAAGCCTGAGGATTTGGCGCGCCTGCGCGCTATTTCAGGTGCCGACGCGCTACAGACGAACGGTTTGCTAGCCGACACAAGCGAACACCATCTCGCCGGACGCCTATGAGGAACCGATTCAGGAAGGCTCACTTGCAAGGTATCCAGAGGCATGAGTCGCCTAAGGCTTGACGTCAGTCGCCTGTTGCAGCGCACGGCTGAGTTCGTTCAGGTCGTATGGCTTTCGCAGCACCACCACGTCAATTTCAGGGGCTTGCTCACTGTAGCCAGTTGCCAAAACGACGGGAAGGCGAGGTTCCAGGCTCAGGCACCACTCGGCGAGGTCATATCCGGTCAGTGCGCCAGGCATAACGACATCGCTGAAGACAACGTCAAACTGGCCCCCTTGCTCGATCAGTTCCTTGGCCTTTTCCGCATCAACACAGTGCGATGCGCCATGTCCCATTCCCTCGATCGCAGGCAGGACTACCGACGCCACCAATGGGTCGTCTTCCACCATCAGCACCCGCAAAGTACGCGTCGATCGCAAGTTGCGCATGCCATCACTGTTCTTGTCCAAAGGACGAGCCGTGGTTGTCGGCAGAACCAATTGAACGTTGGTACCTTGGCCTGGTTCGCTAACGATATGCACCTCGCCGCCAGATTGCCGAGCGAAAGAAAGAACCTGGGGCAAGCCGAGGCCGGATCCCGAACCTACAGGCTTTGTCGTGAAATACGGATCAAACGCCTGCCGCAAAGTAAGTGCGTCCATTCCGGGGCCATCGTCTCTCACATCCAACCGTACAAACTGACCTTGTGCGGGTGAAGAGTGCTTATGCAGGTTCCCTTCAGCCAAGAAGGCATGGATGGTGATTTCACCCCGTCCCTGCATGGCGTCACGCGCATTGAAAATCAAGTTCAGCAAAGCCAACTCAAGTTGGTTCGGATCCACGTACAACGCGGGAAGGTCTTGGGCAACATGAGCCCGAATACTGATGTTTGTGCCGGCCGCCTTGCCCGCAAGCTCGCATACTTTCAGTAGAAAGTCATTGATGTCAACCGCAACGGGCTGCAGTTTCTGAGCACGCCCGAAAGCCAGCATTTGCTTCACGAGTCCAGCAGCTTTGCCGGTCGCCCTTGTCGCGGCGTCGAGCATCTTTCGAGGAGGCCCTTCCGGTGTGGTCGGCGTCAACAGGTGAAGCGCTGCACTGATGGTCTGAAGCAGATTGTTGAAGTCGTGGGCAACACCGCCCGCTAACCGGCCCAACGCCTCCCGCTTCTGTGCGTCGGCCAATGTCTGCTGGGCCTCGGCAGTACGGGCGACCGCGTCATTCACCCTTGCTTCGAGCACCTCAGCGGACTCCTTGATCCGGATGCCGGCGTCGCGCAGCGCCCGGGCAACGCGGTCAGCTTCGCTGATGCCCGTCGTCAGCGGGCCAGGGATGCGCTCTTGCCCCAATTCTTCGGCCGCGTCTTCAAGCTTGTGAAATGGCTCACTGATGCTCCTGGCGACATACAGCGCGAACATCAAACTCAAGCCCAGCAGAGCAACCGCCAAGCCGACTGCCTTTGCCGCCGCATTCCTCGCCTCTTGATAGAGCGTCGATTGCGGAAGTGCCACGATGGTGTACCAGCCATGGCGATTGGGGGGGCCGAGATAGGTCAGCGAGGGTACTTTGTCGAGGGTGACGCTGGCTTCGAAGCCAAACTTGTTTGCAACCGCCCTTTGCTTCATGTCAGCCGTGGCTTCTCGGCCAAGCCAGACTTGAGGATCCTTGCTTCTGGCCATCACTTTCATGTCCTTGTCCACCACCGAGACAATCGCTCCGTGAGAAGGAGAAAGCTTGGACATGGCCTTGTTCAGCAGCGCCGGTTCGAACGCAACAACCACGTTGAAATCGACCGGGGGCCTTGCCTGGGCGGCGATCACGCCGATCAGTGGCCTCTTGAGCAATGGATCGCGTTTGTCAAAGTAGGAGGCCTCGCCACTCGTCAACCAGATTGTGCGCTGGGGCACGTCCACTGAAAGCCCCGAGTCGTAAGGGAGGAAAGTGCTGAGGACCTGATGTCCTGCCCGAAAGAGCACAACCCAGCTTTCCATCCCGCTTGTAGAAAAGGCCGCTTCTGCGTAGAACCGCTCCAAGTCATTGAGTTGGAGCGCCGTGGACGCACTGAGCGTTCGCGCCATCACGAAGCGCTTGTCCAATTCCCGCTCGACTATGCTACTCAGCCCCTCCGCCAGGCGCCGCGCGTCCTCGAGGGCAGCACTCCTCAACTCGACGTATTCAGAGCGGGCAACGAAGCCGATGGCTAGCGCAGACGGCAGCCACGCCGCGAACACCAGCCACAGTAGACGAGTTCTGATCTTCACAGCTGCTTTGTACGAAAGGATCATGAGCCTACCACTACTGTGCGGTTTGGTATCACCTGTATCTAGGCCCTTAAAAGCCGTTGTATGCCTGAACAGCACATCGATGCTTCGGGGGTACCGCGGTGCGCGTGCACCCTAGCCTGGCGAGGCAGCCACGTCATTGGTTGATTGCATGACCAAGCGCTCCCGGGCTCTCCTCAGGCCTACATCAATGGAGCGTCATGAGACAGCTAAAGCCCAACTGCAGCGGCTTCGCCAGACGGAGCAAGGCGTGGGCCTGCTGAGCAGTGCTGTGTGCGGGCCAGGGAGTCTGTGGGGCAGAACTTCATCGTCACGCATGCGGGCATCGAGGCGATGGCCGCCAGCACCTTGAGTTGGCTTACCAGCAGGTCCGAGTGGCAGAGAAGGCTGAATGCATCGCCTTGAGCACGACGTAATCGTCTTCCTCCCGCTGCGACAGCCGATTGACGTTCTAGCGGTGCCCGCTCGCCCTTGGATGAGCTGGCCCGGAAAGTCCGATCGGTACTGGATGCGCAGGCGTCATCTGAGGCCGATTGAGGCCGGGACCACGCCAGCCCCGGTCGCCTCGCGGCTTCAGTGCACCGAGGTCTTGGTGCTTTGTTCGGCCGGCATCGGACCATGGATCTCCGGGCGGGTGAGCACCATCAGGATGTCGGCATACCACACGCAATGAAGGCCCAATGAATCGTCCTGGGTCTTGTCGCGGCTGAGCATGTCCATGCTCGACGAATGAACCCCCAGCAAGGTCCATGAAGTGCCACTCAGGCCTTGCTCGGTGTTCATCACAACGGGGGCGCCACTGATGCCCCGGTGGGTGCGTGCGTCCGACAGGAAATAGCCCTGCCCCTGGAAGCGCAGCCCGAATGACGATGCCACCACGGCCTGGCGTGCCACCGGCAGGTGGTGCAGTGCATCGTGAAAGCCCAGCGGATACCCGATCAACAGCAAGGGCGCACCGACGTGCACGGTCTGCAACTCAGGCAAAAGGTGCGAAGGGTTGAACGCATACACCACCGGTGGCAGCACGGTGCGGTCCAGTTCAATGACGGCCACATCGACCACCCCGCCCGCGTCCACCGCGTCCCGCCACACGCTCTTGCCCTCTTCGTAGAGCAGAACCGAGAGCACCGTGGCCTGCACCACGTCATCCTGGTCTGCATGCAGTTCTATCTCCACACGGTCTGGCCGGTGACCGGAGGCTTCGTCGAACAGCACATGGCGGCTCGTGACCAGGTACAGGCGTTCGTCACGTTCGAACAGGAAGCCACTCGCCCCTGTCAGCACCTGAGCACCGTCAAAGGTGGTCAAGCGTGCGGTGGTCAGCAAGATGGGTTCAATCATCTCGATCGCACCGGCATCAGCCCTTGAGGATTTCAGTGATCCGCTGGTGTTCCGCGCGTTTCTGCCGGGTGCCGGCAGACTCCCAGATCGCTGACGGCCTCTTGAGAAGGTAAGACAACAAGCCCGTGGCGGCCAGTGCCATGGTGAAGAGGAGCGCGATGAGGAGGTAGTTCATGGGACATGGTACGCCCCCTCGTGTCCGGACGCTTGCCTATGGCTCAAACCTGCCATCACTGCGTAACGTCATGCATCAGACATGGCGCTGATTGCCCATCGCGGTTATAGTGGGCTCGACTGCTGCAGCTTTGCTTACCTCCGCAGCACTTTGTCGACATGCCCGCCACCCTCTGGCCGGCATCCATCTACAGGGGTGACTTCACTGCGTCACCTCATCCCAGGCAGGCATTGTCTGGTATCGCGAGCCTCAGCGTTCGCCCCCCTCCCCCACGCCCCAGGCCCGCATCGGCCTTGTCTTGCCCTGCCTGCATCCATGCGACATGCAGCCTGCCAGGCTTTTCGGCGGGTCATCCGCCCGGCGCCGATTGTGACCAACCGCCGCCACTCCTTTTTCTCAACGCCGCCGACTTCACGTCTTCACGCGGCATCTCTCGAAAGGGTCCACCATGGACAACAAACTCTACGTCGGCAACCTGTCTTACGCCACCCGTGACGACGACCTTCAACAACAGTTCTCGCAATACGGCCAGGTCGCATCGGCCAAGGTGATGACGGACCGCGACAGCGGCCGCTCCAAGGGCTTCGGCTTTGTCGAAATGACCTCAGCCGGCGACGCGCAGAGCGCCATCCGAGGAGCCCACGGCCAGACCGTCGATGGCCGCGCCATGGTGGTGAACCTGGCCCGCCCTCGCGAAGAGCGCCCCGGTGGCTTCGGCGGTGGCGGCTACCGCAGCAATGGCGGCCGAGGCGGCTATTGATCGACACCTCGACACGTTGATCCGACGATCCAACAGCACAATGAAAACTCAAAACGCTCTCTCGGAACTGCGCAGCGCGCTGCAGACCACTGTGGACGCCCTGTACAAGCGGCGCGCCTGCGACGTCCCAGAAAGCTACATCGAGGATTACGTGCTGCTGGACTGGCTGCAATGGGCCGGCGGTGGGCTCAAGCTCACCACCACCGGCCAGAATGTCTGCCAACAGAGAGCGGCCGGCGCCGGCCTCGATTAGGCGTACAGGGCGCTTGCGAAGCGAGATGGCGTCGCCATCAAGTGCGGACCGGCGCCGAGAAAGAAGACGTTGCCCGATGCATTCGCAGGTAAGGCGCGGTTCGGCCATGCCGCGATTTGGCCACGAGCTCGGGAACGCCCTCGGCCATGATGCGGCCCCCTTCGGCCCCTGCCCCGGGCCCCACGTCGATCACCCAATCGCTTTGCGCTACCACGCTCATGTCGTGCTCGACAACCACCACCGTGTTCCCTGCATCGACAAGGCCGTGAAGCTGCACCATCAGCCGGGCGACGTCGGCCGGGTGAAGGCCGGTGGTGGGTTCGTCGAGCACGTACAGCGTGTCGCCTCGCTGCTGCCGCTGCAACTCGGTAGCCAGCTTGATGCGCTGCGCCTCCCCGCCTGACAACTCCGTGGCGGGCTGCCCCAGCCTCAAATAGCCCAACCCAATGTCCGCCAGCAAGGTCAGCGGCCTGCGCAAGCTGGGCTCGTCTTCGAAAAATGCACGCGCCTCTTCAACGGTCATGTGCAGCACGTCCGCAATGGATTTGCCACGCAGCGACACCTTCAGCGTGTCCGCGTTGTAGCGCGCGCCGTGGCAGGTGGGACAAGGCGCATAGACACTGGGCATAAAAAGCAGCTCCACGCTCACGAAGCCTTCGCCTTCACAGGTGTCGCACCGGCCCTTGGCCACGTTGAAGCTGAAACGCCCCGCATCGAAGCGCTTGGCGCGGGCCTCGGGCGTGGCGGCGAAGAGGCGCCGGACATGATCGAAAAGGCCCGTGTAGGTCGCGAGGTTGGAGCGCGGCGTGCGTCCGATGGGTTTCTGATCAACAGTCACCAGCCGCTTGAGCTGCTCGGCACCGGCATGCAGATGGCCACCCGTGGGAACGACCATGTCGATGTCCGCCTCGTCTCCATCAGGCGCCGCGGCAGGCTCCTGCCCCAGGAGTTCGCCCACCAGTTCGACCAATGCCTGGCTGACCAAGCTCGACTTCCCAGAGCCGGACACGCCCGTGACCGAGGTGAAGGCGCCTAGAGGAAACCGTGCATCGATGCCGCGCAGGTTGTTGCGTTCGATGCCCCTCAGTTCCAGCCAGCCTTTCGGTACGCGCGGAGTGCGCTTCGCGGCTGGGGGCGGGGCGAACAGCGCCTTGGCCGTCTGCGATGCCTCCACCTCACGCAGGCCCTGCGGTGGCCCGCTGTAAAGCACCTCGCCGCCCAGTTCGCCCGCCAATGGCCCAACGTCGATGATCCAGTCGGCGGCCCGCATCACCGCCAGATCGTGCTCCACCACGAAGATGGAGTTGCCAGAACGTTTGAGCTGATCGAGCGCCTGCAACAGGGCCTCGTTGTCGGCGGGATGCAGGCCAGCCGAGGGCTCATCGAGCACGTAAACCACGCCGAACAGGTTGGAGCGGATCTGCGTGGCCAGCCTCAGGCGTTGCAGTTCGCCGGGGGACAGCGTAGGCGTGCTCCGGTCCAGCGACAGGTAGCCGAGGCCCAGGCCCTGCAAGGTGGCGATGCGCGAGCACACATCTTCGGCGATGCGCTGAGCGGCAATGCGCTTTTCTTCCGACAAATAGGGCGTGCGGCGCACATTCGACGAAGCGGCATGGGCCGAGCCGCCTGCCGCCACGCGGCGAGCGGTGTCGGCCCGCGCGGCCTTGTGGCTGAGTGTGTGCGTGTCCTCCGCCTTCTCGAACTGGCCTTGCGCTGCGGGCGTCAAGAGCTCTGCCACGCGATCGAGCGGCAGTTGCGACAGCGCGCCGATGTCCACGCCGGCAAACGTCACCGACAATGCCTCACGCTTGAGCCGCCTGCCTTCGCACACGGGGCACGGGGCACCCGCCATATAGCGCGACACGCGCCTTTTCATCAACGCGCTTTGCGTGGTGGCGAAGGTGTGCAACACGTAGTTGCGCGCGCTGGTGAACGTGCCCATGTAGCTGGGCTCTGCCTTGCGGCGCAGCGCCGCACGCGTCTCCGCAGGGGTGAAGCCCGCGTACACCGGCACGGTGGGCGTCTCGTCGGTGTAGAGGATCCAGTCACGGTCCTTGCGTGACAACTGACGCCAAGGCTTGTCGACGTCGTAGCCCAGGGTGACCAGGATGTCGCGCAGGTTCTGCCCGTGCCAGGCGGGCGGCCATGACGCGATGGCGCGCTCGCGGATGGTGAGCGAGTCGTCAGGCACCATCGTCGCTTCGGTGACCTCGTACACCCGACCCAGCCCATGGCAGTGCGGGCAGGCCCCCTGCGGTGTGTTGGGCGAGAAATCCTCGGCATACAGCATGGGCTGGCTGGGCGGGTAATGCCCAGCGCGCGAGTACAGCAAGCGCAACAGGCTCGCCAGCGTGGTGACGCTGCCCACCGATGAGCGGGTGCTGGGGGTGCCACGCTGCTGCTGCAGTGCCACGGCGGGCGGCAAGCCTTCGATGCTGTCTACGGCCGGCACGCCAACCTGATCGATCAGCCGCCGGGCATAAGGCGCCACCGACTCGAAGTAGCGGCGCTGGGCTTCCGCGTAGAGCGTGCCGAAGGCCAAAGATGATTTGCCTGAGCCCGATACGCCAGAAAACACCACCAGTGCATCGCGTGGGATGTCGACATCCACATCGCGCAGGTTGTGCTCACGGGCGCCTCGCACTCGAATGAAACGGTCTGGGGCGGCAGCATGGAGCTTGGTTGGTCTGGGCATAGGCTAAGTGGGATGTGCCGTCAGCCATGCTTTGCATCCACACAGGGGCCGACGCCACAGAATCGATAGACGAGATTGGGTAACGTCTTCCAGTAGATAAACCGCCTTCCGTCCTCATCCTGTGTTCCATCTGTGAAACGGAAGATCAGACGTGCAGAAAGTAGTCCACACCACGCAGATTTGCGAAGACAGCGTACCCAGCCAAGTTCTACCCCCCGGCTTGAGGGGTACAGCATGACAATCCAGCACTAACCAATTAATAGGCAACCGACATGCCTACCTCCCAAGGTATTGCAATGTCACGCTCGTTACGAAACCATCCACACATGATTTAACGCACAAAGTTAATTCTCGGGTTGTCATCTCCTGTTAAGGAACCGTCCCCATGCACAACCCGAGTTTGTCGTCGGAGGATGCGCCGCCACGCCTCACGCGTCGACGCTTCGCCACCTCTGCCATTGGTACCGCCTGTGCGGCAGCCACCTTGCCCGCCCTCACAGGGCCGGCCGTTGGCCAGTTGGCTACCCCTTCGCGTGTTGAACGCTTGCGGGCCATGTTCAACCTGCTGGCACGCGACACCCTGGCGGGAGTCAGTGCCTTCGCGGTGCCGGGCTCCGACCTGTACTCGCTGTGGCAGGGGTTATCGACCTTCCAGGTGGGCGGCGTGGCGGCACGCAACGATGCCTTCCTCACCTTCATGTTCGATAACTACCTGCCATTGCCGCCACCGTTGGGCGGCACGCTAGGCATGTCGCTGGGGGCTTCGCTACGTGGCCTGTCGCTGCCACTGGGCGATGGCACCACGCTGAATCTGGGCAACGCATTGACCGAGTTGCTCAATGCCACTGACAGCCTGCCCCTGTCAACGCTGTTGGCCCTGCTGCTCAATGCACTGGCGCTCACCGTACAGCCGGCCAGCCTGGTAGGCCCATTCCTGTCACCGTTCTCGCGGCTGTCATGGAAGAACAAGGCCCGTGTGCTCGAACTGCTGGAGAACCCCGGGCCGGAGGTGATGCGCGCCATGGGGCCGATTCCCGATCCCCTGCTCAAGACGGTGATCGGCTACGTGCAATTGATCGCTGTAGGGTTGCTGGCATTTGCCGGCTTTGGCAGCTACAGCGAGTGGGCCGCGCTGGATCCCGCCACGCGCACACTCCGATCCCGGCCTGTGGGCTGGGCCTTGTCCAAGTATCAGCCCAACGGGCCCGTCGAAGGTTGGGACGATTTCAAGGGCTACTACCAAAATCGAAGGAGTGCGAGCGATGCGTGACGTGATCGTGATCGGCGCGGGCGGCGGTGGGCCGGTCGTCGCCAAAGAACTGGCCGCGCGCGGCCTGGACGTGCTGCTGCTGGAGGCCGGCCCCCGCCACGGCCAGGTCGAGAAGGACTGGTCGCACTTCGAGGACGACCAGAACAACCTCTTCAAGGGCGCGCTGCGCTGGGGCCCCGCCGACCGCACGCGCACCAACTGGTTCCGCGAGACGCCGCAGCGTTCTTACATCACCCAGGTGGCCGGCGTGGGCGGCACCACCACCCACTACTTCGGCAATTGCCCGCGCGCCATGCCCGGGGTCTTCAATGACTATGGTGGCGCCGACCGCGAGGCCTATGACAGGGCGCACCTCTTCCCCTTCGGCTACGAGGAGATGAAGCGCTACTACCGTTGGGTGGAGAAGACTCTGCCGGTGCAGACGGCGGCCATGGGCACCAAGGAGCAGGTGTTCTTCAAGGGCTGCGAAGGCATCGGCCTGCCGGTGCAGACGGGCAAGGACGCGCTGCGCGATGCCTTCCGCCCTCAGGAGAACTGCATCCTGCAGCCCCAAGGCAACGCGGGACGCACCACCGAGACCGCGCTGCTGCGCTACCCGCTGGCGCAGGGCTGCACTTTCTGCGGCTACTGCTACCAGGGCTGCAAGGAGCCTATTCGCGCGCCGATCAACCTCAAGGCCAAGCGCTCCACCTGCGCGAGCTATGTGCCCATGGCGCTCACGGCGGACCTGTGGAGCCCGGGTGGGCGCGCGGTCAGCCTGCTCTCCAACGCATTCGTCACGCGCATCCACAGTGCCAGCGAATCGGGCCAGGTCGTGGCCAAAGGTGTGACTTGGCGCGATGGCGTCACGGGCCTGAGCTACACCGAGGATGCGAAGGTGGTGGTGCTGGCCGCAGGCTGCGTGGAGGATCCGCGGCTGTGGCTCAACAGCGGTCTGCCCAATCCCAATGGCTGGGTGGGCCGGGGGCTCACGGACCATGCCCTGGACTGGGTGATTGGCATCATGCCCTATGACACCAACTCATCGAAGGGTGCGGCCTCATCCGCGCGGGCCGACTTCCCCGGACTTGGCGCGGTCGAGAACGTCGGCCTGCCGCCAGCGCTGCAGGCCCTGACGGCCAGCTTCAGCGACAGCGGCGTGCGCGGTGCGTACAACGTCGGCCGCGGAGAAACAGGCCCCTGGACAGGCGCCACTGGCCGAGTCATGGGCCACGAGATGAAGGAGTTGCTCGACAACGTCAACCGCGTGCTCAATGTGCTGGTGCTCACCGACGACGATGTCGAATCGCAAAACCTCGTCTCACGCTCGACCGTGTTCCCGGCCGATGAACACGGCAAGATACCCAAAGTGGAAATCGGCAAGCGCCAGCGCAGTGCGCGCACACTGGCCAACCGCCGCAAACTGGCCGAGCGCGCTGCCAACATCCTGAAGGCCGCAGGCGCGCGCAAGATCATCCGCATGGACTTCCCTCCGCTGATGCTGCACATGCAGTCCTCGATGCGCATGGGTGCCAGCGCGGCGGACTCGGTGCTTGATGCCAATGCGGAAGCCCGTTGGGTGAAGCGGCTCTTCGTGGCCGACAATGCCGCGCTGGCCAATTCGTGTGGTGGCATGAACCCCACGCTGAGCACGCAGGCACTGGCCACGCGCACGGCTGAGAAGATCTTTCAGATCTACTTTGACGGACAGCCCTGGGTGGCCACAGAGACACCGCTGTCCTCTGTCGATGCGCGGGTGACGCAGGCGGTCGTGCACCGAGGATTGTGAGTGCCCTTACGCCAGCTTCTAGGCACTCTTGTCCAACCAATGGCACGGCCACGGTCGACGCTGGTCAATTCGCTCATCAGCACATCGCTGAACTCCAGGTTGGCAGCGTGGCTTCGCATACTACTCATGCGCGGCGGCCATCGGCATCGGCGCATCAAGGTCTTCGGCCAGGAAGTCGTTCAGAATCGTCGAAACCCAGAGCGCACGAGAAATCGGTGCCAGGTGATCAGTGCGTGGAAGAACGCAGAGCTGGCCTCGCGGACATTGCTGCGAAAGCCAAGTCGCATGTTCAACCGTCACAACGTCATGATCGCCCACCATCACCAGTATCGGCGATTCAATTCGCTGCAGTTGCTCCTGCGGCCATCCCTCGAACGTGGCGGCAAGATCGAACACGCGATGCACGAGCTGCGGCCAATTCTCTGGAATAGGCGCCGCGGCCTCATAAGCCTCGCGCAGCATCGCCGGAAGGCCCGCCGCGACCCTCTCCGGAACTTCCTTGGCACCTTTGACCAAATGCGAAAGCATGGCGGGTTCCAGGCCGTCATTGTTCGCGTTGGTCCCGCAAATCGCGACGCGGTCGATCAAACCGGGATGTCGAATTGCAAGACCGAGTGCCACGTTCCCGCCATCGCTGTAACCAAAGGCATGGCATCGCTCCAATCCGAGCGAGCGGATGGCTGCGGCGGTATCGTCCGCCATCCGGTCGAAGCGCAACGGACGATCGGCGTCGGCTGTATGGCCGTGCCCCTGCTGTTCGATGGCGATGGTCGTCCAATGCGCATTCAGCTTATTACGCAGCGCCTCGAACATGCCTGCGGTCCCCATACCGCCATGAAAGAGCAACAACGGAGGGCCGTCGCCAGCGACGTCGTAGTACATGTTGAGGTCTGAAGCTTCCGCGTAACCGCTCGCGGGCCGAATCAGCGTCATGGCGTCCCCCTTGCGTCGTGCTGCGGCTGAAGATTGGTCGCTGCCCTCCCGCTGCCGTCCATTTCGAGTGGGTAAGACGAATGCTCGTGAATGATTCTCCACGTGCCTTCGGTGCGGCTTAGCACGATGGTGCGCCGGTTCCAGCCGTCGAAAGGGCCACCTTCCTTTTTGTAGCCCCTCATACGGCTGAGGCCGAAGACCACTGCCAGATCACCCTCGACGACCACCGTCGGATCGGACAGCTTCACTGTCACTGGACCGTTCCAAGTCGCGAACCATTGCTCTAGCCCCTTAGCATAGGGCGCCCCCGCGCCACGATATTCGAGCGGCGGCGGCAGATCGTAGGTAACCAGGTTGCTTGACAGCGGGGCTACCACGCCCGCCGCATCTCCACGGGCAACAGCATCCTCTTGAGCGCGCAGCAGCGCCAGAATGTCGCGTCTGTCTGTATCAGGCATCGAGTTTCTCCACCTTTTTACATCGCTATCAGCGGGCGGGCTCATGACGCTGCCGCCGTGGCGTCGCCAGACGGCAGTGTCTCGGCTTCTCTTTCACTGTATAGACTCAGTGGTTTCTGCACAGGTCAAGCTCTACGTTGACGCTCGGCAGGTCAAGCGCGGGAGACGGCTGCCTCAGGCGCTGACGAAGCTCGCTGGGAATCGATGGACGTCGTGGCCATCAAAGAAGTGAAAGGGGGACGTCAAGTTGAACATCCGGTTGGTTGCAATCACTTCAACCCGTGGCGACGGAAAGAAATAAGCCCTTGATTTTCAAGGGCTTATTTCACGTTTGGTGGAGAGGGCGGGAGTCCCTAGTCTCGCTCGAAAAATGTATCTCAGCCCTTGACGCACCAATGACTTGGATGAGCGTGGCAGTCGCCCGAAGCACTGCACTTGGACTTTTGGATTGGACGTCCAAGTGGATACAGCACTATAGC
>DXIO01000136.1 GCA_019112875.1 Candidatus Aquabacterium excrementipullorum
GGCCTAACGCAATGTAGACGACCAAATCGTCCCATAACCGGCCACGTTCGCGGTCCGCAACTGTCTCCTAACCTCGGTTACCAAGGTTAGGAGACATCCCCTCCAATGCGGGTGGTCACCTTCGGCAAGGCCTGCCAGAATGCTGTAAAAAATCACAGGGACTCCCAGGTTATGCGACAGAGGTTCGCCGACGCGGAGGCTTTGCCGCCGCTGACTGCCGTCAAGTTGCTCGATCAGGTGCGCGAGCGCGTTCGTTATTTTCATTACAGCATACGCACCGAAGAGGCCTATGTGTATTGGGTCCGGGGTTTCATCCGGTTCCATGGCACGCGCCACCCACGAGACATGGGCGTGGCCGATATCGAACGCTTTCTCTCGCATCTGGCCACCGAGCGCCAGGTGGCGGCCTCGACACACAAGCAGGCCTTGTCGGCACTGATCTTTTTGTACGAGCGGGTGTTGTGCATGGACATGCCCTGGCTGGGTGAGATAGGCCGTCCCAAATCACAACGCAAATTGCCCGTGGTGCTCACGCCCGATGAAACCGCGGCCATCCTCGGCGCGCTCGAACCGAAATACCAATTGGTGGGGCAATTGCTGTATGGCACCGGCATGCGCCTGCTCGAAGGCCTGCGCTTGCGCGTGAAGGACATCGATTTCGGGCATCAGGCCATCGTGGTGCGTGATGGCAAAGGCAGCAAGGACCGCACGGTGATGCTGCCTGTGCGCCTGGCCGCACCGCTGCGTGCGCATCTGGCCCGCATTCGCCAGGTCTGGGAGCATGACCGTGCCGCGGCCCGGGCGGGTGTATGGATGCCAGGAGCCCTGGAGGCCAAGTACCCTCGCCACGGCCAGACATGGGCATGGCAATGGGCCTTCCCTACCGATGATCTTTGCGCCTGTCCCCGTACCGGCGTGGAACGCCGCCATCACATGGCCGACAAGACCTTTCAGCGCGCCTTCAAGAAGGCGGTGGCGCTGGCCCAGGTGAGCAAGCCGGCCACGCCGCACACCCTGCGGCATTCATTCGCCACGCACCTGTTGCAGGCGCATTACGACATCCGCACCGTGCAGGAGCTGCTGGGCCATGCCGATGTCAGCACCACGATGATCTACACCCATGTGCTCAAGGTCGGCGGTGGTGGTGTGCGCAGCCCGCTCGACGCCCTGCAGTGATCCTGGGGCATCCTGCGCTCTGCCACAATCGGGCCATGTCTTCGCCTTCCGTTGCCCTCGACGTTGTCTGCCTGTGCGCCGATTGGTGCGGCACCTGCCGCGAGTATGCGTCGGTGTTCGAGGCTCTGCAGCAGGCGGCGCCGCAGCACCGCTACCGCTGGATCGACATCGAGGACGAGTCCGAACTGGTGGGCGATGTGGATGTGGAGACCTTTCCCACGCTGATGTTGGCGCGGGCTGGCGACGTGCTGTTCGCCGGGCCGGTGTTGCCGCGCCTGGGCGATGTGCAGCGTCTGCTGGAGGTGCAGACCACCGCGTTGGTGTCGGGCAGCCGGGGGGTGGATCTGGCCGCGGCCGGCATGCCGGTGGACCAGGTGGAGGCCTTCAAGGCGCTGGCGCGGCGGCTGGCGGCCTGAGCCGCGGCCTGTCAGTGCCGCGTCACACGCGGTGCAAGGTGCCGCCTGGTGGCAGGGTCTGCGTCATGCGGTCGATGAGCCGCTGAGCCTGCGCTGGATCGCGTTGGCCACTCTGGTGCGCCTGGTGGGCATCCTCGTCCAGCGCGTGGCTGTCGAAATAACGCATGGACCATTGGTCGAAGTGCCGCTTGTCGGTGTCCAGGGTGCACAGCACCACCACCTCGGCGTGGCGTGGATCCGTGTCGATGCGGGCCATCAGCGCATCGACGGCTTCGGCGCGTCCTTCGATGCATTGGATGAAGTACCGGCCGGTGAAGCCCAGGGCCCCGGTGATGTCCTGGCGGCGGTTGCTGCGTTCGCTCAGGGCGTGCAGTCGCTGCAGATCGTGCGGCGTCGCGGGCATCGTGGCCCGGCTGACGTAGATGAGGCGCTTGAGCGGCATGGCGGGCAGGTGGTGCGGCGGCAGCGGCGGCCGTCGTCCGAGTCAGATCATGGCGGCGAACTCGGTGCTCAGCCATTCATGCGTGGTGTCGGGCGGCACCCAGTTGCGCGCCCAGTGCGGGAACTGCGCTGCCGGCATCGGGCGGGCGATGAAGTAGCCCTGCGCTTCGTCGCAGGTCAGCCCGGCCAGCAGCTTCCATGATTTGGCATTTTCCACGCCTTCGGCCACCACGCTCAGGCCGAGGTTATGGGCCAGGTCCACCGTGGAACGCACGATCTTGGCGTCCTGCAGATCGCTTTCCATGTTCATCACGAAGGACTTGTCGATCTTGAGCTCGTCCACCGGCAGGCGCTTGAGGTAGGCCAGCGAGGAGTAGCCCGTGCCGAAGTCGTCGATGGAGAGCTTGAGCCCCATGGCGTGCAGGCGGCCCAGCGTCTGCATGGCGCGCTGGGGGTCGTCCATGATGGCGCTTTCGGTGATCTCCAGGATCAGGTTGTTGGGGTTGACGGTGTACTGGCCCAGCAGGCGTTCGAGCTTGGCGGGCAGGTCCTGGTCCATCAGGTCGCGGGTGGACAGGTTGACCGACAGCTTCATGGGCTGGCCTTCGGCCGTGAGCTGCGCGCTCATCATGGCCGATTGCTCGATCATCCAGGTGGTCAGCACGCGGATGAAGCCGGTCTGCTCCGCGAACGGGATGAAGCGCATGGGCGGCACCAGGCCGCGCTCGGGATGCTCCCAGCGCACCAGCGCTTCGGCCCCGATGACCTGGCCGGTGCGCAGGTTGATCTTGGGTTGCAGGAACAGGCGCAGTTGGTCGTGGTCGACGGCGTAGCGCAGCTCGCTCATCAAGGTGAGCGACTCTTCGCTGCTGGAATCGAGCCCCGGGTGGTAGACCACGGTGCCGGCCTGGTGTTGCTTGGCGGCGTACATGGCCACTTCGGCGCGGCTGAGCAGCGGGTCGGCTTCTTCGCCGTGGTCGGGGCAGCTGGCGATGCCGATGCCGGCGCCCAGGTCCACCGTGTGATCGTCCAGCGTGATCGGGCGCTCGAAGGCCTGCTGCACGCGCTCGGCCACGGTCTTGGCGCCCGCGGCGTCTGTGCGGGCCAGCAGGATGGCGAACTCGTCGCCGCTCAGGCGGGCCAGGATGTCGTTGGCCTGCAGAGCTTCGCCGCGCAGGCGCTCGGCCACGGCGCGCAGCAGCCGGTCGCCGAAGCGGTGGCCCAGCACGTCGTTGACATGCTTGAAGCGGTCCATGTCCAGCAGCATGATGGTGCAGGGCGTGCCGTCTTCCTTGGCGCGCAGGATGGCCTGGCGCAGGTCGTGGCGGAACTGCTCGCGGTTGGGCAGGTCGGTCAGCGCATCCTGGTAGGCCAGGCGGCGGATCTCGCCTTCGCGGGCCTGGATGGCCTGGCGCATGGTCTCGAAGGACTGGGCCAGATCGCCGATTTCGTCTTGTGAGTGAACGCGCACTTCTGCGCCGTAGTCGCCGCGCTCGAGCCGGCGGGCCGAGCCGGCCAGCACGCGCAGGGGGGTGGTGATGCGCCGCGCGGTGAAGTAACCGCCCACACCGAAAGCGCCGATGCCGAGGGCCGAGAGCAGCAGCAGGGTCAGCTTGAGCCTTCCATAGGGCGCCAGGGCCTGGTCCACCGAGCGCAGCAGCAGGGCGGTGACGGGCGGCTGGCCCGGGGTGCCCGGCAGCACGACCTGGTGGCCGGAGTATTCGTCGCCCTGCACCAGCAGCGACAGGTCTGTGCCGTCGCTGTTGGCGGACATGGGGCTTTGCCAGGAGGCGGCCACGGGCTGCCACTGGTCCTTGGCCAGCGTGCCCTGGCTGACGTTCCAGTCGCCCTGCGGGGTGCGCAGCATCAGCACCACGTCCAGGCCCGACAGGGCCTTCATGTCCTTGAGCAGCGCGTCGCCGATGGGGAAGCCCATGCCCACCCAGCCGATGATCATGGGCGCGCGCACGGGCACGGCCACGATTTGGTAGGGCTGGCCATCGACCACCTCGACCTGATTGGGCTGGGCGCCGCCGGTCATGCTTTGGCGGGCGTAGCGCTGCACGGCGGCCACGAAATGCTTGGCGGTGGACTGGGTGCTGGCCTTGAGCTGGAACTGCGCGTCGGTGAAGACGGCCACGCCGGCATTGATGCGGTTGCCGTGGTTCTCGAGGGCCGATTGCAGGGTGTCGGCGTCGTCGCTGGCCACGGCCGAGCGGAAGCCATAGTCGGCCGAGAGCACTCGCGTGGCCTGCTCCAGGTTGTAGGTGTTCTGCTGAAGCAGGCGCAGGAAGACGCGCTCGCCGGTGTTCAGCTCGGTGCGGATGGAGGCGCGGGCGTTGCGATCGACGCTGTCCTGGATGAACCAGTAGCTGGCCGCCTGGATGACCACCAGCAAGCCCAGGTAGACCGCGACGATGCGGGCCTGCAGCTTCTTGGGGTTGATCACGGTCGGCAGCATGGCGTGTGCGTCGGTGGCTGGGGCCGGTCAGCGAGAAGTGTCGTGGCGCTCGGTGGTGCGTGCCCACAGCCGCCAGGCATCTTGCAGCCAGCCGGTCGTGGAGGATGTCGTATCAGTGTGCATCAGGATGCCTGCGTTTGACGAGGGGCCGGCAAATTCCTGGCCGCCATCGGCATCGGCCGGCGGGCTGGTGGGGTCCAGCGAGGGGGTCATGGACGAAGACTCCGGGAGAGGTACAACCTTCGTCTTATCGGCAAGCTTCCCGCAGGTCTCAAGGGCGGGATGGCCCGAACAAGGGTGGGCAACCCGCCTAATTCGTGATGCCGGTCACGCTGGGGCGGATGAGGGCTCCGGTACCGGCTGGGCCGCCATCCAGCGGTTCAGCACGGACTGGGCGCCGGTGATCAATGCCTGCATGTCGCGGTCTTCGTACTCGTCGCGCTGGTGGCTGCACACCATCACCTGCCGCCCGTTCACGCTCACGAACACCATCAGCGGGGCCACGCCCGAGACGGTGGGGTAGAGCTCGGACAAGCGGACACGCGCGCCCGGCGGATTGAAGGCATCGGCCGAGCCGATGTTGGTGGTGTGGCAGCTCAGGTGGGGCAGGGCGTCCAGGCGCTTGGCGCGCATGATCAGGCGGCTGTAGTCGTGCGTGCGGATGCCGCCCAGCCATTCGTAGGGCAGCAAGGGCAGGATCATGGTGCGCTGGGTGAAGCGCTCCATGCCTTCGCGCATGCGGGTGTCGATCCAGCGCACGCGTTCGGTGTCGGGCACCTCCTGCGGCAGCAGGATGTCCAGCGTGGCCACGTAGTTGCCCATGGTGGGCGCCGTGCCCTCGGGGAAGTAGCGGCGCAGGTCGACCGACACGCGCACCAGGGCGGCCGTGCCCGGACGGTTGCCGGCCATCTCCAGCAGGGCCGTGCCCATGGCCGCCATCAGCATGGAGTTGCCCGAGCCGCCGCGGGCCTTGGCGGCCTTGGACAAATCCTTGGAGAGGCAGCCCAGCTCGTGGTGCTGCACGCCGGTGCTCAGGTAGCGGGCCGAGCGCTTGCTGGGCAGGCGCACGATCTCGTAGCGGGCGCGCTCGCGCTGCTCGGCCTTCTGGGCGCGGTGGGCGGCCAGCAGCTTGGCCGGGATCTGCCACCAGCGGGCGGGCAGCACGGCGGGCAGCATGCTGGGGTTGTCAACCGGCACATCGGCGATGGCCTGGCCGTTGAGCAGCTTCATCAGGGCCTCGACACACATCACCATGGAGCGGCCGTCGGCCAGCAGGTGGTGCACGTTCCAGATCATCGCGGGGCGCGTGGGGTGCGGCACGAACTGCATGCGCACGCCCAGGCCGCGCTGCATGGCCATGGGGTCGTTGAGCGACAGCTCGTGCCAGCGGCGCACGGCGGCCAGATCGTCCAGGTCGATGTGCTCGACGCGGAAGGCCAGGTTGAACAGGTCTTCGAGCTGGGCGTCTTCCGGCAGGATGCGCAGCTGGAAACGCCGGGGGGTGGCTTCCATCACGCCGCGCAGGCGCGGGTAGGCAGAGATGAGGCGCCGGCAGGCCGCGCGCACCTCGTCGGCCGTGACCGGATCGTCGAAGCGCAGGATGTAGGCCTGGTTGAGCTGGGCCATGGGGCCGTCGCAGGCCGCGTACAGCCACTCGGACCGGTTGAGCGTGAGGGCCGGGGCGCTGGGCAGGGGCAGAGGGCGACGAGCGGGCATGGCGGCGAGGGTGGTACTGCAGCCCGACTATAGGGGGCTGCCCGCCGGCCCGGGCTCAGGTTTCCCCGCGCCTCCCCTCGCGTGTGGGGGCGGACGCGCGGGACAGCATCAGGGCCAGGCGGCTGAGGGCCTGCCAGGGGTCTTCCGGCCATTGCGGGTGGCGCAGGCCTTTCACGACGCCATCGACGATGCTGGCGGCGTGCACCAGGCGGGCCGTGGTGGCGCCTCGCAGTTGCGGCAGCACGCGTTCGAACAGGCGCTCGCGCGGCCCCCACACGCGCTGCTCGCGCAGCACCATGGGCAGGGGCTTGCCGGCGTCCAGACCCTGGCGGGCGCGGTGCAGGCCCAGGATGTCGTCGCTGAGCGACCAGTGCACCAGCACGGCGGCCTCGCCCTCGGCCTGCAGGCCTTCGATCATGCGCAGCGCGCGGGCGGTGTGGCCGCCCAGCACGGCCTCGCTGAGCTTGAAGACGTTGAAGCGCGCCACGTCGACCACGGCGGTGTCGATCTGCTCGAAGGTGAGCGTGCCGGGCGGGTAGAGCAGGCCCAGCTTGAGCACCTCCTGGTGCGCGGCCAGCAGGTTGCCTTCGACGCGGTCGGCGAAGAAGGCGAGGGTGCGCTGGCCGGCCTCGCCGGGCTCGACCTGCTGGCCCTGGGCCGACAGGCGCTGCGCGATCCACAGCGGCAGGGCCTGGCGCTCGACCGGGTCGCAGCGCACGCTCAGGCCTGCGCCATCGAGGGCGGTGAACCAGGCGCTGCTCTGCTGGGTCTTGTCCAGGCGGGGCAGGGTGACGATGGTGAGCAGGCCGTCGTTGCCGATGGCCTGTTCGCAGTAGCTTTGCAGGATCTGCGAGCCGTCCTTGCCGGGCTTGCCGGAGGGGATGCGGACCTCGATCAACTGGCGATCGCCGAACAGCGACATGGCGCTGCCCGCACCCAGCAGGGCGGCCCAGTCGTAATGGGCGCCCGCCACGGTGAAGACCTGCCGCTCGGTGAAGCCAGCCTGGCGCGCGGCGGCCCGGATGGCGTCGGCGGCTTCCTGCGCGAGCAGGGGCTCGTCGCCATGCAGGGTGTAGACCGGCTTGAGGCCGGACGGCCCGGCCTTGCGCAGGTGCTCGGCCAGCTGGTCGTGGCGCAGTTGCATGGCGTGTGCTGACCCGTGGGCGCGCGGCCTCAGGGGCGCGTGAGCTGATCCGGGCGGATCGTGGACAGGCGGCGCAGGGTCTGCGCGACGATGTCGGTCTGCATGGCGCGGTGCAGGCTGGCGGATTCTTCCTGCTTGGCCAGGGCGTCCTTCTCGTTGTAGGCGATGTCGCGCGCGAGGTTCAGCTCGGTCGGCGGGATCAGCACGCTGCCATCGCCGCGCAGCACTGTGAACTTGAAGAAGGTGCGGATGCTCAGGTCACGCACCTGGCTGTAGGCGGTGGAAGACGCCACGGCCTCGTCGCGCGTGTCGTTGAGCGATTGCAGCGTGATGTGCGAGGCCAGCCAGGCGGGCGCGGCGCCCGAGGCGGCAGACGCTGCGGCGGCCGCCTGCAGCGTTGTTTCGATCACGGTGACGCCGCTGTCTTCCAGCGCGCGCGCCAACTCGGTGGCCATGGGCGAATTGCCCGCGAAGCCCGACAGCGACACGGTGCGAAAAGCCATCTTGGGCGGCTGGCGCAGCTGGAAGCCGCAGGCCGCCAGCAGGCTGGAGGCGGCCAGTGCGGCGCTGGAGGAGAGCAGGGCGCGGCGGTTCATGCCTGGCACCTTACACCACCACGTTGACCAGGCGGCCCGGCACCACCACGATCTTCTTGGGGGCCTTGCCTTCGCTGAAGCGGATGAACTCTTCATGCGCCAGGGCGGCGGCCTCGATGGCAGCCTTGTCGGCCGTGGGGCTGACCTTGAGCGCGCCGCGCAGCTTGCCGTTGACCTGCAGCATCAGCTCGATCTCGTCCTGCACCAGGGCTTCCTCTACCACGGTGGGCCAGGGGGCGTCCAGCAGGTCGCCCATGCCGGGCTCGGCCGCGTAGCCGAGGTCTTCCCACAGCACGTGCGTGAGGTGCGGGCAGGCGGGGTACAGGGCGCGCAGCAGCACGCCGAAGCCTTCGCGCAGCACGGCGGCATCCTGCGGGCTGGTGCCCTTGTGGCCTTCGAGCGCGTTGAGCAGCTTCATGGCGCCAGATGCCACGGTGTTGTACTGCATGCGCTCGTAGTCGTAGCTGATCTGCTTGAGCACCACGAACACCTCGCGGCGCAGGGCCTTGGCCTCGGCGCTCAGCTCGCCCTGCATCACGGCACCGGCGGCCTTGAGCGCCTCGGCGTTCTTGGCGCCGAAGTTCCACACGCGCTTGACGAAGCGGTGCGCGCCTTCCACGCCGGCGTCGTTCCACTCCAGCGTCTGCTCAGGGGGCGAGGCGAACATCACGAACAGGCGGGCCGTGTCGGCGCCCATGGTGTCGATCAGCGCCTGCGGATCCACGCCATTGTTCTTGGACTTGGACATGGTGGTCAGCTCGTAGTCGAGCACCGTGCCATCGGCCTTGAGCTTGCCGCCGATGATCTGGCCATGCGCGTTGCGCTCGACGTCGACCTCGTGCTCCCAGTGGTAGTTCTTGCCGCCGCCTTCGGGCTTGTGGGAGTAGGCGTGCTTGAGCACCATGCCCTGGGTGAGCAGATTCTTGAAAGGCTCGTCGACCTTCGTCAGGCCCAGGTCGCGCATCACCTTGGTCCAAAAGCGTGCATACAGCAGGTGCAGGATGGCGTGCTCGATGCCGCCGATGTACTGGTCCATGCCGCGATCGCCGGGTGCGTTGGCGCCGCCCATCCAGTACTCGGTGCGCTCGTCGACCATGGCCTGCGTGTTGTCGGCGCAGGTGTAGCGCATGAAGTACCAGCTCGAATCCACGAAGGTGTCCATCGTGTCGGTTTCGCGCTGGGCGGGCTTGCCGCACTTGGGGCAGCTCACGTTCAGGAAATCGAGGCGCGTCTTGAGCGGGTTGCCGCTGCCATCGGGCACGACATCCTCGGGCAGCACGACGGGCAGGTCCTTCTCGGGCACGGGCACGGGGCCGCAATCACCGCAGTGGATGATGGGGATGGGCGTGCCCCAGTAGCGTTGGCGGCTGATGCCCCAGTCGCGCAGGCGCCAGGTGGTCTTCTTCTCGCCGATGCCCTTGGCGATCAGCAGTTCGGCGACCTTGTTCACGGCATCCTTGTGGCCCAGGCCGTCGAGCGCGCCCGAGTTGACGCACACGCCCTTGACCTTGTCGCCGTAGCCTTCCTTCCAGGCGGCGGTATCGAAGGCCTCGCCCTCGACCGCGATGACCTGCTTGATGGCGATGCCGTACTTCTTGGCAAAGCCGAAATCACGCTCGTCGTGCGCGGGCACGCCCATCACGGCGCCGTCGCCGTAGGACATCAGCACGTAGTTGCCGATCCACACCTCGACCTGCTCGCCGGTGAGCGGATGCGTGACGAACAGGCCCGTGGGCACGCCCTTCTTCTCTTGCGTGGCCAGTTCGGCCTCGGTGGTGCCGCCCTGCTTGCACTCGTCGATGAAGGCCTGCACCTCGGGCTTGCCGACGGCGGCCTGCGTGGCCAGCGGGTGCTCGGGCGCCACGGCGCAGAAGGTCACGCCCATGATGGTGTCGGCGCGCGTGGTGAAGACCCACAGCTGGCCGTTGTTGATCTTCTGGCCATCGCTGCCTGCGATGTCGTGCGAGAACGCGAAGCGCACGCCTTCGCTCTTGCCGATCCAGTTCTCCTGCATCAGGCGCACGCGCTCGGGCCAGCCGCTGAGGTAGTTCTTGTCCTCGGGGTTGGCGACGGCGCCGAGCAGCTCTTCAGCATACTTGACGATGTTCAGGTAGTAGCCGGGGATCTCGCGCTTTTCAACGAGGGCGCCCGAGCGCCAGCCGCGGCCGTCGATCACCTGCTCGTTGGCCAGCACGGTCTGGTCGACCGGGTCCCAGTTCACGGTCTGGGTGCGGCGCTCGGCGATGCCGGCTTCCAGCATCTTCAGAAACAGCCACTGGTTCCACTTGTAGTAGGACGGCTGGCAGGTGGCGACCTCGCGCGACCAGTCGATCGCCAGCCCCATCGCCTTCATCTGCTTCTTCATGTAGGCGATGTTGTCGTAGGTCCAGGCGGCGGGCGGCACCTTGTTCTTGAGCGCGGCGTTCTCGGCCGGCAGGCCGAAGGCGTCCCAGCCCATGGGCATCAGCACGTTGTGACCGTTCATGCGCAGGTGGCGCGTGAGCATGTCGTTGATCGTGTAGTTGCGCACGTGGCCCATGTGCAGCTTGCCGCTGGGGTAGGGCAGCATGGAGCAGGCGTAGAAGGGCTTCTTGGTCTTGTCTTCGGTGACGCGGTAGGCGTCGCGGGCCTGCCAGTGCGCCTGGGCGCGGCTTTCGACAGCGCGTGGGTCGTAAGGCTGGGAGGTGTTTTCGGTCGCGGAGCTCATGGGGGTCACCACAAAGACAAGATCAGGCGCGGCTGCCGCGGGGCAGGCGCGCCTGTGGGCTGATTCTGGGAATTTCAGGGGAAAGAGCGCCGATTATAGAAAGAGGGCCGCCAAGGCACTGGGGCGACCTTGGGGCCCGGCGTGGGTGACGCTGTTGCAGGCCCCCCCGGATCGATGGGAATCCGAAGAAACCCGACGTGACCGTGCCGCGATAATCGACGAGCATTTCAACGGCTGATGATCTATTGTCAGATTTTGTCATCATCAATACACCGAGGGAGAAGTCGACGATGTCGTTCACCGTTCGCCTGGCTGCGCGTGCAGCCATCGCCAGTGCTGTTTTGTTGTCCGGCGCTGCGGTGCAGGCGCAGAGCTACACCTATTCCGCCCTGGACCTGGGCACCCTGGGCGGCAGCAGCCTGACGGCCACCGCCCTGAACAACCTGGGCCAGGTGGTGGGCTTCAGCACCACGGCCAGTGGCGCGACACATGCGTTCATGACCGGTGCCAATGGCGTCGGCCT
>DXIO01000137.1 GCA_019112875.1 Candidatus Aquabacterium excrementipullorum
TTGCTCGGATGCGTGGCGCACGAACGCCTCACGAGGGTCTTGCTGGTTTTGGCGGGGGGTGGATTTGCTGGCCGGAAATTCGGCCAAGAATGCTTCTACTAGAGACACGGTTGAGTTCCTTTTCAGGTTTCCGGCAGCACCATTGCTGCCAGGACTCAACTGTGTTTTTCAGAGAGAAAGAAATCTTGGTTTGGCGTCACAGCAAGCGCTTCTGACCGAACATCTGGTGAGCTCTTCCACTGACGACGTAGTCCACATATAGCCCGCCGTCGTCGCCGTCCCAGGAGAATTTCCTGCCGGACGTAGCGCGAGACAGTTCTGCGATCGGACCGTAGAGCACAAGCGTGCGCAGCCATCCACCTCGTAGCGACGGGTCTCCGTCGTACTCAGCGCGAATTCCACGTTCTAGGTTGTCGGCTTTCTCCCTGTTCTCCTTGTCCTTCTTTTCGTCCCCGGTGTAGGCGCGCAGAGCCTGGAGTTGTGGAGCGAACCACTTCATCTCCGCTGCCAAGCTATCTTTGGGCGCCTCTACACGCTTCTCGCCGGAACAGAAGCCGATCTGAGTGATCAGTGTGCTGAGGGCTATCCGGAACTGTTCCCGAAGAGCTATGAATTCGGCTTTTCCTGGCGTGCCGTCTGTTGAGTGCAACAGGTCGGCTTCGAGGAACACTCGGTGCAACTGATGCAAGGCTACAGCGTTGGCGCTATCGCTTCGTTGACTCATTTGCAAGCCCGCCAGCCTTTCCAAAATCATGCGCGAGGTATGCGGCTGGGCGCCTTCGCCCTCAACCCGTAAGACCCAGTACAGAATTGCCTCTTCAACTTCTTCGTATGGCTGCTTAAGCTCTCCACAGCCAAGCCTCGTACAAGCAAAGTACGGCAAGCTGGTTTCGGAGTTCACAAACCTGCATTGACTTCCGCAGTCGCAAGTGACTCTGGCGCTGAACAAGTTCTTGATAAACGCTGTGCCACCATCTTTTTGGCTTCCCGTGTGGGTTCTGCCGCCAAGTTGAGCTTTGGCTAGCTCGAAAGTCCTATCGCTGATAACACCCGGAAATCCGCGCGGACCACCGCCCTTGACTTTGTCGTCGTTAAGAACCTTCGCCACATTGGCGTGCTTCCAGTTCACAGCGGACTTGTACTTGCCAAGGGTAGGTATCTGCGCTTCGTTCAGCCGGTTCGCGATGTGGCGCGTGTCGTTGCCTTCAAGTGCCCAATCAAAAATCTGCCTGATGATCTTGGCTTTGGCTTCGACAACCACCCACGTTCTACTGTCGGGCTCTCCGCGTTTTGGCTTTTCGCCCTGAAGTTCAAGCCACGCCGGGCCTCTGGCTGTCTGCCTCGTCATTACTGCACTCCCAAATCTGCCCATGACTTCGGCAGGGGAAGCGGGGCCTTGAACTTCTAGCCTAACCGGACACGGAATGGCAATAAATTCCACCTGGAGAAATTAACCCATCCCCGGACTGGATAAAATTATGTTTTAGGTGTCTTTAGATCGCCATATCAGGATTGCACATCCTGATGATGGGGTTGGCCGTGTCGGCCGTGACCCGATGGACCTGGCGCCGGATGCCCGCGCTGATGCACAGGGTGCCCGCGCCCGTCGCTGCACGTGTCGCCGGTGTGCTGGGCGCCTGGGCCTACGCGCTGCTGGCGGGCTGGGGCATTCCGGCCCAGCGCACCGTCGTGATGATGGCGGTGGTGGCGGCCTTGCGCCTGGGGGCACGCCGCTGGCCCTGGCCGATGGTGCTGCTGCTGGCCGCCGTGGTCGTCACCTTGCTGGACCCGTGGGCGCTGAACCAGGCAGGGTTCTGGCTGTCGTTCGCGGCCGTGGGCCTGTTGATGCTGTCAGGGCAGGATGTGCGAACGCCCGCCGATCTGCCTTGGGCGCAGCGGGCGGTGCATTCTCTGAGGGACGTATTGCGAACGCAGTGGATTGCCTCCGTAGGCCTGGCACCGCTGTCGCTGGTGTTCTTCCAGCAGGTGTCGGTGGTGGGGCTCGTGGCCAATCTGGTCTGCATCCCGGTGTTCAGCGTGATCATCACGCCACTGGCCTTGGTGGGATTGGCCTTTCCGGTGTGCTGGGATCCGCTCGCGCCGTTGGTGAATCAGTTGATGTCGGCACTGGGCGCTCTGGCGGGCTGGCGCTGGGCGGCCGTGTCAGGCGCCATGGTGCTGCCTTGGGCGAGCGCCCTGGGGTTGCTGGTGGGCGCGTGGATGCTGGCGAGCGTCCCGCGGCGGTGGAAGGTGTTGGCGGTGCCAGGGTTGCTGTTTCTGCTGTGGCCCACCAGTGTCAGCCTGCCGCTGCCTGGCCCGCCCACCGGGCATGCGCAGATCATGGCGGTGGACATCGGCCAGGGCACCTCGGTGCTGGTGCGCACCGCGCGGCATGCCTTGCTCTACGACGCGGGGCCTCGCACATCGCCCGGCAACGATGCGGGCCGGCGCGTGCTGGTGGGCCTGCTGCGGGCACAAGGCGTGACACGGCTGGACACCTTGCTCATCAGCCATGGCGACATCGACCATGTCGGCGGCGCGGCCTCGGTGGTGCGGGCCGTGTCGGTGGATGCCCTGCTGAGTTCGCTGGAGGATGGGCATGCGCTGATGTCGGTGCCCGACCGCGCTGGACGGCGCCCGTCGCATCAGCGCTGCGAAGCCGGCCAGCGCTGGAGCTGGGACGGCGTGCGCTTCGAGGTCTTGCATCCCACCGAGGCGGATTGGGCCGAGCGGGCCCAAGGGCGGCGCTCCGACAACGGCATGTCCTGCGTGCTGCGGGTACTCACGGTCGCGGACGAGGCGGCAGGCGAGTCGAGCCACAGCGTGCTGCTCACGGGCGATGTCGAGGCCGAAGGCGAAGCGGCGCTGCAGCAGGCACTGGGCGCTTCAGGCCTGGCCAGCGAGGTGCTGGTGGTGCCTCACCACGGCAGCCACACCTCGTCCACGCCCGGGTTCATCGATGCGGTGGCGCCGCGCGTGGCGGTGGTGCAGGCCGGGGCGCGCAACCGCTACGGGCACCCGCATGCGGACGTGATGGCCCGTTACCGCGAGCGTGGCATCGCGGTGGTGCGTTCCACCGCCTGTGGTGCCTGGGTCTGGCGCACGGACCAGGGCCCGGCCAGCGAAGCCGGTCAGTGCTGGCGTGAGATGGCCGGGGGATACTGGCGTGCCCCGTTGGCATCGGCCGCGGATACGCCTGGACCGGATGTGGCCGACCCCTCGGGGGAGGCTGACGAAGAGGAGGCAATACCCAGGCGGCGGGCGCGCCGTCGGCGCCGATCAAGGGCCGATGAGGATGCCTGACGCGCAGGGGGGCTGATGCGGAGGCGCCAAGGCGTTTCAGCCCGCCTTGGCCGCGTCCTTCATCACCTTGGCCATCACCCCGTAGACCTCGGTCCAGGCGGCACGCACGGCGGGCGTGAAACCTTCCCCCAGGCCCTGGCTCAAGGTCAGCAGCAGGGCTGCGCCCACGGTGTCATAGTGCGCATCCTGCACGCCATAGGCCACGTGGCGCCGGCCCAGTCCCTGCAGGATGGGCACCAGCGTGTCCAGGTCGCCCAGCTTGCCCACCGCCGCGCCGATCATCTGCATCAGCTTGGCGCCTTGGGCCTGCATGTCGCCTTTGAAGAGCGGTTTGAGCGACGGGTCGGCGGTGAACAGGTTCTGGTAGAAGAGGGCGGCGGCCTGCGGGGCGATCGCGGCCACCTGGGCCCAGGACTGCTGGACCAGGTTGATGGTGTCGGGGGACATGGCGGGCTCTCTGTGCGTGGTGTGCGGATGCTGCTGGGCATCGCAACAAGCGTGCCTTGTTCGTCTGGCCGTTCACATCGTCGACTCCGACGAATGCGCCCGCGGTTCATCCTCGGATCAGGCGGGCCGCGTGCGGCAGGGAACGTGCCTCGGGCATCCAGTGGTCCAGCACGGCCCCCAGCGCCACGGACAGCACCAGCACGGCCACGGCACCACGCCAGGTGTGGCGCAGCGCGCTGCTCAGCCAGCCCTCCATGAAGCCCTTGTAGGCCAACGAGCCTGCCAGCGAAGCCAAGCCCACTTCGACCGCCACCGCCAGCAGCACCTCCACCCCGAAGAGCATCAGCACGCCCGCGCCGAGCAGGGCGCCCAGCAGGGCGATGATGCCCACGAGCACCGCCAGGGGCACCACGACCACGGCGCCTTCGTCCAGCCCGCCCAAGCCGTCCAGCACCGAGCCGGCGCCATCGGCCAGGGAGCCCAGGCCATCACCCCCGCCATCGACCAAGGCTTGGCCTGGCACATCCCAGCTGGCATCGGCACCACCGCCTGCGAAATCTCCGCCGCCCCCGTTGCCGAACGGGGCATCGCATGACGACGAGCCACCCGCGCCACCGCCGGGCAGGTCCACACTGGGGGCGTCCAGGCCGTCGAAGGGGGATTCGCGCCGCGCCAGCGCGCCGGCCCACCAACGCAAGAGCAGCAGGTACACCACGTAGGCCACCGGGCTGGCCAGGCCGTAGCGCAAGGCCAGCGATTCCACTCCGGCGTGCATCAGCAAGGCCGAGCACAGCCACAGCGCGCCCAAGGTGAGCAGAGCGATCGCGGCCACGTGCAAACGCAGCCAGTAGCGCTGGCGGAGCGCCTCCCGCAGTTGCTGCCGCGACAGGTGCAGGCCTCGCCAGCGGCTCCGGCGTCTGGAGGGTTCGGCCCAGGATGCTTGGCGGGGGCGCGTCGTCGGTCGGGCCATGGGCTGGAAGCCTCCTGATGTCATGTCATGTGGGCGGGCATCGGGCCCGTCATCGGGGAAGTCTAGTGGCTGGCGGGCCATCCACGTCGCCTGTCAAGTGGCGTGCGCCATACCCCAGGGCCGCGCAGGCGCACACTGGTCAGCGTCACGGCCGCCGGCTACCCTCGACGGAACCCCATCCCGATGCACCATCTTGGCCCACAACTTGCTGGGGTTACCACCAACAAAAAAGTCTCTGTCGGCCCAGACTGAACCCGGAGTCCCGTGTGTCCATCCACGTCGCCCTGAACCACGTCACCCATTACACCTACGACCGGCTGGTGAACCTCTCGCCCCAGGTCGTCCGCTTGCGGCCCGCGCCCCATTGCCGCACCCGCATCCTGTCGTACTCGCTCAAGGTCGAGCCGGCCAACCACTTCATCAACTGGCAGCAGGACCCGTTCTCCAACCACCTGGCCCGTCTCGTCTTCCCGGATCAGACCCGCGAGTTCAAGATCACGGTCGACCTGGTGGCCGAGATGGCCGTCTACAACCCCTTCGACTTCTTCCTGGAGCCGCAGGCCGAGAACTACCCCTTCAGTTACGACGAAGCGACCAAGCGCGACCTGGCCCCCTACCTGGCCCTGGGCGAACTGACGCCGGTCTTCAAGGCCTTCGTGGACAGCATCGACCGCAAGGAGGTGCGCACCATCGACTTCCTGGTGGGCCTGAACCAGCGCCTGCAACAGGACATCGCCTACACGATCCGCATGGAGCCCGGTGTGCAGACACCGGAAGAGACGCTCAAGCTCAAACTGGGCTCCTGCCGCGACACGGGCTGGCTGCTGGTGCAGACGCTGCGCCATCTGGGCCTGGCCGCCCGCTTCGTGTCCGGTTACCTGATCCAGCTCAAGGCCGATGTGGCCTCGCTCGACGGCCCTTCGGGCACCGAGGTGGATTTCACCGACCTGCATGCCTGGTGCGAGGTCTTCCTGCCCGGCGCCGGCTGGATCGGGCTGGACCCGACCTCGGGCCTGATGGCCGGCGAAGGCCACATCCCCGTGGCCTGCACGCCCGAGCCCACCAGCGCGGCGCCGGTCAGCGGCGCGGTGGACGAGTGCGAGGTGAGCTTCGAGCACCACATGGCCATCACGCGGATCTACGAATCGCCGCGTGTCACCAAGCCCTACACCGACGACCAGTGGGAGGCCATCGACGCGCTGGGCCACGAGGTCGATGCGCAACTGACGCAGGGCGATGTGCGCCTGACCATGGGCGGCGAGCCGACCTTCGTGTCGGTGGACGACCGCGACGGCGCCGAGTGGAACACCGACGCCCTGGGCCCCACCAAGCGCGGCCTGGCCACAGCCTTGGTGCACAAGCTGCGCGCGCGCTATGGCCAGGGCGGCTTCCTGCACTTCGGGCAGGGCAAGTGGTACCCGGGCGAGCAATTGCCGCGCTGGGCGCTGTCCATCTACTGGCGGCGCGATGGCCAGCCCTGCTGGCAGGATCCGACCCTGTTCGCCGACGAGCGCAACTCGCTGCACTACGACAGCGACGATGCCAAGCGCTTCATCGAGCTGTTGTCGAACAAGCTGGGCGTGGGGCCGCAGCACGTGCAGCCTGGCTATGAAGACGTCTGGTACTACCTGTGGCGTGAGCGCCGCCTGCCCGTCAATGTCGATCCTCTGGATTCGCGCCTGGACGACGAGCTCGAACGGGTGCGCCTGCGCCGTGTCTTCGACCAGGGCCTGAACCATGTCACGGGCTATGCCTTGCCGCTCAAGCGCGACTGGCCCGTGGGCCTGGCCGGCCCCAAATGGGTGACCGGCCCGTGGTTCTTCCGCGACGAGCGCATGTACCTGTTCCCGGGCGATTCACCCATGGGCTACCGGTTGCCGCTGGATTCGCTGCCCTGGGCCACGCGGGGCGATCTGCCCGTGATGCACGAGCACGATCCCTTCGCGCCCAGATCGGCCTTGCCCACCGCCGCCGCGCTGCGGGCGCAGTACGCCGGCCGCGGGTCGAGTGCGCATGCCGTACCTGGTGGCTTTGGCGATGGTGATGCCGGCCAGCCGGGGCAAGGCGAAGGCATTGGCGGTTTCGCGGGCACCAGCGCAGGCGATTTCTCGGTCAGTGCAGGCCCTGACGGCCCCGCCACCCCCGACCTCACGGATCCGGCCACGAACCCCAACCGCTTCCAGTCGGCCCACTGGATCACGCGCACCGCCCTGGTCGTCGAGGCCCGCAACCCTGACCGCGCCAGCGGCCCCAAGGTCGAGGCCAATGGCCAGGGTGGCGGCGTGCTCTACGTGTTCATGCCGCCGCTGAGCAAGCTGGACGACTACCTCGACTTGCTGGCCGCCGTCGAGGCCACGGCGGCCGAGCTCGCCGTGCAGATCGTGCTGGAGGGCTACCCGCCGCCGCGCGATCCGCGCCTCAAGCTGCTGCAGGTCACGCCTGATCCGGGTGTCATCGAGGTCAACATCCACCCCGCCACGCACTGGGACGAACTGGTCGACCACACCGAGTTCCTCTACCAGGCCGCGCACGAGACACGCCTGTCCACCGAGAAGTTCATGATCGACGGGCGCCACACCGGCACCGGCGGCGGCAACCACTTCGTGCTGGGCGGCGCCACGCCGGCCGACAGCCCCTTCCTGCGCAAGCCGACGCTGCTGTCCAGCCTGCTGACCTTCTGGCACAACCATCCCTCGCTGTCCTACCTGTTCTCCGGTCTGTTCATCGGGCCGACCAGCCAGGCGCCTCGCATCGATGAAGCGCGCAACGACCAGGTCTACGAGATCGAGATCGCCTTCAAGGAGATCGAGCGTCAGCTGGCGCTGTGGGGCGAGTGCCCCCCGTGGATCATCGACCGCACCTTGCGCAACCTGCTGATCGACGCCACCGGCAACACGCACCGCAGCGAGTTCTGCATCGACAAGCTCTACTCGCCCGACGGCCCGACCGGCCGCCTGGGGCTGCTGGAACTGCGCGCCTTCGAGATGCCGCCGCATTCGAAGATGAGCCTGGTGCAGCAACTGCTGCTGCGCGCCCTGGTGGCCTGGTTCTGGCGTGAGCCGTATCAAGGCCACGGCGCCAAGCGCCTCACGCGCTGGCACACCGGCCTGCACGATCGCTTCATGTTGCCCAGCTTCGTGCAGCAAGACTTCGCCGACGTACTGACCGAGTTGGGCCAGGCCGGCTTCAGCTTCGACCCGGAATGGTTCGCACCGCATTTCGAGTTCCGCTTCCCCTACGTGGGCGAGGTGTCCGTGGCCGGTGTGCGCCTGACGCTGCGCAGCGCGCTCGAACCCTGGCACGTGATGGGCGAGGAGGGCTCGCCGGGCGGCACCGTGCGCTTCGTCGATTCGTCGCTGGAGCGGCTGGAGCTGCGCGCCACGGGCCTCAACGGCAACCGCCATGTGGTGACGGTGAACGGCCAGGTATTGCCGCTGCATCCCACGGGCCGCGTTGGCGAGTTCGTGGCGGGCGTGCGCTACCGCGCCTGGCAGCCGCCTTCGTGCCTGCACCCCACCATCGGCGTCGATGCGCCGCTCACCTTCGACCTGGTCGACACCTGGCTCAAGCGCTCGCTCGGCGGCTGCCAGTACCACGTGGCGCACCCGGGTGGCCGCAACTACGACACCTTCCCGGTCAACAGCTACGAGGCCGAAAGCCGTCGCCTGGCCCGCTTCTTCCGCCTGGGTCACACGCCGGGTCAGATGGCCATCACCGTGCCCGAACCCGGCATCGAACATCCGCTGACCCTCGATTTGCGCAAGGTGAAACAGGCCTGAACCATCCAAAAAGACACCCGAGAAAACATCCCCCACCGCCCCACGCCGCATCCCGGACAATCAGGGTCACCATGACCATTTCCCTGCCCCTGTTCGACGCCGATGCCCTGCCCGACACCTCCCAGGCGGCCGCCGAACTGCTGGCCCGCGCGCGGAACGTGGAGGCCGGGCACTACGACGAACTGCGCGACGACGACGGCAAGCTGCGCCCCACCTGGCAATCTTTCGCGGACCACCTGGGCGGCTCGGTCGATGACCTGAGCCGCCGCCAGTCGGTGCTGGCCCAGCAGATCCTGGAAGACGGCATCACCTACAACGTCTACAGCGCACCCGGCGGCAACAGCCGGCCCTGGTCGCTGGAGGTGTTGCCCATGCTGATCGGCCCGCAGGACTGGGCTCAGATCGAGCGGGGCGTGAGCCAGCGGGCCCACCTGCTCAACCAGGTGCTGCTGGATGTCTATGGGGAGCAGCGCCTGCTCAAGGATGCGCTGCTGCCCTCGGCCCTGGTGCTGGGCCATCCGGGCTACCTGCGCGGCCTGCATGGCGTGAAGCCGCCTGGCGACGTCTACCTGCACGTGATGGCTTTCGACCTGGTGCGTGGCGACGACGGGCGCTGGTGGGTGGTGTCGCAGCGCACCCAGGCGCCCTCAGGCCTGGGTTACGTGATGCAGAACCGGCTGATCGTGTCGCGGCTTTTCCCCGAGGCCTACCGCGCATTGAGCGTGCAGCACCTGGCCAGTGGTTACCGCAAGCTGGTGGACACGCTGCAGACCCTGGCGGAAGCCTGTGCCGGCAGCGAGGCCCCGCGCCTGGCGCTGTGGACGCCCGGCCCCTACAACGAGACCTATTTCGAGCACGCCTATCTGGCGCGTTACCTGGGCCTGCCGCTGGTCGAAGGCGGTGACCTGATCGTGCGCGACGAGCGCGTCTACCTCAAGACGGTGCAGGGCCTGGAGCCGCTGCACGGCCTGCTGCGCCGCGTGGACGACGACTTCTGCGACCCGCTGGAACTGCGCCCCGATTCCACGCTGGGCGTGCCGGGGCTGCTGCAGGCCGTGCGTGCCGGCAACGTGGTCGTGGCCAACGCGCTGGGCACGGGCTTCCTGGAATCGCCCGCGATGCACGGCTTTCTGCCTGCGCTGTCGCAGGCGGTGCTGGGCGAAGACCTGGCCCTGCCATCGCTGCCCACCTGGTGGTGCGGCGAAGCCGCCGCGCTGGACGCCGTGGCCCCTGAATTGACAAGCAAGGTGGTCCGCCCCACCTACCCGAATGGCGGCCTGCGCGATGGGGGCGTCACGCCCCGCCAGAGCCTGGACGCCGTGCTCGGCCCGACCTTGTCGCCCACGGGTTTGAAAGCCCTGCGTGACCGCATCGAGCGCGATCCTTCGGCCTACACCGCGCAGAGCTTCGTGTCCTTCTCGCAGACGCCGGTGTGGTCGCAAGGGCAGTGCGCGCTGCGCGGCACCTCGCTGCGCGTCTACGCCCTGGCCGATGGCCTGGGCGGCTGGCAGGTGCTGCCGGGTGGCATGACGCGCATCGCCTCGCGCGAGGCCGGCTACGTGTCGATGCAACTGGGCGGCAGCAGCCTGGACACCTGGGTGCTGACCGAAGAGCCCGTCGACACCTTCTCGATGCTGCCGCATCCGCTCAAGGCCGACGACGTGGTACAGCGCCAGCGCCCTGTGGCGAGCCGCACTGGCGAGAACCTGTTCTGGATGGGCCGCTACACCGAGCGCGCCGAGCAGCAACTGCGCCTGGTGCAGGCCCTGGTCAACCTGCTGGGCGATGATGACACGCCCGATGCCGGCGTGCTCGAAGCGATGTCTTCCCTGGCGGCGGGCGCGGGCCTGGTGCCGCCCGGCACGCCCAGCCTGCTGCAATCACCGCGCGTGTTCGAGCGCGCCGCGGTGGAGGCCCTGGCCGATCCCCTGGCGAAGCAGGGGGCCTACAGCCTGGCCTTCAACCTGGGCTCGCTGGAGCGCACGGCCTACGCCTTGCGTGATCGCCTCTCGTCGGATCACGATCGCCTGCTGCGCACCTTGGCGCCAGATTTCAACCTGCGCCTGCGCCGTGGCGAAGAGCAGGTTCGCGACCTGGTCGAGGCGCGCGAGGCGCTGGATCACCTGGGCATGCAACTGGCCGCGGTCACCGGCGCGCAGACCGACCGCATGACGCGCGATGCCGGCTGGCGCCTGCTCACCGTGGGGCGCCTGATCGAGCGCCTGAGCGGCTACGCCAGCATGCTGCAGGCCTTCGTGCAGCAGGGCGCCGTGCACAGCCCGCAGGGCTTCGACATGCTGCTGATGCTGCTCGACAGCACCATCACCTTCCGGGCGCGCTTTCAGCGCCGGCTGGAATGGCCCGCCCTGGTCGGCACGCTGGTGATGGACGAAACCAATCCGCGCGCCATGGCCTGCGTGCTGCGCCGCCTGCGCACCGAACTGGTCAAGCTGCCAGACCGCGCCAGCCCGCTGACCGACCTGCTGGACCTGCTGCCAGTCGAAGGCGTCGGTCTCAACCTGGACGACATGGCCACGCCGGGCGTCGGCGAGGCCGCCGTGCATGCGTTGGCGCAGCGCCTGATCGAGGCCAGCTGGCGCCTGTCGGACGAACTGGGCCTGCGCTATTTCGCCCATGCCGAACCCTCTGCCCAGACGATCAGCGCATGAGCCTGCCGAGCCCCCAGCCCAGTGCCGCCGATGCCGTGGCCGTCTCCGCCGATGTCCTGCCGGACACCGTGCGCCAGAAGGAGCCTGTGCGCGAGTCGAGCGCACGCCTGAGCGTCGAGCACGAGACGCGCTACGACTACGCCTACCCGGTCGAGATGGCGCACCACATCGCCTGCCTGCGCCCGTTGACGGACGAGGCGCAGAACCTGCGCGTCTTCGAGATGAGCGTGTCGCCTTCGCCTGCGCAGCACAGCACCCGTCGCGATGCTTTCGGCAACAGCCGCGCCTATTTCTCGCTGAATGCGCCGCACAGCGAACTGGTGGTCAAGGCCCGCAGCGAGGTCGAGATCCGGCCGCGCTACCAAGGCTTGCAGCCGGAACAGAGCCTTCACATCGCCCAGGTCCGCGAGCAACTGGTCTACCGCGCCCACGCACCGTTCGAGCCGGCGGCCGAGTTCGCTTACGCCTCGCCCTACGTGCCGCTGCATGAAGAGTTGCGGGCCTATGCGCGCGAATCGTTGCACCCCTCTCGGCCCATCGCCCAGGGCGCCATCGAGCTGATGCACCGCATCCATCGAGATTTCCGTTACGCACCGGCCTCCACGGACATCTCCACGCCGGTGCTCGAGGTGTTCCACCGCCGCGAAGGCGTCTGCCAGGATTTCGCGCACCTGATGCTGGGCTGCCTGCGGGCTTGCGGCCTGGCCGCGCGCTACGTGAGCGGCTACCTGCTGACCCAGCCGCCGCCGGGCCAGCCGCGCCTGGTGGGCGCCGATGCCTCGCATGCATGGGTGAGCGTGTGGTGCCCGGGCCTGAAGGCGCAGCGCGCGGGTGAATGGCTGGGGCTGGATCCGACCAACGATTGTCTGCCGGGCCTCAACCACGTGCGCGTGGCCTACGGCAGGGACTTCGGCGATGTGACACCGCTGCGCGGCGTGATCAGGGGCGGCGGCGAGCACACGTTGTCGGTGCGCGTGACCACCCTGCCGCTGGACGAGGCCACGGCCGCCGCCGACACCAAGGCCGACTGACGCCGCACGGCCGTCATCTCGGCCACGATGGACACGGCGATCTCGGGCGGTGTGCGGCTGCCGATGGGCAATCCGACCGGGCCGTGCAGCCGGGCCACGTCCTCATCACCCAGATCGAAGTGCTCGCGCAGGCGCTCGCGGCGGCGCGCGTTGTTCAGCGCCGAGCCCAGCGCGCCCACATAGAAGGCGGGCGATTTCAGGGCTTCGAGCAGCGCCATGTCGTCCAGTTTCGGGTCGTGTGTCAGGGCGACGATGGCGGTGTGCGCATCCGGCATCATCGCGGTCACGGCGTCATCGGGCATGCCACGCACCCAGGGTGCATGGGGCACGTCCCAGCCCTCGGCGTATTCGGGGCGCGGGTCGCACACGGTCACGGCATAGTCCAGCGCCTGGGCCATGCGCGCCAGGTAGTGCGAGGTCTGGCCTGCGCCGATCAGCAGCAGGCGCCAGCGGGGGCCGTGGAGGGTGTCGAGCACCTCGCCGTCCCATGAAAGCTCGTCGTCGCGGGTGCCGTCGTGCAGCGTGACTTCACCGGTGGAAAGGTCTACGCGGCGGCGCATCAGCTGGCCTTGTGCCAGTTGCCCGGCGAGTGCCAGCAGCAACGCTGGATCCGGTGCCGGCTCGACCACCAGCTCCAGCCTGCCACCGCAGGGCAGGCCCCAGCGCAAGGCTTCATCGCGCGTGGCGCCATACACCACCGGGAAGGGCCGCCCGGCCGATGTGCCAGGCCGCGCCACCAGCCCGCCATCCGTGACACGCCGCAGCAGGTCGTCTTCCACGCAGCCGCCTGACACGGAGCCCGCTACCTGGCCGTCGTCTCGCAGGGCCATCCACGCGCCGGGCTGGCGCGGGGCCGAGCCCCACGTGCGCGCCACCGTCACCAGTGCGAAACGCCGGCCCTGCGCGGTCCAGCGGCGCACGGCGCCGAGCACGTCCTGGTCCAGGCTGTCCATCGGATGGCGTCGCGCTTATGACCAGCGCAGATCCGTGCGCGACAGCGGCAACTGCCGTACCCGGTGCCCCGTGGCCGCGAAGATGGCGTTGCACACGGCCGGCGCCACGGGTGGGAAGGCCGGCTCGCCCAGGCCCGTCACCGGGAAGGGTGTCTTCAAAAAGTGCGATTCGATGCGCGGCGGCGCCTCGGTCATCCGCAGAATCGGGTACTCGTGGAAGTTGCTCTGCACCACGCGGCCATGGTCGATGTCCAGTTCCTGGTAGAGCGCGCTGATGCCATCGATCACCGAGCCCTGCACCTGGTTCTCGGCGCCGCTCAGGTTCACGATCTGCGCGCCCACGTCGGCGGCCACGACGACGCGGTCCACCTTCAGCACGCCCTCCTTGGACACGCTCACCTCGGCCACCTGCGCCACATAGCCGCGGTGGCTGAAGTGGAAGGCGATGCCCTGGCCTTTGCCGCGGGGCAGCTTGCGCCCCCAGCCAGCCTTTTCGGCGGCCAGCTTGAGCACGCCCTTCATGCGGCCCACGTGGTAGGGCAGGGCGCGCGGGTCGCTCGCGGGCACCACGTCCTTGTCGCCCAGCAGGGCCAGGCGGAAGGCCAGCGGATCCTGGCCGGCGGCGTGCGCCAGTTCGTCGATGAAGCTGTGGAACACCCAGGCGAACACATTGCTGCCCGGGGCGCGCCACGGGCCCATGGGGATACCGCTTTCCAGGGGCGTCTGCTCCAGCAGGCAGTTGGCCACCCAGCGGCCCGGGAACTCGTCGCCATTGAGGCTGGCGCCTGCCCCCGGCTGCAGCATCTTCTTGCCTTCGCGCTCCACCGGGTTGCCGAAGGTGACGAAGTGGTTGTGCCAGGCCACCACGCGACCCTGGGCGTCCAGCCCGCCGCGCAGGAAGTGGAAGCCGCCGGCGCGGTAGTGGTCGTGGCGCAGGTCATCCTCGCGAGACCAGGTCAGCTTGACGGGGGCGGGCACGCGCCTGGCGATGGCCGCGGCCTCCACGATGTAGTCGGCGCTCAAGCGGCGCCCGAAGCCGCCGCCGCTGCGCGTGATGTGCAGCGTGATCGCCTCCTTGGGGATGCCCAGCGTGGCGGCCACCAGGTTCTGGCCGGCGCCCGGGTTCTGCGTGGGGGCCCACAGCGCCAGCTGGCCGTCCTTGAACCAGGCGGTGCAGTTCTGCGGCTCGAAGCTGGCATGCGAGATGAAGGGGTAGCTGTAGGCGGCCTCCACGCGCTTGGCCGCGCCCTGCAGGGCGGCCGCCGCATCACCATCGCGGCGCAAGGTGACGGCGCCGGGCTTGCCGCCCAGCTCGGCCGCCTTGACTGCGTGGCCAGCCCAGCTTTCGTTGGCCACCGCGCCTTCGTCCCACACCACCTTGAGCTGGCGGCGCGCGCTGAAGGCGGCCCAGGTCGAATCGGCCACGATGGCCACGCCGGGCAGCAGCCCGCGCAGGTCGCCATCGCCGCCCTCGACCACGAAGGCATCACGCACGCCCGGCAGGGCCTTGACCGCATCCAGGTTGGCGCGCACCACCTTGCCGCCAAAGGCCGGGCTTTTCTCGTACACGGCGTACAGCATGCCCGGCAGCTTGATGTCGATGCCGAACAGCGGCTTGCCCGACACGATGGCCGCGTTGTCCACGCCGCCGATGCGCTGGCCCAGCAGCGTGTAGCGGGCCGGGTCCTTGAGCACCACGGCGTCGCCCTCGGGCACGGGCAGGGTGGCGGCCAGGGCCACCAGTTCGCCATAGCCCAGGCGGCGCTTGCTGGAGCGGTGGTGCACGGCGCTGCGGGCGGCCTCGCACTCGGCCACGGGCACGCGCCAGGTCTGCGCGGCGGCCTGGACGAGCAGCGTGCGCGCCGTGGCACCCAGCTTGTGGAAGTTGTCGTAGTTGTTCGGGGTGGAGGTCGAGCCGCCCGCGCTCTGGCTGCCGTAGACCGGGTCCAGGTCGCCCTGCACGATGACCACGTCCTTCCAGTCCACCTCCAGTTCTTCGGCGATCACCATCGGCAGCGAGGTCTTGATGCCCTGGCCGATCTCCGGTTGCTTGGAGACCAGGGTGACCACGCCCGAGGGCGCGATGCGGATGAAGGCATTCGGCTTGAAATCGGGCAGGGCGGTGGTGTTCTGGCCACCGGCGGCATCAGGGCGGGCGATGCGGGCCGTGGCCGCGTTGGCACTGTCCGCATCACGCAGGTAGGCACCCAGCACCAGGCCACCGCCCAGCAGGGCCGAATGGCGCAGGAAGCCCCGGCGGCCTTGGTCGAGCGTGGCGTTCATGCGTCCCCCTTGGCCGGTGCCGCCTTCTTGCGCGACACGGGCGCCGCCACCGCGATCTCCGCGGCGCGGCGTACGCCGGCCTTGATGCGCAGGTAGGTGGCGCAGCGGCACAGGTTGGCCGACATGGCGCCCTCGATCTCTTCGTCGCTGGGCTTGGGGTTGTGCTTGAGCAGGGCTGCGGCCGTCATGATCTGGCCGGCTTGGCAATAGCCGCACTGCGGCACGTCCAACTCCTGCCAGGCCTGCTGCAGCGGGTGCGAATGCTGTGCATCCAGACC
>DXIO01000138.1 GCA_019112875.1 Candidatus Aquabacterium excrementipullorum
GGGCTTGGCGGCGGGGGCGTCGAGCGTGTTGGGGGGTGAAGCAAGGGGCATGACGGTACCTGCTGGGCGGGTGGGCCGAAGTCCGGTGGATCCTGTGTTGGTGGGGCGCGCCGCAGCGCCGCGAGCGGCGACGCACCCGTGTCAGCGCGGATTGTCTGCCTGCATTAATGTGTTTGTCTCTACGGGCAAAACCTAGGCGTGCGCGGGTTGCTTTCCGTCGGATCCGACGATGGGCGCTGACGGGGTACTTGCCTAGAGTCAGGCGGCCATCTTTAGCCTATCCGGGCCCAGGGAACCGCATGAACGATGTGTTTGTCTACGACCATGTGCGCACGCCGCGCGGCAAGGGCCGCCCCGACGGCGCGCTGCATGGGACCACGCCGGTGCGCCTGGCCGCCCATGTGCTGCGGGGCCTTCGCGAGCGCAACGGCTTCGATGCCGACGAGATCGACGACGTGGGCCTGGGCGTGGTCATGCCGGTGGGCGAGCAGGGCGCCGACATCACACGCGCCGCGTTGCTGGCCGCCGGCTACGGCGATGGCGTGACGGGCTACCAGCTCAACCGCTTCTGCACCTCGGCGCTGGACACGCTCAAGATGGGCCACGCGCTGATCGCCGCCGGCCAGGCCGAGGCGGTGATCGGTGGCGGCGTGGAGTCGATGTCGCGCGTGGCCATCGGCAGCGACGGCGGTGCCACCTACACGGACCCGGCCATCGGTCGCCACCATCCCTACATCCCCAACGGCGTGGCCGCCGACCTGATGGCCACGCTCGAAGGCTTCTCGCGCGAACAGGTCGATGCCTATGCCTGCGAGAGCCAGCGACGCGCGGGCGCCGCGCAGGCAGCGGGGTACTTCGATCGCTCGCTGCTGCCGGTGCTTGACGAACTCGGCCGTGAAGTGCTGGCGCGTGACGAGGCCCTGCGCCCCGGCACCACGCTGGCGGACCTGGCCAAGCTCAAGCCCGTGTTCACCGCCCTGGGCGAGGAGGGCTTCGACAGCATCGTGCTGCAGCGCTACCCGCACCTGGCCGCCATCGATCACGTGCACACCGGCGGCAACGCCAGCGGCATCGTCGATGGTGCCTGCGCCGTGCTGCTGGGCAGCCGCGCCTTCGTGCAGCGTACGCAGCTCAAGCCGCGTGCCCGCATCCTGGCCAGTGCCAGCTGCGCCTCCGAGCCACTGCTCAGCCTGGGCGGGCCGATGCCCGTGACCAAGCGCGCGCTGGACCGCTGCGGCATGAGCATCCAAGACATCGACCTGTTCGAGGTCAACGAGGCTTTCGCCGTGGTGCCCATGGCCTACATGCGCCACTTCGACATCGACCCGGCGCGCGTGAACGTCAATGGCGGCGCCATCGCGCTGGGCCACCCGCTGGGCGCCACCGGTGCCATCCTGCTGGGCACCGTGCTCGACGAGCTGGAGCGGCGTGGCCAGGCCACCGCCCTGGTCACGCTGTGCGCGGCGGCCGGCCAGGCCACGGCCCTGATCATCGAACGCACCTGAGGACACGCGATGCGCGAACACCAGTGGGAGAACCTCAGCCTCTCGGTCGATGCCAATGGCGTGGCCTTGCTGACCATGGACGTGAAGGGCCGGGCCGACAACGCCTTCACGCCCGGGTTCCTGGCCGATCTGGCGGGGGCCGTGGCCCATGTGAAGGACAACGCCGACATCTGCGGGCTGGTGATTACCTCGGGCAAGGCCACGGGCTTTTGCAGTGGCGCGGCGCCCGAAGACCTGCTGGCCGTGCACGAAGCCGGCTTGAATGCCGTGCAGATCCTGGCGGTGCTGGCACCTGCGCAGCAAACGATTCGCGCGCTGGAGCAATGCGGCAAGCCAGTGGCCGCGGCCATCCACGGCGGGGCCCTGGGTGGCGGCTATGAGCTGGCCCTGGCCTGCCATCACCGTGTCATCGCGGAAAGCCCGCGTGCCGTGATCGGTCTGCCGGAGGTGCAGTTCGGCGTGCTGCCCGGTGGCGGTGGCACGCAGCGCCTGCCGCGCCTGATCGGCATTGCGGCGGCCCTGCCACTGCTGCTCTCGGGCCGCCAGGTGCCGCCCGCCGAAGCGCTGCAGCTCGGCCTGGTCGACCAGGTGCTGACCGCGAAGGATGTGATCCCCGCCGCGCGCCGCTGGGTGCTGGCCCATGCCGATGCCGTGCAGCCCTGGGACGTGAAGGGCTTCAAGGTGCCCGGTGGCGCTGGCGCGCTGGCGTCGCATGCCTCGAACAGCTTCGGCCTGGGCGTGGCGCGCGTGCGCCGCGACACGCAGGACAACGAACCCGCGCCACTGGCGATCCTGTCGTGCGTGTACGAAGGCACGCAACTGCCCATTGATCAGGCCCTGGCACTCGAGGCACGCCATTTCAGCCTGCTGTTGGCCGGCCCCGTGGCGCGCAACCGGCTGCGCACGCTCTTCGTCAATGGCCCGCGCCTGACGCGCCAGTGGGCCGCCGCCACACGCTACCCGGCCGACCGCTGCGCCGGCCGCCTGGTGCGCGCCCATGCCGACGAAGCCCGCGCGCTGGCCGCCGACGGCGTGAGCCCTTCGCTGATGCGCAATGCGGCCGTGCGGGCGGGCTTCGCACCACCGCCGATCTTGGATGACTTGACCCATGCGGCGTCACCTCGGCAGCCCAACCTTGACGACGTGAAGTGGCGCTGGCTGAGCGCCACCGCCCTGGAGGCCGCGCGCTGCCTGGACGAAGGCGTGATCGACGACCCGGCCCAGGCCGACGTGGTGGCCGTGCGCGAGCTGGGCTACCCGGCCTGGACAGGCGGCCCGATCTCCTTCATCGAGACCCAGGGCGTGCAGGCCTTCGTCGCGCAGTGCGATCGCCTGTCGGCCCGGTCATCCAGCAGTGGCGACCGCTTCTGCGTGCCGCCCTGGCTGCGTGAGCGCGCCACGCAGGCACCGCACCGCCTCTATCCCCACCCCTCTCTTTCTCAGGACAACGGACATGAAGACACGCGTGAGTGAATCGCTGGGCATCGCCTACCCCATCATCCAGGGCGGCATGATGTGGGTGGGCCTGGCCGAACTGGCCGCGGCCGTGTCCAACGCTGGTGGCCTGGGCATCCTTACCGCCTTGACCCAGCCCACGCCCGATGCCCTGCGCAGCGAGATCGAACGCTGCCGCGCGATGACGTCCAAGCCCTTCGGCGTCAACCTCACCATCCTGCCCACGGTGACGCCGCCGCCCTATGCCGAGTACGTGTCGGCCATCATCGACAGCGGCGTGAAGGTCGTCGAAACGGCGGGCAACAGCCCCAAGGAGTTCATCGAGCGCTTCAAGGCGGCGGGCGTGACCATCGTGCACAAGTGCACCACGGTGCGTCATGCGCTGTCGGCCGAGCGCAATGGGGTGGACATGGTCTCCATCGACGGGCTCGAATGCGCCGGCCACCCGGGCGAGGACGACGTCGGTGGCCTGGTGCTGATCCCCTCGGCCGCGCGGCAACTCAAGATCCCCGTGATCGCCTCGGGCGGCATCGCCGACGGGCGTGGCATGGCCGCCGCGCTGGCCCTGGGCGCCGAGGGCGTGAACATGGGCACGCGCTTTTGCGTGACGCAAGAGGCGCCCATCCACGACGACATCAAGCAGGCGCTGGTGCGCGGCAGCGAGCGCGACACCGCGCTGATCTTCCGCACGCTCAAGAACACAGCGCGCGTGTTCCGCAACGCCATCGCCGATGAAGTGCTGTCGATGGAGCGCCGCGAAGGCGGCTGCACCTTCGAGGAGATCCGCCCGCTCGTGTCCGGCCAGCGTGGCCGCGCGGCCCTGGCCAGCGGCGTGGTCGATGGCGGCATCGTGAGCGCGGGCCAGTGCATCGGCCTGATCGACGACGTGCCCACCTGTGCCGTGCTGCTCGAGCGCATGGTGGCGCAGTGCCGCGAGCGACTTGAGGTGGCCAGCCGCTGGGCTGCATGAGCCACGTGTGATTCGTCCCTTTGGACGATGGACCCGCACAGCCCCCATTTCTACAGTGCATGCAAAGGCGTGGCATGAGCCCGCGCCAACAAGGAGCGCACGTGTTTCAAGGTGACAGCATCCGCCTGAGCAGGCTGGACGAGGGCTTCGTCGAACTGTGTTTCGACGCCCGCAACGATGTGATCAACAAGCTCGACGCCCGCACGGTGGACGAGTTCCGCCAGGCCACCGAGCTGCTGGCCAAGGCCGGCGATATGCGCGGCGTGCTGGTGACGAGCGCGAAGGATGTCTTCATCGTCGGCGCCGACATCAAGGAGTTCGGCGAGATGTTCAAGGACGGCGCCGAGCAGATCGCCACCGGCGTGCTGGCCAAGAACCAGATCTTCGTGGCCTTCGAGGACCTGCCCTTCCCGAGCGTGATCGCCATCAACGGCTTCGCGCTGGGCGGTGGGCTGGAACTCGCGCTCACCGCCAGCCACCGTGTCATGTCCACGGCCGCCCAGGTGGGTGTGCCCGAGGTGAAGCTGGGCCTGTTCCCGGGTTTCGGCGGCACGGTGCGCCTGTCGCGCGTGGCGGGTGCGCAGACCGCGCTGGAATGGGTGGCCAGCGGCAAGCCGGCCAAGGCAACGGCGGCGCAGGCCGCGGGTGTGGTCGATGAGGTGGCCGAGCCCGCCGCCTTGCGTGACACGGCCCTGGCCCTGCTGCGCCGCGCCGCCGAGGGCCAAGTGGACTGGCAGGCCGCGCAGGCGCGCAAGCGCCAGCCCTTGCCTTTGAGCGACAAGGACCGCCTGGCCCTGTTCGCCACGGCGGTTGAGAAGATCAAGGCCGACAGCCCGCCGCATCAACCCGCCGCCTTGATCGCCGCCGAGATGATGGCCGAAGCCGCTGGCGTGGACCGTGCCCGCGCGCTGGCCCTGGAGGCCGAAGCCTTCGGCCGTGTCGCCAAGACGCAGGCCGCCGGCGCGCTGGTGCAGGTCTTCCTCAACGACCAGTTGCTCAAGAAGGCCTCGCGCAAGCACACGGGTCAGGGCGGCCAGAAGGTCAAGCAACTGGCCGTGCTGGGCGCAGGCATCATGGGCGGCGGCATCGCCTACACCGCCGCGCTGCGCGGCACGCCCGTGATCCTCAAGGACATCGCCAGCAAGCAACTGGACCTCGGCATGAACGAAGCCGGCAAGCTGCTGAGCCGCCAGGTCAAGTCCGGCCGGCTCACGCAGGACAAGGCCGACGCGGTGCTGCAATCCATCAAGCCGCAGCTCGACGACCGGGGCTTCGACACCGTCGATCTGGTGATCGAGGCCGTGGTCGAGCGCCTGGACATCAAGCAGCAGGTGCTGGGCGTGCTCGAAGGTTCGGTGCGCACTGACGCCATCATCGCGTCCAACACCTCCAGCCTGCGCATCGACGACATCGCGCGCCCGCTGCTGCGGCCCGAGAACGTGGTCGGCATGCATTTCTTCAACCCCGTGCCGGTGATGCCGCTGGTCGAGGTGATCCGTGGTGTGAAGACCAGCGACGCGGCCGTGGCCACGGCGGTGACGCAGGTGCTGGCCATGGGCAAGACGCCCATCGTGGTCAAGGACTGCCCGGGCTTCCTGGTCAACCGCATCGTCACGCCCTATGTGAACGGCTTCCTGCAACTGGTGGCCGATGGCGCCGACTTCGAGGATGTCGACCGCGTGATGGAAGCCTTCGGCTGGCCCATGGGCCCGGCCTACCTGCAGGATGTGGTCGGCATGGACACGGGCGCTCACGTGGGCGACGTGATCGCGGCGGGCTATCCCGAGCGCATGAAGCCGGTGCCGCGCAATGCCGTGAAGGCGCTGGTCTCGCGCCAGCGCTATGGCCAGAAGACGGGCGAAGGCTTCTACCGCTACGCCCCCGATGCCGGTGGCAAGCCGCGCAAGTCCTCGTCGCCCGAGGCGCACGAGCTGGTACGCAGCCTGCAGACCGAGGGCCAGCGCAGCTTCACGCCGCAAGAGATCGTCGAACGCATGATGCTGCCGATGATCATCGAATCGGCCCACGCGCTGGATGACGGCGTGGCGGCCTCGGCCGCCGAGGTCGACATGGCGCTGATGCTGGGCCTGGGCCTGCCCGCCTACCTGGGCGGCGCGCTCAAGTACGCCGACTGGCTGGGGCTGCCCCAGGTGGTGGCCCTGAGCGACAAGTACGCCGCGCTCGCCCCGGCCTACCAGGCCACGGCCCGCATGCGCGAGATGGCCGCCAAGGGCGAGCGTTTCCACAGCTGAGCCGCTGGCCGGCCCCTCAATCCACTCATCTCTTCATCCCCATGAAACTCGATTCCAGCATCGCCGCCGTCGTGACCGGTGGCGCCTCGGGCCTGGGTGCGGCCACGGCCCGCCGCCTGGCGGCCCAGGGCGTGAAGGTCGCCATCTTCGACCTGAACGCCGACCTGGGCGAAAGCCTGGCGCGTGACCTCGGCGGCATCTTCTGCCAGGTCGATGTGACCTCGGACACCGACGTGGACGCCGCGCTGCAACGCGCCCGCAGCCGCCATGGCCAGGAGCGCGTGCTCGTCAACTGCGCCGGCATCGGCAACGCCACCAAGACCGCCAGCCGCGACAAGACCAGCGGCGAGATCCGCCACTTCCCGCTGGCCGGCTTCGACCGCATCGTGCAGGTCAACCTGGTGGCCACCTTCCGCTGCATCGCCAAGTCGGCCGCCGGCATGCTGACCCTGTCGCCGCTGCAGGACGGCGAGCGCGGCGCCATCGTCAACACGGCCTCGGTGGCCGCGCAGGACGGCCAGATGGGCCAGGCGGCGTACTCGGCCTCCAAGGCCGGCATCGTCGGCATGACCTTGCCCATCGCGCGCGATTTGATGGGCGAAGGCATCCGCGTCAACACCATCCTGCCGGGCATCTTCAACACGCCGCTGCTGCAGGCCGCGCCCGACCACGTCAAGGCCGCGCTGGCCGAATCGGTGCCCTTCCCCAAACGCCTGGGCGAGCCCGATGAGTACGCGCAGCTGGTGGAGGTGATGCTGACCAACGGCTACTTCAACGGCGAGAGCGTGCGCCTGGACGGCGCGATCCGCATGGCGCCGCGTTGAGCGCAGGTTTTTCAATCCCCACAGAGGATCCATCCCATGTCTGAAGCCTATATCGTTGCCGCCGCCCGCACGGCGGGTGGTCGCCGGGGCGGCCGCCTGTCCGGCTGGCACCCTGCCGACCTGGCCGCCCAGGTGCTCGACGCGCTGGTGCAGCGCAGCGGGGTCGATCCCGCCGCGGTCGACGACGTCATCATGGGCTGCGTCGGCCAGGTGGGCGAGCAGGCGGCCAACGTGGCGCGCAACGCCATCCTGTCGTCCTCGCTGCCCGAATCGGTGCCCGGTACCTCGGTGGACCGCCAGTGCGGCTCGTCGCAGCAGGCGCTGCACTTCGCGGCGCAGGCCGTGATGTCGGGCACGCAGGACATCGTGATCGCCGCCGGTGTCGAGAGCATGTCGCGCGTGCCCATGGGCACGCCGATCACGCTGCCGCTCAAGAACGGCCTGGGCCTGTACGTGAGCCCTTCGATGAAGAAGCGCTACGACGGCGTGGAGTTCAGCCAGTTCAGCGGCGCCGAGGCCATCGCGCGCAAGTACGGCCTGACCAAGGACCAGCTCGACGCCTTCGCCTTCCTGAGCCACCAGCGCGCCATCGAGGCCACGCGCCTGGGGCGCTTCGAGGAAGAGATCGTGTCGGTGCAGGTTCGAACCGCCGACGGCGAAACGCACAACGAGCCCCACCTGGTCGATGAGGGCATCCGCTTCGACGCCTCGCTCGAAGGCATCGCCGGTGTCAAGCTGATTCAGGAAGGCGGCGTGCTGACGGCCGCGAGCGCCAGCCAGATCTGCGATGGCGCCAGCGGTGTGCTGGTCGTCAACGAGCGGGGCCTGAAGACGCTGGGCGTCAAGCCGCTGGCGCGTGTCCACCACATGACGGTGATCGGGCATGACCCGGTGATCATGCTGGAGGCGCCCATCCCGGCGACGCAACTGGCGCTCAAGAAGGCCGGCCTGTCGATCAAGGACATCGACCTGTACGAAGTGAACGAGGCCTTCGCCTCGGTGCCGCTGGCCTGGCTGCAGGCCTTGGGCGCCGATCCGGCCAAGCTCAATGTGCACGGCGGCGCCATCGCGCTGGGCCATCCGCTGGGCGGCTCGGGCACCAAGCTCATGACGACGCTGGTGCACGCGCTGATCCACCGCCAGGCGCGCTACGGCCTGCAGACCATGTGCGAAGGCGGTGGTCTGGCCAACGTCACCATCATCGAAAGGCTGTGATGGCATCGGGATCCGGCATTCGATACGAACGCGACGGCGCCGTCGGGGTCGTGACCCTGGACAACGCGGCGCGCATGAATCCGCTGACCGAGGCCATGCAGCACGCCCTGCTGGACGTGCTGTCGAAGATCAATGGCGATCCGGATGTGCGATCGCTGCTGATCACGGGTGAGGGCAGAGGCTTCTGCGTGGGCGCCGACCTGAGCGCGATGGTGCCGGCCGAAGGCGACACGCGCAGCCTGGGCACGCGCACGGCCGACACGATGGCGGTGCTGTCCAACAAGCTGGTGGTGGCCTTGCGTGAATCGCCGGTGCCGGTGGTGACGGCGCTGAACGGGGCGGCGGCGGGCGCGGGCGTGGGGTTGGCGCTGGCAGCGGACCTGGTGGTGGCTGCGCGCTCGGCGTACTTCTACTTTCCGTTCATGCCCAAGCTGGGCATCGTGCCGGACCTGGGCAGCACATGGTTTTTGGCGAACCTGGTGGGGCGTTCGCGCGCTTTAGGGCTGACCTTGCTAGGTGACAAGCTGTCGGCCGAGCAGGCGCTGGATTGGGGCTTGGTGTGGTCCGTGGTGGACGATGCGGCCTTGGCGGATGAAGGGCGTGCGCTGGCACGCCGGCTGGCGGAGTTGCCGGCGCATGGGGCGATCGAGATGCGGCGTGCTTTCGAGGCGGCGCGCTGCAATGACCTGGCGGCGCAACTGGCCTATGAGGCCGAGCGGCAGCGTGAGCTGATCGATCACCCGGATTTCGCGGAGGGTGTGGCGGCGTTCATGGGGCGGCGGGTGCCGTCGTTCCGCAATCGGACTGGTTGATTTTCTCCTGTGCACTTCGGTGTGTTCGGGGCGGCACGGATTCCGGGGTGTGCCGCCCTTTTTTTTGTTTGCGT